>JAIKZF010000069.1 GCA_024682455.1 Ruminiclostridium sp. | reverse complement strand
GGTGCGCGTCATCACGTCCGGCGACAGCACCGCCGCCGTCACCCGCGTGCTTATCGAGAGCACCGACGGCGAGAACACGTGGACTACCGTAGGCGCAAGCCGCGATATCATCAACGCCTCCGTCATCGCACTCACCGATTCACTGGAGTATATGCTGAAAGACAGATGAGCCGTTCGAGTAGCCGCTTGCGCTCGAGTGGCCGCTTGCGCTCGAGAACGAGAGAGAAGAAGAGAATAAGAGTTGCCTCCGGCGGCCAGCCCTTTTGAAAAAAGGGCTGGACCCTAAAACAAATACCGTACCACGGAGATCCGATACGCGAATCATAACCAATACTATCTTCTGTATGTAAGTAAAACAAACAGCGGCTCCTTTTGAATTACAAAAGGAGCCGCCTCTGCTTATAGATACATATTCATCAGCGAATTATAATATTCAGAGGTGGAGATAAAGCCGGAATCCTCATCGGAGCTCTCGGTCAGGAAGTCGAGCACTCCCGTGCCGGAGGGCTTTATGCTCGAAGCATAGGCGGATACCGCCGACGCCGCAGAGGATACGCTGTTCAGGAAGCCCTCCAGACCTACGCTCTCAAATTTTTCGCTGTCAAACGTAAGTCTGCCGTCCTCGGAGACCGATATCCCCGCCTTTGCAAGAGCGTCGGCTCCCGTCTGCGCGGCGGTCTTCAGGATATTCGCGTACATGAACGCCGATGAGGTAGTCCCCGACCGCAGATCGGTCAGCAGGGCGTTGTATTTGTCAACAAGATCGGTGATCTGCTTCACCGCGGAGCTGTCCTGCGTGCCGTTCAGCGAGGAAAGCAGCTTAATCGACGAGGTAAGACTGTCGGCGGCAGCTTTCAGCGAATTGTCCGACTGCGTAAGTCCCAGCGAAGCCACGACCTTCGCGGCTGTGGTATCGTCCGCAGCGTTCTGTATCGCGTAGAGCAGAGTGCTCCCGTCCGTGTAGGCAGTGGGGCTTTTGCCTTCCCTGACGAGGTTCGCAGTGCCGACGACCTTTGTCCCGGTATCGACCGTCATCATCGAGGCAAGTATCTCGGAGAAGGACTGCGAGTTTTCCTCCCCGTATCTGATCGAATTTCTGGTGTTCTCTATCTTTGTGCGGATAGCTTCACCTATCATACCCGGTCGGTATATATACATACTATCACCCGATAATATTATAGCATATATTGTGTTCCGCGTCAAGTATAAAGCGCCCCGGGTCAGTTCCCGGAGCGCCCTGATCTCAGTATTTGCGGTTGAGCCCCCTTGTCTTTTCGAGAGCCGTCATTACCGTCACGGAGCACAGAACTCCGACAAAGCCCTGTATCAGGTTTTCGGGCACTCCGATCAGCGCCGCCTCGAACGAGCCGGTTATGAATATCGTCTCGAACACGCAGTAGCCTGCCGCCATGAAGAGCTCAGCCGTTATTGCTCCGGCGATCCTGCCGACATTTGTGTGGTTCGCGAAGACCCGCACTCCCGCGACAGCTATAAGCGCCATGCAGCCCTTTATAATGAACGTCGCAGGCGCGAACACGGTATATCCCGCGATGATATCGGCAAGCGCCGAGCCGAGCGCCGCCGCCGTGAATCCCCACGGACCTCCGCATATCCAGCCCGCCAGTATGACGAAGCCGTCGCCCGGGTTCACATAGCCCTTTGTTATGGTCGGTATCCGTATCAGCAGGGTCGCCGCGCATATAAGAGCCGCGAATACCGCCGCAAGTATCGTTTTTCTCAGTTTCTCGTTCATACACTTATCACCTTTAATCCCTACCAGATTTATATGTTTATCGTGATACTGTAATTATATCACCGTTCCGCTCATTTGTCAAGGGGGATGTGATATTTTTTCCGGGCTCTGCGGACATTCCCCCGAAACAGCAAACCCCCGCTTCAAATGAAGCGGGGGACAAAAGCTTTAATTACCGTATTGATCACGCACCGTACTTAACGGTATTGATCTTGATGCCGGGGCCCATTGTGGAAGTAATGGTGCAGCTCTTGATATACTGACCCTTTGCAGCGGCGGGCTTTGCCTTTACGATAGCGCCCATGAGAGCCTCAAGGTTCTCGGAGAGCTTATCCTGACCGAACGAAGCCTTTCCGATCGGGCAGTGGATGATATTGGTCTTGTCGAGTCTGTACTCGATCTTACCGGCCTTGGCATCGGCGATAGCCTTGCCGATCTCGGGGGTAACTGTACCGGCCTTGGGGTTAGGCATCAAGCCTCTCGGACCGAGCACCTTACCGAGACGTCCTACAACGCCCATCATATCGGGCGAAGCGATAACAACGTCGAAGTCCATCCAGCCGTCCTGGATCTTCTTTACGGTATCGTCGTCTGCGATATAATCGGAGCCGGCGTCCTGAGCTTCCTTGATCTTCTCGCCCTTTGTGAATACGAGAGTTCTTACGGTCTTACCTGTTCCGTTGGGGAGAACTACCGCGCCTCTTACCTGCTGGTCTGCGTGGCGGGAGTCAACGCCGAGTCTTACGTGGAGCTCGACGGTCTCATCGAACTTTGCTGTTGCGGTCTTGCATACAAGATCGCAAGCCTCGCCGACCTCATAGAGCTTTGCGGAGTCTATGAGCTTGACGCTTTCGTTATATTTCTTTCCGTGTTTCATATTATTATCCTCCTTGTGGTCTGACGGTCTGTGACCTCCCACTATATGTTATCAGTCAATTACTTCAATGCCCATGGAACGAGCGGTGCCTGCGATCATCGACATAGCCGCTTCAAGCGAGCCTGCGTTGAGGTCGGGCATCTTCTGCTCCGCGATCTGCTGTACCTGAGCCTTTGTTACCTTGGCTACCTTGGTCTTGTTCGGTGTACCCGAGGCTGTCTCGATACCGGCAGCCTTCTTGAGAAGAACGGCAGCGGGCGGAGTCTTTGTAACGAACGAGAAGCTTCTGTCAGCGTATACCGTGATAACAACAGGGATAATAAGTCCCGCGTCATTCTTTGTGCGCTCGTTGAATTCCTTTGTGAACGCCATGATGTTTACGCCGTGCTGACCGAGTGCGGGTCCTACCGGCGGTGCGGGAGTAGCTTTACCCGCGGGTATCTGTAATTTGATAAATCCGACTACTTTCTGAGCCATTTTGTTTTACCTCCAAAAAATTTAAAAAGAACTTTCGATCAATTCGATATTTGCGGTCATACCTTGATCTTTTCGACCATGGAAAGCTCAAGCTTTGTGGGAGTCTCTCTGCCGAACATCGACACATTGACGAGCACGGACTGTGCCTCCTCGTCCACTTCCTTGACGGTACCCTCGAAGCCCTTGAGCGTTCCGGAGTTTATCGTCACGATATCGCCGACCTTTACCGCCGCGACTGTCTTTGCTATGCCGAGGTTCGCGATCTCCGCATCGGTGAGGGGTATCGGCTTCGAGCCCGGGCCGACGAAGCCCGTAACGCCGCGGGTATTGCGGCAGATATACCAGGTCTCGTCCGTCATCACCATTTTGACATAGACATAGCACGGGAAGAGCTTTTCTTCCTTCTGCACGCCGTCCTTGTTAAGGATAGGCTTGCCGTAGTCATCGGTGGCGGGACCCATAGGCACCATCACGTCCTCGATGAGGTGCTGGAGATTTCTGTTTTCAGCGAGCTTTGTTATGTCCTTCGCGACCTGCTTCTCGTAACCGGAGTAGGTATGAAGGATATACCATTTAGATTCCGACATTGACATGAACTCCTATACCGTTATGATCAGTTGTACCGCCCGAGAATGAGCATGAGCAGCGACCCGAACGCCGAGTCGAGCGCCCATATCGCGAGCCCGGATACGACCAGCGAGATGATAACAACTATCGTGTTGTTTACCACCTGTTTTCTTGACGGCCACACTACCTTTTTGAATTCAGAGCGGGCGTCTTTGAAGTACTTTACGATCGAGCGTTTTTTCTTTGGCTGCGCAGCCGCCGATTTTACCGCCTCGACCGATTTCTCCTTTGCCATTAAGCGCCCTCCTTACTTGGTTTCTTTGTGGAGCGTGTGCTTGCGGCAGAATCTGCAGTACTTGTTCATTTCGATCCTGTCGGGGTCGTTCTTCTTGTTTTTCTTGGTGTTGTAGTTGCGCTGCTTACACTCTGTGCAGGCGAGTGTAATCTTGTTTCTGATACCGGCCATTTTGGCACCTCCTGTTTTATTTCCGTTCACGGGGAACGGTCAAGCCTCCCTCATCGCGCTTACGCGGGGAACCCGCGCGTTTCGCTGCCCGTATTCCTTCTGAATACGGAGGGGTTATGCAGTGTGTTTTTTCGAGCCGGAGCTTTAAAAGCACACAAAAAAAGAAGCCCCTTTTAACGAGGTAAGCATATTTTAGCATACTTTTACCTGTTTGTCAAGGGGTTTTTGAAATTTTTTGGAGCACCTGAAAAATATTCCCGTTGTGTTTTCTTACACACCTGATAGATCGTTTTCGCAGAGTTCAAGTATGGTTTTATCGGAGTTGCCACGGACGCTCGCTTTAAATCGAGTTTCACTGTCTGAAAAGCTGTGATTTTTAAATGCCGGACGGTTTAAAAGCTTAAGATAAATGCTCCCGTATCGACGATCAGCCTCAAAATCTTTGACAAGAGCAAAAAATAGTATTAATATTACCAATTGACTTTTTATAAAAATTGTGCTATTATTAATCTGTATATTTATACCGAAAGGATAAGTAACAGTTATGAAGAAAATTATCGCTTTGGCAGCGGCAGTATTAATGGTACTCTGCGCGGCGGGCTGTGACGCGGGGACCAAGAACCCCGAGACTACCACCACAGTGACCACGCAGGACCCCAACATCATGGAGGTGCCCGATTTCTCAGGGCTTTCCCGTGTACAGGTCGAGATGAAGTACCCCAAGCTAAACATCAATTTCCAGGAGAAGTACGACGATAAGGCGGACGAGGAAGCCGTTATCGGGCAGTTCCCCGAGCCCGGCACCAAGATAAAGAAGTCCGACGAGATCACCGTTGAGATAAGCCTCGGCGGCAAGCAGGTCGAGGTCGACGACTACACCGGCAGGAACATCGACGACGTGCGCATCCTCATCGAGAAGCAGGGTCTTATCTGCGAGACACAGATCGAGGACAACGAGAACGTCGCCCGCAACTGCGTCATAAGGACAACGCCCTCGGCGAGAACTATGGTCGAGAAGGGCTCGGTCATCACCTGCTATGTAAGCCTCGGCTCGGCGGTGCAGGAGCTGCGCGTCCCGGATATGGTCGGCAAGTCTATCGAGGACGCCACAAAACTCGCCACGGAGAATAATATCATACTCACTATACTCTACGACGATACCTCTCTGCTCGAACCCGGCACGGTCATCAAGCAGGGCGTGGATCCCGAGACCGTAGTCGAGCCCGGCGAGCGCATTGAAGTGACCATAGCAGGCGAGAACGCCTCCGCAGTAAAGGAGACTTCCATCACGGTCACGCTCAATACCGACCTTGAGGGAGAGTTCGAGCTGAAATACTATATCGACGGCACTCTCGTTCCCGAAAAGACCGAGATCAAGGAGATAAGCCTCACCCACAGGATCGACTGGAAGGTCCGCGGCACGGATATCCACACCTACTCGGTAATTGTCACCAGCCTCACCACCGGCAAGTCCGGCAAGCTCTACGAAATGGAGGTCGACTTCACGCAGGATCCTCCCACCAAGGATCACCACGACACCTTCAACGCGAAGATCTTCAACGAGCTGCTGAAAAATGATTAAAAATATCGGCGAAAGCTCTTGACAAACGCGTGAAACAATGATATAATAAGTACTCAGCGACAGTCGGTGGGTTGCTCCCCATTGATGCTATTTTTCGGATAATAAAGGCGGTGACGGCAATGAAAGAGGGAATCCATCCCAAGTATGAAGCAACAACGATCAAGTGCGCGTGCGGAGCTACATTTGAAACACGTTCCACTAAGAAGGACATTAAAGTAGAAATCTGCTCCAATTGCCACCCTTTCTTCACCGGTAAGCAGAAGCTCGTTGACGCGGGCGGACGCGTAGATAAGTTCAAGAAGAAGTACAATCTCAAGTAAGAAAGATCACAAAGCTTCAAGGACCCTGCCGACAGATGCCGGCGGGGTCTTTTTCCCCCGCCTGTCGGAAATTGTCCCGTTTTCGGCATTGACAAACAGAGGGAATTATAGTATAATCAAATTACCGTATCATGATACTGTTGAACGGGAAACGCTTTTCGGCCGCAGGAAATAACGGCTGCGAGGCAGAGACCTTCCCGCTCGGAACAAGGTACCGTACCCGGGGGCGTAAAGGTTTCGACGGGGATCGGGAAATTCGTTAAGCACGCGGAGTCCGCCTGAACTCCTTAATCCCGGGCAATTTAAAATTAAACGCTGATCGTACAGATTTAGCTTTAGCTGCCTGAGTGCAGCTCGTCCTGCCGATGAGTGCTGCGGCTTCGGTCTGGGCGTGACACAGCAGCCAACGCGCCGGGTGAGCGCTCTGTAACCCTCCGCGCTTCTAAAGAGCTGCCAAAGGGCTATCCTGCCGTCCGGAGAGCCCCGCGGGAGATAAAAAAGACCGGCTAAGCGTGTAGAAAGACGGGTGGATCGGTTTTCGGACGGGAGTTCGACTCTCCCCGCCTCCACCAAATATAAAAGTCCGTCCGCCACGCCCTACGGCGGGCGGGCTTTTATATTTGTTGTCTTGGAGGCAGGAGGAGAGTCGAACGCGACTCATCCCCGCCTCCACCAGGCGCGGAGTCCGCGCTGACAAACCGTCTGTTACTTATCAGTAACGGGCGGTTTTTTCTGCCTCGCTGTCCGGAGTATAATCTAAAGTGTAAATTCCAGACAGCAGCGTATCTCCGCTCCCAATCCGCCTCTTACTTATCATTAAGGGGCGGGTTTTCTGTATTATTATTCACTCCCCCGAATTTCCCGTCTCCCGACAAGTCGCTATCCGCACACGAAAAAGCCGACCGTTTTCCTCACGAAAACGGTCGGCTTTTATTTACGTCCGCTATAAGCCGCACCTCGGGACGGCGGCGGTATCAGAAGCCCGTCTGCTTCATAAGCTCGTCGATAGCCTCACGGGTAGCGATACCCTCGGAGAAGGCTGTCGCGGCTCCCGCGGCAAGTCCCAGCACCAGCGCGTAATCAAATCCCCGCTCATATCCGGCAAGGAAGCCTGCCACCATGGAATCTCCCGCGCCCACGGCATTTATCGTCTTCCCCGAGGAAAAAGCGGTATGGAAGTGCTTCTCGCCGTTCTCGTCCAGCAGGAACGCGCCGTTGCTGCCCATGGAGACTATGACGTTCTGCGCGCCCATTTCACGGAGCTTCACAGCGCACTCGCGCACCTCGTCCATACCGGACACGGGCTTGCCGAATATCGCGGACAGCTCCTCGATATTCGGTTTTATCAGGAACGGTCTGTATTTCAGTATGTTTGTGAGAAGCTCCTTCTCCGCGTCGACCACCACGCGTATATTTCTGTCCGACAGGCGGGCGATAAGCTTCTCATAGGTATTCCCGGGAAGGCACTTCGGAATGCTCCCCGCGAGAACTATGGTATCGCCGTCCTTCATTCGGTCGGTCTGTTCTGTCAGCCGAGCCAGCGACGCCTCGTCGATATCGGGGCCTCCCGCGTTCAGCTCGGTGACCTCGTGCTCCGCGCTGACCTTGACGTTGATGCGGGTCATGCCCTTATCCAGGCGGATAAAATCGGTATTCACGCCCATAGCGCGCACTCCGGTCTCCAGCTCGGTGCCGGTGAAGCCCGCTATGAAGCCCAGAGCCGTATTGCTTACCCCGAGCTGCGACAATACGACGGACACGTTTATGCCCTTGCCGCCGTAGAACATGAGCTCGCTTACGGAGCGGTTCACGCCGCCGTGCCGCACCTGCGGGAATTTCATAACATAATCTATTGCCGGATTGAAGGTTACTGTGTAGATCATTTCCTTACTCCTTGACGGTCATTTATTTTATATCGTTTTTCGTTCTTACGCGCTTTTCCTTCCTTTTCCTGCGTACGAGCAGCGCGCAGCCCAGGCTCGCCGCGGGTATTCCTATGAACAGCAGAGCTCCCGTTCCGGGGTTCAGCCGCACGCCGCCTCCGGTATTGCCGCTGACGGGCTTGCTGCCTCCGGATGTGCCTCCCGCCGCAGGCTTGGTGGTCTCCTCGCGGCTTATAATGATCTCGGGATCGTTGCCGTTATCGTCTATGATAGTCACGGGAGCGGCGTTATTGCCGTTGTCGCTGCCGGCTCCGTTATCGGTGTCGTCTCTGTCGTCGGTATTATTGCCGTCATTGCTGTCCTCGTCGATGTTCACGGTCTCCTCTTCGTCCTCGGGATCGACGCTTTCCTCATCGGGCTCGGCGACGAACATATAGGGCGAGAACGAAGAAGCGTCGAACTGCACGCGCTTTGTGCCGTCCTGATCCTCGACGATAGAGGAGCTTATCGGTTCGGGCGTGCTGCCGGACACATGATAGACGCTTATGCTGTCCATATAGGGTTCAAGTATCACAGGCACGGGCACCTGGAACGTGATAGCTCCGCCCGACATTATTCCGGGGTCTTCCCTGCCGTTTTCGTCGAGCAGACTGATATCGAAGCCGTAGTAGTACATGGTACCCTTGCCGGCTATCTTCTCGGCAGCCCTTTGTGCAGCCTCGCTCGCTGCGGGCGTATTGGTCAGGCGCACGACCGCGGAGCCTGTGAAGTCGCCGCGCTGTGCGATGATGCGCACGTTCTTCCCGCCCACGCCTTCAAGGTCGCTGTCCACCGTGACGTAGCTGTCGTCGTTCACGGGAGTTTTCCCGGGATCCACCGTGACGGTAGTGACATCGGGGAGCCTTGTAGTGACCGGAGCAGGCGTGGTGTCCGGAGGCGGAGGTGTGGTCGCGGAGGTCGTTGTCTCTTCGCGGCGCTTATATGACGCGAATATATTGACATCTCTGTTGTTGACGCGGTATGTCGTTCCGTTGGTGAACAGCTCGCCGTTTATGGTGATATGGTCGATTATGAAGCCGTCGGGAGCGGTTATCGTAATCGTCAGGCTCTCGTCGTTCTGTACGGTCGTCGGCGGTACAAGGGTGCCGCTCGGGGTCTTTATGGATATATTATCGACCGTGGCGTTATAAATATCCGCCGAGAACGTGACATTGTACACCGAGCCGTAGGAGGTGAAGGGTATGCTGTTCTCCCGCGCGAACTGCTCGGCGTATGTGCCTGTGTAGCCGTAGATAGACACGGGAGCGCCGTGGAACGCCGTCGGATAGATGAACTGTGTTGTGTTGGGGATTATCGCCACAGCGAGGAAGCTGCAGTTCTCAAAGGCGCTGGCGCCGATGATAGTCACGCTTTTCGGTATAGTTACCGAGCTGAGGGCTGTACACTCGGCAAAGGTGTATCTGCCGATCTCTGTGAGGTTCTCGGGGAGGTTGAGCGGGTACAGCATACTGCACCTGTAAAATGCGAAGTCCTCCAGCCGCGTAAGCCCGGTGGACAGATTGAGGGTCTTAAGTCCGGTGCACTCCTCGAACGCTCCCTCTCCCATTCTTGTGACGCTGTTCGGAAGCGAAACGCTCTCCAGCGCGGTGCATCTTCTGAACGCGTACGCTCCGACGGAGGCAAGGGCGTTGGACAGGGTCAGGGTCTTGAGCGAGGAGCAGTCCTCAAAGGAGCT
>JAIKZF010000086.1 GCA_024682455.1 Ruminiclostridium sp. | reverse complement strand
GAAAATACTACAAAGTCATCAATTCTGCTGGCTATTATTGCTATGAATGTTGACAGGCTGACAAGCCTTTTCATTCGTTGGCTTTTCTGGGTTTTGTTTAGGAATCCTGTTGCAGCGGGTTGTTGAGGAGAAACTAATTATTCTTCTGATTGTACTCGACAAGGATATAGTCCTCATAGCCGGGTTCTCTGCCCGTCGGAGCCCACATATACATTCTGTACCAGCGGTCGGCGGTCTTATGGACGACGGGGGACTGCTCCCCGGGAGAGGGAGTTCCCTGCACGCCGGAGGGATCGTAGGTCTCGGGGGCGGTCGTTTCCTCGGGGACGGCGGTCTCTTTCTCCGATGTCACAGCCTGTGAGCGCGAGGAGTCGTAGGTCTCGGCGACCTCGGTGGTTGTTTCGGACGCCTCGGTGGTTGTTTCGGACGCCTCGGTGGTTGTCGTTGCCGCCTCGGTGGTTGTCGTTGCCGCCTCGGTGGTCGTCGTTGTCGCCTCGGTAGTCGTCGTGACCGCCTCGGTCGCAGCCGCAGCGGTGCCCGGCTCGGGGGTCTTTTCGGAGGGAGCGCTTCCGCATGACGATAGGGCGAACGCCGCCGCGGCGCACAGAGCCGCGATTTTCGGAAAACCTTTATACATAAGCTGCCTCCTGTTTCGTTCCGCAAAAGACACGGAGGTCTTAAGGAAGTTTTCCGAAGCGCCGCGCGGACGCGGCGCATACAAAAGAAAACTTCCGGAAGCCACGGATGCCTAAAGGAAGATTTTTAGTTTACAAAACTATTATATCACACCGCCGGGAATTTTCAAGAGCCCCGGCACAGTACCGGCAGCTATCTTTCGTATGTACCGCGTCAGCGCGGCTGAAAAGTATATTTTTTTGCCCGCTTCGCCTATTGATTTTTAATTCTCTATATGGTATAATATATTGACAAGACCGACGGCTCCTGCGCGGAGCTAAACGTCGGCACAGACGCTGAAAGGAAACAACAAGATGCAGAATACGGAAAAAACAATGGACAAGCTGGTCGCTCTCTGCAAGGGACGCGGCTTCATCTACCCCGGAAGCGAGATCTACGGCGGTCTCGCGAACACATGGGACTACGGTCCCCTCGGTGTTGAGCTGAAGAACAACATCAAGCGCGCATGGCTGAAAAAGTTCGTACAGGAGAACAAGTACAACGTCGGCCTCGACAGCGCGATACTTATGAACCCCCAGACATGGGTGGCTTCGGGACATATCGGAGGCTTTTCCGACCCGCTCATGGACTGCAAGTCCTGCAAGACCCGCCACCGTGCGGACAATCTGATCGAGGACTTTGACGGCACAAATGTTGCGGGCTGGTCGAACGAGCAGATGATGAACTATATCCGCGAAAAGGGCATAACCTGCCCCAACTGCGGCAAGGCGGACTTCACCGACATCAGGCAGTTCAACCTGATGTTCAAGACCTTCCAGGGCGTTACCGAGGACAGCAAGTCGGAGCTTTATCTGCGCCCCGAGACTGCGCAGGGCATATTCGTGAACTTCGCGAACGTTCAGCGCACGACCCGCAAGAAGATACCGTTCGGCGTGGGTCAGGTCGGAAAGTCGTTCAGAAACGAGATAACGCCCGGCAACTTCATCTTCCGCGTGCGCGAGTTCGAGCAGATGGAGCTTGAATTCTTCTGCAAGCCCGGCACGGACCTTGACTGGTTCCACTATTGGAAGGACTTCTGCAAGAACTGGCTGCTGTCGCTCGGCATCAAGGAGGAGAATCTCCGTCTGCGCGACCACAGCTCCGAGGAGCTCTGCTTCTATTCCAAGGCTACCACGGACTTTGAGTATATGTTCCCGTTCGGCTGGGGCGAGCTGTGGGGAGTTGCCGACAGAACGGACTATGATCTCACACAGCATATCAAGACGAGCGGTCAGAAGCTCGAATACTTTGACCCCGAGACGAACGAGAAGTACGTTCCCTATGTTATCGAGCCCTCGCTCGGTGTTGAGAGACTGTTCCTTGCGCTCGTGACCGAGGCTTATGACGAGGAGCAGCTTGAAGACGGCACAACGAGGAATGTAATGCATCTCCACCCGTTCCTCGCACCGTTCAAGGCAGCGGTGCTCCCGCTCTCGAAGAAGCTTGCCGAGCCTGCCCAGGCTATTGCCGACGAGCTCTGCAAATACTTCTCCACGGATTACGATGATACGGGAGCTATCGGAAAGAGATACCGCCGCGAGGACGAGATCGGCACACCGTTCTGCGTGACTTATGATTTTGATAGTGAAAACGATAAGTGCGTCACCGTCCGCGAGCGCGATTCCATGCAGCAGGTGCGTATCCCCATCACCGACGTCAAGGCGTATATAGAAGAGAGAGTATTCTTTTAAGAGCGCCGGAGGACGCAGGGAGCGGGGGAGAGGAAGCCCCTTTCCAAGGAAAGGCGCTCCCTCTCCCCCTCTCCCTACTCCCCCGGACCCCCTATGACCCTCACCCCCTCTCCCGCGGGAAAGGCCACGCGCTTCGCCTTGCAGATTCGGTAGGTAGTACGCCTTTTCAGAGTAAAAAAATAACTGCGCCTTTACAAGCAAAAGGCGCAGTTTTTGTTATGTTTTTAGTCTGCCGCTTACTTAAGGAACTTAAGACCACGGACAATAGCGGGCTCCTTGGCCTTGCCGCCGCACACCTGGAAGAAGCAGATGATCTGGATAACTTCAAGGATCACGGAGAAGATTGCCGCAGCGATAGGTACGATTATCGTCCAGACGAGCATTAAGCCGATCACGACCGTAAGAGTCTGACATACGTAGATCTTAAGCCACTGACGTGCATGGAACGAAGCGTAGGGAGAATTGGTCGAGCCACAGATGAACGAGATGAACAGTCCTATGATACCCGACAGATAGATGAGCATTGCAACTACCTTGTTGTCGGAAATGTCCTTAGCAGTAAACTCGGCAGTATGATCGAAGGAATCTACAGCCTGATACTGAGGCTGCTGATACTGCTGCTGAGGCTGCTGATACTGCTGCTGAGGCTGCTGGTACTGCTGGGGCTGCTGGAACTGCTGAGGCTGCTGGGGCTGCTGGGGAGCAGCGCCTGCCACTGCCATGGGCGAACCGCAGGTCGTGCAGAAAGCTGTGCCGTCCGGTACCTGTGCGCCGCACTTTGTACAAAATGCCATAATGAAACACTCCTTATAAAATATTGCGATAAAGGGATTCCCCTTAAAATCATTATTATTATAGCATTACTTTATTAATTTGTCAACCATAAAATTACCCGGGACGCTCTTTTTCGCCCCGGGTATTTATCACATATTGTTCAGACCGTATCTTCTGAATATTGACGGCCAGTCCTTGTAGCTTATGTCGAGATCGACGTCCATAAGCTCGCCGCGGTAGTCCACGATACCGCTTACCTTGCCGGTGAAGGAATACTGCCAGATATAGTAGCCTCCGTCGTAGGTGACCTCGTCGCTGACCTGTGCCAGCCATACCGCGTACTTATCGAGCTCGGACATATCGAGGTACTGCTCTATCCATGATTTGTAGGAGTAGAGCATAGGAAAGTAGTTGTTCTCCATAAGTATCGAGAAGAACGCGTCAATCATGTTTGTGAGCTTTTTCTTGCCTATCTTGCCCTGGAAGGTCTCTTCAAGGTCGAGGATAACGGGGTACTGTATCCGGTAGCCGTCGATTATCTCGACGAAGAAGCGGGCTTCCTCCTCTGCCTCGGCGACTGTTGTGGCGTAGCTGTAAAAGTATACGCCCACGTCGATGCCGTACTTCTGAGCCTCCTCGATGTTGCGGCGGAAGTACTTATCCTCTGCGAGAGTGTTGTCCTCACCGGCTCTGCCTCTGCCTGCGCGTATGATGACGAAGTCTATGCCCGAAGCCGCGACCTTTTCCCAGTCTATGTATTCGCCCTGCGCCCACGACACATCTATGCCTCTGCGCTCGACATCGGGCTCGTCGATCAGGATATCGACGGTCATATTGTTATATTCGTATCTGGGGCGCTTGTCTATGAATTTGCCGCTCCTTGTGACGGTTATGGCGGTGAAGCGGGTATATGTGGCTGTATCGCTGAGGGATATCTTTCCGCTGACGCGGACGTTTGAAGCCGCGCCGACCGTGAGATGTCCGTTGAGGTCGATCTCGCCGCTGAGCGTGAGGGACACGTTGCCGCGCAGCTCGATGTTGCTTGCCGCGGTGCCGGTGATCTTGCCGCTTATCTTTGAGTCGCTGCTTTTGTACAGGCAGAAGCGGTTTTTGACGTATACGCTTGATGACGTGAAGAACTTCGCGTCCGACGAGCTCTCGAACACGCCGCGGTTATATACGGTTATATTGCCCGAGACGGTGATCACGCCGTTCACCGAGGTCTGGAACAAGCCGTAGATATTCAGCGAGCCGCCCTTTTTCACGGCGAGTCTGCCGCTGTTTTTCACCGACCCGCCTATCGCGACCGCAAGCTCGCCGTTCACGATGAGCGAGCCCGCCGACATTATCCGCAGCGAGCCTCCCTCGCGCACGCTGAGCTTCGAGCCGGCGGGTATGGTAAGCTCCGAGCGCACCTTTACGGTATCGGTCACGAAATATGTTTTTCCGGTCTCCAGCGCGCTTTTGCCGTCCCAGATGCAGACGTCTCCGGCGCTCGCTTTAAAGGTGAAAAGTGATAGTATCAGAGCCGCACACAGCAGAAACGAGGTCAGCACTCGTGCGGGTCTTTGAATTGCTGTCATGTTATCTTCCTTTCGCGGGGGGAATTCTTTTTTCTATTTTCGCATATTTACGCCAAAATGTCAATATTTTTTTCAAATTTCCACATTTTTAGCTAAAAAAACGGCTGCCTCTGCCATATAATTTTATCAACTTTTCAACGGTTGAGAAAGTGTTGAAAGCCTCGATTTTCCACAGACTTTAAGCGTTTTCCACAGCAAAAGCTTCTCACAAAAAACAGGACAAACTGTTAAAATTATACTATTTTTTCGCGCCCGCTCCAAATCGACCTGAAAACACCTTGACGGTCACGGCGATTTGGAGTATTATAGACTGTGCGGCAGTCTGCCCTGCCGACGATCATGAAGAAGGACGACAAAATGCACGGAACTGTAATATCGGCATCAATACTCAACTCCGATCTGTCGGATCTGCGTTCCACAGCCCGAAGGGTCGATGAAAGCGGAGCCGGATGGCTTCACTTCGACGTTATGGACGGCGTGTTCGTGGAGAACATCACATTCGGGAGCTCCGTGCTTAAGGCTGTCAAGCCCTGGTCGCACGCCTTCTTCGATGTTCATCTCATGGTGGACGACCCGTCGCGGCAGATAAAGCTCTTCGCGCAGGCGGGAGCAGACAGCATAACGATACACGCGGAGAGCTCCGGCGACAAGCTTGAGGCTCTGCGCGAGATAAAAAGGCTCGGACTCAGGACGGGCATAGCGCTTAAGCCGCGCACTCCCGCAGAGACGGTCCTTCCGTACCTTGACCTTGCGGATATGATACTCGTGATGACTGTCGAGCCGGGCTACGGCGGGCAGGGCTTCATGACCGATATGCTCCCGAAGATAAGCGAGCTTCGCTCCCGCGCTCCGGACAAGGATATCGAGGTGGACGGCGGCATAAACGCCGATACCGCGAGACTCGTCAAGGAAGCCGGCGCGAACGTGCTCGTCGCGGGAACGTACCTGTTTCGCTCAGACGATATGCGGGCGGCGGCGGAAAGCCTCCGGAACGCTTAGATCAGCCTTGTGAGAGCCGCGGCGGCTCCGTCACGGCAGACAAGCTCCCCGTGCTCTGCGACGCAGGCTATATCGACGCTGTCGTCCGACAGCGAGCCGTATTCCTCGGCGAGCCTTGAAAGCTCCGGCAGCAGGCTGCGCTCGGCGGTCACGACGAGACACCATTCCCCCGGAATGCGGTACAGCGCCGAGGCAGTGAGCCTGTCCGCGGCAGCCGCTCCGAACCTCGCGATATCGGTAAGAGCCGGCGATGCGCACATCACGGTGACGGACGCCGACCCCCTTGTCCCGCGCGCGGGATTCTCCGTGCCGAGCGTGGACACATACATCACGCAGCCCCCGTCGTCGGACGGAAAGGCTTCGAGAAACAGCCTGTCCGGGCTTTTCCCCGCGAAAAGCGAGCTTTCGGACTGAAAGCGCTTCAGAAACCGGGTAAGGGTGCGCTTTGACTCGGCGCTCCTGCCGAGAAGGCTCTCGCGGGCTATGGCGTATTCGCTCATATCCCGGCTCGTCAGCGTGATCTTGACGGTGTTTTCGCTGAGTGCGTCATAAAACACAGGATCTCCTCCTTTGCCGTTTGCCGGCAAAAATACTAAATATAAAAGGTGAATATGTCCGATAATACATTTGAGCTGCTGGATAAATTCGACAGCGACGTAAAGACCTATACCGTGCAGCCGCCCGGAAAACGGCGGAAGCAGAAGTCCATATACGGAGACCAGCTCGTGTGCCTCGCGGCGCTCGTGGGGCTGAGCATCTGGCAGAGCGGCACACGTGCCGCGATACTCTGCGCGGGCTCGGTCATTATCTGTATGCTGGCGGATATGATCTTCTGCAAAATGTCCAGAAAGGTCTACAACCCGAAGGATCTCTCCACGATAGCCTCGGGACTCTGCATAGCGCTGATGATGCCCTCATGCGTGAACTACGGCATCGTGGCGGGCGGAGCCCTGCTCGCGATAGTCGTCAAGCACATCTTCGGCGGCAAGGACAACTATATCTTCAACCCCACCTGCGTGGCTATCGCTTTCCTTATTATCTGCTATCCCGGCGATATGCTCCAGTACCCGGCGGCGGGCAGCCGTCCGGAGCTGTGGGGCGACGCGGGAGTGCCGCTGGTCTCCGGTATCGAGAGCTACCTGCTCAAACTCGGCACCGCGCCCTCGGTATCCTTTGAGAGCATAATGCTCGGAAGCTTCGCGGGGCCTATGGGGACCACACACGTGCTGGTCATCATGGTCTGCGGCATCTGCCTGCTGTGCAGACGCTCGATGTCGCTGCTGGTGACGCTGTTCGGTCTCGGCTCCTACTGCGCTCTGACGGCGCTGTTCCCCACGTTCTCCAACATCGGCGAGACGATCATGCTGGAGCTCTCCGGCGGGTATCTGCTGTTCGGATTCGTGTTCCTCGCGAGCGACCCGCAGACCCTCCCCAAGACCTACGCCGGCAAGATAGTCTACGGCATAGTAATAGGTATCATAGGCTGCCTTTTCAGGCACTTCGGCAAGGTCGAGGGCTCGTTCATCTTCGTACTGCTGCTGGCGAACGCCTTCTCGCTGAGGCTCGACGACCTCTGCTCGTACGTCGCCGGGAAGTGCAGGAAGTTCTTCGGCTACCTGCGCAGCAACATGGGCAGATACGAGCGGCTTCGCAGCGACGCCGAGAACGGCAGCCGCCCCAAGCTCACCGATACTATGGAAATTATTGTTCCCGCCACGAACTATAATATGCCGCCGATAGACAATAAGGTCACAAAGATAAACCGCAAAAGAACGAATATTATCGCGAGATTTGCGGATAACCGCCGCATAAAGAAGAAAAAGGACGAGCGCGTCCGCAGAAAGCAGATACTCGAAGAAGAAAAAAACTATATGAACGCCATGCGCAATATGATCGAGCATAAGCGCGAGCCCTCGCCTAAGACCGAGGAGCCCCGCCAGACGGTCAAGCACGTCATAAAGCAGCCCAGAAAGCGTTCGCAGCAGAAAAACAACAAGCAAGGACAGTAATATCCATGGAACTGCGCACTAACCTGAAAGACGGTCTCCTGAAACAGAATATGGTGTTCATGAGCGGTCTGCTCATAGCGCCGGTGATAGCCTGCACCACGACGCTCGACAAGAGCCTTGCGGTGAGCTTTGTGTTCTCCTTCGTTTCGCTGCTGACTATACTTCTGTGCAGGGCTATACCGCGCACAATAGTGTATACTATCAGGGTCACGCTATATACCGTGGCTGCTGCCGTGTTCTACATACCCGCGATCATACTTGCCGAGTCGCTGTTCGGCAGGGAAGTGATAAACGCGGCGGGCATCTACCTGCCCATACTGATAACAAACTCGCTGATACTCTCCAAGACCGAGACCCGCTTCTTCCTTGAGCGCGCGGGAAGAATGACCGCCGATGTAGTCGTGTTCATCATCGGCTTCGACATTTCCTGCACAGTCACCGGCATACTGCGGGAGCTGCTCGCCTCGGGGAAGATAGGCGGCGCCGAGATACCGGTGCTGTTCACTGTCCCCGCCATGGAGACGACCTTCGGAGGGTTCCTGTTCGTGGGCATAGGCGCGGGTCTGTTCAGAGCGATATACAACTACCGCAAGGCTCACGCCGGCGCGGGCGAAAAGCAGGATTCCCTCGCGGAATACGCCGAGGATATGGGCGAGTTCCTTGTGGGCAGACACAGCAAGCACGAAAAGGAGAAGATACGCATATACAAGGCGACCGCAAAGAAGACAAAGAACGTGAACGAGCTGCTGGATATGGAGTTCCTCAGCAACCGCGACGTTCTGGAGGCGTTCGAGGCTATAATCGCCGAGGGTCAGGAGATGACCGGTCAGGACGGCACCGGCTCCGCGGAAGCGGCGGAGGGCTCCGAAGCCCCGGAGGATAACGCGTCGGACACGGAAACGGAGGTGAGCGGCGAAGATGGAAACGTTTCTTAATATGATATCCGCGGCGCTTATCGCCATTTTCACGCAGAACTCGATATTCGAGCGCGCTCTCGGCGTAAACGTACTGATGTACGCCTCCCGCAGGAAGGAGCATATGTTCGGCTTTGCGGCGGCGATAACCTACACCACTACGCTGTCCTCCGCGATAATATGGATATTTGACGTACTGCTGGGGCAGAATGACTCATATAGGATAATAATGCCGCTGATGTACGTGCTGGTGATCGCCGTTGTATACATCGGCACTCTGGCGCTGATATGGGCGCTGCTGCCGAAGGTGTTCAGGTCGCTGAAAAAGTACGTTCACCTGTCGGTATTCAACTGCTCGGTCATCGGCGCGCTGTTTCTCAACTCACAGCAGGGCGGAGACCTGCTCTCATATATCGGCTACGGACTCGGTACGGGCATAGGCTTCCTTCTGGCGGCTTATCTGCTCTACACCGCGGCGGGAAGGCTCAATTCGCCGCTGGTGCCCGCCGCTTTCAGAGGCTTTCCGGGAATGCTGGTATATGTCGGGGTTCTCTCCCTCGCGTTCTACGCGTTCACGGGTTATACGACCTCAGCGATCTGATCTCATTTAAAGGAGATATCAAGCTTTGAACAAGCGAAAGCATTATGGCAGAAAAATAAAAAAGACCAGAAACCTGTATCGCCGCAAGAAGAGCACGGGTCAGAAGATATTCGGAACGGTGATGCTGGTGGTCGCGGTGGCGGCTATCGCGTTTCTCGGCTTCTGCATCGGAAAGCCCCTGCTCGATTACATCGGCAGCATCGGCACAAAGGAGATACCGGAATGGACTCCCGCCGATTCGTATGTGAAGCAGCAGGAGACCGAGCCCGCAGCCGTGAGCGCGGCTTCCGCGGGGACCACCTCCGCTCCGGAGACCGCCGAGGCGTTCAACACGACTCCTCCCGCTCCCGCCGAGCCGGAGATAGCCGTGGTCAACAGTCTCGCGGCGGTGGAGGTGCCCTCGGGCGCCCTCGCGAACAGCTCTTCGCTGTCGGCGGTGCTCGCCAAGGCAAGGGCGGGAGGCTACAACGCCGCGACTATACAGCTTAAGGACAGAAAGGGCTACCTGCATTACAAGAGCGGTATCGAGGAAGCCGAGGATCTTGTCAAGGGCAGCATGACCCTCGACGACATCATGGCTGTGTTCAACGAGAACAAAATGGTGCCGATAGCGCAGATCTCTCTGCTTGCCGACCAGGCGGGCTGTGAGGTATTTACGGATATGAGCTACAAGATAAAGAACGAGGGCGATATCTCGTGGCTGGATTACAGTACCGGCGCACCGCTGCGCTGGGCTAATCCCGACAGCTCCGCGACCCGCGAATACAACGCCCGGATCACCGCCGAGCTGATGACTGCGGGCTTTGACGAGATAATCGCCACCGATCTGATCTTCCCGGATTTCCAGAACTATGACCGGGCATACATCGAGGACAAGTACTTCCGCACGGACAGGTTCAGGATGCTGTACAATGTCGTTAAGGCAGGCTACCTGATCGAGATGAAGGCTTCCGACGTGCTCGCGGATCCGTTAGGCAGAACAGCCGAGACTCTGCGCGACCCGTCGCAGCTTCGCAGCAACAGCATAGCTCTGGTCATCGGCAGAAAGGATCTTCCCGCCGACGCGGGCTACCCTGCCGAGGCGCGGAGCTTCGTTGAGACGGTGCTTTCCATTGCGGGTGGCAGGACGGGTGGGATCCCGATAGTGCCTGTGATCGAGAGCTCGGGTTTTGACGACGCCGAGAGGATCAAGATAATAGGACTGCTCGGGGAGCTCGGCTATGAAAGATATATTATAAGATAATAATTCGGAAAAGGCTTGCAATATCGGAAAAAATATAGTATAATAGAGTATAAATTCCGTCACAGACGCAAAAGAAAGGACACAATATGAACACAGAGATCATAAAACTCATGCAGCAGACAGCCGCTGATTCGGCGGGTTCGATGAACAGCATCACCTCGATACTTTTCACGGTGGTACCGCTTGCACTCATGCTGGTAGTATTCTATTTCCTGCTCATCAGACCCGAGAAGAAGAGAGCCAAGAAGGAAAAGGAAATGCGTGAAAACCTCCAGGTCGCCGACGAGGTCGTTACTATCGGCGGCATCATCGGCAGAGTTCTCAGCATCCAGGAAGAGACTATCGTTGTTGAGACCGGCAGCGACCGTAACCGCATACGCGTGCTCAAGACCGCTATCGCAGAGAACCGTACCGCCCACGACGACGTAGAGACCGTTACTATCAAGAAGTGACCGCTTGCGCTCGAGAGGCCGCTACGCTCGAGAACGGGAACAAGAGGCCGCTTACGCTCGAGTGCCTCCGGCGTCCAGGTCTGTCGGTCAGCCCCTCTGTCACCTGCGGTGACACCTCCCCGCTAACGGGGAGACCACCCTTTTAAAAAAGGGGTGGACCCTAAAACAA
>JAIKZF010000094.1 GCA_024682455.1 Ruminiclostridium sp. | reverse complement strand
CCTTGCAGCGGGGAGAGGTATACCCCTTGACAAGTAATAAGTACTGTATAAATAAAAAAAGAACTGCGCCTTTACAAGCTAAAGGCGCAGATGTTTTTTTCCGAAAAGAGAACTGCTTTCATATAGATGATACTTACAGCTGCGAGGCACAGACCCGCCCATTAATGAAAAGTAACATACGGATCGGGAGCGCAGGCTCTGCGCCGCCGCCGATCATTTATCGTCGTCTTTTTTGTAGGCGGCGTTCTCAGCCCAAACCTCCTCAAGCCGGGTAAGAGTCTCGGCAAGCCGCGTACTGTTGCGCATACCTACGGCTGCCACAAGAGCGTTTATAAGACTGAGCGGAGCCGCAAGGCTGTCGGCGTAGCTGATGATGTCGCTTTTCGCGAGAAGCACCTGATCGGCGTACTCGACAAGCGGCGAAGCATCGGAGTCTGTGATCGCGATGATATCCGCGCCGCACTTCTTCGCGAAAGCCGTGGCAGTAAGCGTGTTGTTGAAATACCTCGGGAAGGATATCGAAATGAACACGTCGTCAGAGGTGACGCGTATCAGCTGCTGTAAAATGCCGCTGGAATTGATCGGCTGAACGTGCACCACATTCTCGCACGACAGACTGAGATAGCGCACAAGAAAACGCGCGAGTATGTCGCTGCTCATAGCGCCGAAAATGTAAATGGTCTTTGCGTGTATGATCTCATCGACTGCCTCGTTGAACGCGGTCTCCGAAATGTTCTCAAATGTGCAGCGTATACGCTCGATATCCTGCATCATCACAGTTTTGAGAAGGTTGTCGCCGCCGAAGCGGTCGTTTGAAATATCCAGTCTCTGAAGCGTGGTAAGACGGTTGCGCCCGTAGCTCTGGAGAGCCTTCTGCATCTCCGGATAGCCGTCAAATCCCATTTCATCGGCAAATCTCACCACCGTGCTCTCGCTGACCCCCACCGTGGCGCCGAGCTTCGCGGCTGTCATAAAAGCGGCCTTCTCGTAGTGCTCGGTGATGTAGCGCGCTATATATTTCTGGCTCTTTGAAAACTCCGGCATCATTTCCTCGATGTCGGCTATAAGGTTTGCGGACATTTTTCGTTCCCTCCGGATATGGTGTTTTTATTCATTAATGTCTGTTCGCCCGAAGGGCGAAATGAGCTTGACATCAAGGAATGTGTCCGCTGTAAAACACGCTGAAAGCGCGTTTTACAGCGAGCCCAAATCCTGTAAAACAGGATTTGGGACAACAACTGCCAAACGGCAGTTGTTGAGGACACATTCATTATACAACCTTACGAGGAAAAAATCAAGACAAAAATGCAATTTTCGCGCCGCAGTATTGCAAATGACGGAAAATTATTAAAAAAATTCTTAAAATCATAAAAAAACACTTGCAATTTCAGAAAATTATGATACAATATTATATGTGATATTATATCCATTCCGAAAAAAGGGTGCTTGATTTGTTATATTACCTTACGGATATATGGAACTCGCTGGTCAGCGTATTCCGTTCCATGTCCTTTCCGGTCGATTATCTCGATATAATCTTCCTGGCATTCATACTGTACTGGGTCATAAAGCTTGTACATGAGACCCGCGCGGAGCAGCTCATAAAGGGCGTCGCACTGCTCGGAGCGGTGGTATTCCTGCTGAACCAGTTTGAGTTCAAGGCTATGAAGGTGATCGGCAATATGGTCATCAACGCCGGACTGGTAGCATTCATCGTAATGTTCCAGCCCGAGCTTCGCCGCGCTCTCGAAAAGGTGGGACGCTCAAAGGTGATGAAGCCTATATCGCTGTTTGAGCCGTCGGTCACCGATTCGCACGACAAGGAGAGCTTCGCGGTCGATCAGATATGCCTCGCCTGTGAGAAGCTGTCCCGCACCGCTACCGGCGCGCTTATAGTCATAGAGCGCCAGACAAAGCTCGGCGAGCAGATAGAGACCGGCACGATAATAAACGCCATACCCAGCGAGGAGCTGTTCAGGAATATCTTCTTCCCGAATACGCCTCTGCACGACGGCGCGGTGATAATACGCGACGGCATGATATACGCGGCGGGCTGCTTCCTGCCGAAGCCCTCGAAGGAGGAGCTCATCAACAAGGAGCTCGGCTCACGACATCGCGCGGCTATCGGTATGAGCGAGGTCTCCGACGCGCTGATAATCGTAGTTTCCGAGGAGACCGGCATTATCTCCATTGCGGAGAACGGCACTCTCGAACGCGGCTTTGACCGTGAGAAGCTCAACGTACATTTAAGAAGGAAGCTCTTCCCCGTTGGTCCCGAGCAGCGCAAAAGCAAGGAAAAGAAAAAAACGCGTCCCGACCGTTCAAAGAAAGGCGGTGAAGGGCAATGAACAATATGTTCAAGCGCGTGGCCAGCGGCTTTGTCACAAATCTGAAAACTATCATTCAGTCGCTTGTGTTCTCCGTCATAATCTGGGTATTCATTTCGATACAGATATTCCCCGACATCTCCATGCACATAAAGGATATCCCGGTAAGCTGTGAACCGACGGCTCTTATGACCGAGGAGAATCTGAAGATAGTATCTATCGACACGAACGAGGTCACCGTGCAGATAGAAGGCAAGCGTTATGCCATGAGCAGCCTGACTGCCGATGATTTCACGGCGACGTGCGACCTTTCGGAGATATATAATTCGGGCGAGTACACCGTACCGATAAACGTCAACCTCACCGACACCAACGCCGAATGTCGTATCGCGACCAACAATCTCACCGCTGTTGTAAGGGTAGTGAAGATCGTGACCCGCGAGGTCAGCGTGATGCCGAACACCAACAGCCTGAGGATAGCCGACGAGATGCAGATTGAGGGCGAAGTGACCGTATCGCCGTCCGTTGTGGAGATCACGGGCGAGGAAAGCCTTGTGAACTCCGTCGATCACATACAGGCTCTCGCGACCTATGACGAGGGCGACCTCGACCATTCCGCGGCGATAACCGCTTCACCGCTGTTCTTCAACAAGAACGGCATAAAGCTTGTTTCGCCCAAGATAAGCTGCAACGTATCCGAATTTATAGTGAATGTGCCGGTCTACAAGGTCAAGACGCTTCCGGTGCAGGTAAAATTCACGGGCTCAAAAGCGTCAACGGGCTTCTCCGTAGACGAGCTCGAATACAAGATGTCGATAGACGAGATCACCATAGCGTCCCCCGACAGCTCGATAGACAACCTCGACGCGATAGATATCGGCGAGATATCGCTGAGCTCGCTCACGCTGAAAGATCTCCAGGGCGGAGTTGTGCTGCCTGTCGATCTTCCCGAGGGCTATAAGAACATCTCAGGCAACAAGTCGATCACCGTCACTTTCCCGGGAGCCGATAATTTCGGTCAGCTCGGCTTCATGGTGCCGTCGGAAAACTTCACGATCATCAATAAGCCCTCAAACTACGATGTCAAGGTGCTCACGAACGAGCTCACGGTGAATGTGGTCGGTTATTCCAATTATATCCAGGAAATGACCTCGTCCGATATCTACGCAACGATAAACCTGCTGGGTATCGAGCTCACACAGGGCACAAAGAGCGTTTCCGTAACGTTCCGCCTCTCCGGAGCCAGCGTCAAGGCATGGGTTGCCGGCGAAGAGTATAAGGTCGAGCTCCTCATCACCGAGGCCGAGGAAGACGTCGAGGAAACCGAATCAGTCTGAGCGCTTAGCCCCCGGGGAGCCGATACTCAAAAAAGCAAAAAAACGATCTGCGCCTTTACAAGCTAAAGGCGCAGATCTCATTCTGTCAAAAAAGTGCAGTTTTGGTTATTTCAGTTTCTTTTACTATCAAAAGGAGCACTACCTACCCCAGCTGCAAGGCGAAGCGGTTTGTTTTAGGGTCCACCCCTTTTTTAAAAGGGGTGGCCGCCGGAGGCAACTCGAGCGCAAGCGGCTTCTTGTTCTCGTTCTCGAGCGTAAGCGGCTTTTTTGACACTCTTTACTCACTCGACGGAGACTATGTAATAATAGACGGGCTGGCCTCCGTTAACGAGGGAAAGCTCCAGCGAATCGCCGAACTTTGTCTTGAGGTACGAGAACGCGGACTGAGCGTCGTCGTCGGAGACATCGGCTCCGTAGATGACCGTCACAAAGGAGCTGTCGCCCTTGAGAAGGTGCTTGGTGACCTTGTACAGCACCTTGGAGAGGTCGCGGTCAACGACGTTGAGCCTGCCGTTCTCCATACCGAGTATGTCACCCTGACGTATCTTCTTGTCACCCACCACGCTGTCGCGCACCGCGAAGGTCACAAGTCCCGTGCCGACGCTGTCGAGAGCCGCGGTCATATTGACGCTGTTCTCGCGCACCGAGAGATCAGGGTCGTAGGTGAGCATAGCGGTGATGCCCTGCGGTATCGAGCGGGTCTGGAGCACTATGACCTTCCTGTCCGCGAGCTTTACGGTCTGCTCGGCGGCGAGGATTATGTTCTTGTTGTTCGGGAGCACGAAAACGGCCTTTGCCGGAGTCGCAAGCACTGCGTCGAGGATATCCTCCGTGGACGGGTTCGAGGTCTGACCTCCGCGCACAATGCTGTCAACGCCGAGGTCGGTGAAGAGCGCCTCCACGCCCGCGCCGCTTGCGACGGCGACGAAGCCTATCTCCTTTTCGGGCTTTACCGGAACGGGACGCTGCTTCGATTCGTTCTTTGCCTTCTTTTTCTGCGTCTTGTGCTGCTCCTTCATATTCTCTATCTTCATATTCGTCAGATAGCCGAAGGTCAGTCCCTTTTCAAACGCGAGACCCGGGTGGTCGGTGTGAACGTGTATCTTGATTATGCTGTCGTCGTCGACCACCACAACGCTGTCGCCGATGCTTTCGAGGTAGGCGCGCAGCTTGGTGGCGTCGTCGCAGCCGTCCTTTTTGTTGACTATATATTCCGTGCAGTAGGTGTATTTTATGTCGGTCTCATAGGTACCGGCGGCGTTGGTGCTGGCTGCCTTTATCTCGCGCTTTTCCTCGGCAGCCTCCTTGTTTTCGATTATGCCGTCGCCCTTTATGACGCTGTAAATTCCCTTGAAGATAAGCAGGAAGCCCATAGCTCCGGAATCCACGACTCCGGCCTTTTTCAGAGCGGGCAGAAGCTCGGGGGTACGCTCAAGCGACGCCTCGCCCTCGGCGATGAGAGCGTCGAATACCGCGAGGACATCGTCCGTTTCCTCAGCCTTTTTCACGGCGGCCTCCGAAGCCTCGCGCGAGACGGTGAGCACGGTACCCTCGGTGGGGTTCATGACGGACTTGTAAGCAGCCGCCACGCCCATAGCGAAGGCATTGGCGAACTCGGAGCCCGTCGCGGAGCTCTTCTCCTTCAATCCCTTTGAAATGCCTCTGAACAGCAGGGACAGGATAACGCCCGAATTTCCTCTCGCGCCGCGAAGCATTCCCGCGGCTGCGGTCTTAGCCACAGCTGCGACAGTCGCGTCGTCGCTCATTTCCGTAAGCTCCGCGAGCGCGTTGCTTATGGTCATGGACATATTCGTGCCGGTATCGCCGTCCGGGACCGGGAATACATTCAGCTCGTCCACACGGCTCCTGTTGTTGATGATGTTGTTCGCTCCGGAGATTATACCGTCCCGGAGCAGCTTACCGCTGATCTCCAAATCAACACTTCCTTTATTAATCTATGCCGGCTATGAAATTTTTAATAAGTCCGGCTGACTTTTCCTTTTCTTTCGCGGGATCCCTGAGGCTCAGCACCTCGCAGAAGTCATTCCCCGGGAGCTTATCCTTAAGCTTGTTCACTGCCTTTTCGCAGCTGCCGCCCGCCGAGCAGGCTATGATATACACCTTCTTGCCGCTGAACGGGTGCTCCTTGATGTAGGTGGCTATCGCGGGAGGATAGGAGCTCGCCCACACCGGGAAGCCGACAATAACGGTCTCATAGTCCCCGATGCTGTATTTCAGCGGGTCGAGGCGGGGAGTCTCATTGAACACCACGCTTCTGCCGCCCCACATGAACTTGCGGAAGCCCTTTTTCGGGGGCTCCTTCTCCGGAATGAGCCGTTCAAGGTCGATATCCGCCTGCTGTGCGGCTGTCTGCGCCGCGAACTCGGTATTCCCCTCCAGAGAATAATATATCATCAGTATCCTGCTCATAGCTGTCCTCTCACGCGGTGAGCCCGTCGATATACACGTCGATCGACTCTACCGGAAGCTGCGTCTGTTCCTCGACGGCGTAGCGCAGCTTGTTCCTTATGCTGCTGACCACGGCGGAGATATTGACTCCGTACATGACCGAGATGTGTATGCTCATACGCACCTTGCCGTCCTTTACGCGGACGTGAACGCCCTTGGGTATTTTGAAGAACCTTCCGAATTCCGGAATGAGCTCCGCCACTCTCTCCTTCGCCGACGAAGCGTTCATCGCCGACACGCCGAAGCAGTTTTCCGCGGTCGTGGAGATGAGCGAAACGAAAAAGTCTCGTGTAAATTCTATTCCTCCGAGGTGATTGTGAACTACTATCATAATACAGCCTCCTTACAAATACCAAAAACCAATTATACTATATTTTTCCCGAAATTGCAATACCTTATAACGCTTTTACGGCAAATTTTATTTCGCCGTCTATCCTTTTCAGAGCAGCCTCGGCGTCTGAAAGCGCGGGGAATACGCCGAACACGGCGCTCCCGCTGCCCGTCATGCACGCCCCGAGAGCTCCCGCGGCGATGAGTCCGCGCTTTATCATGTCCGTGCGCGGGTCGCCGTAAAGCTCCTCAAACACGTTGTAAAGCCCGCCGGCGACAGCCCCGGCGCTTCCGGCGATATCCCGGCAGTAATCCGCGAACCCCGCTCTTGCCGGAGCCGGAGCTTTGTCATACCTCGTATACGCCTCCGCCGTCAGGCAGGAGAACTCAGGCTTCACTATGACAGCCGCGAAATCCGCGCACGGTATCTGCCGCATTATCTCGCCCACGCCCGTACATTCGGCCGTACCTCCTGTCACGCAGAACGGAACGTCCGCCCCGAGCCTTACGCTCTCCGCGGCGAGCCTTTCCGCCGTGAACGGGCTCCCGGCGAGCTCGTTGAGCCCCAGCAGCACCGCAGCGCCGTCCGTGCTCGAACCGCCGAGGCCTGCTTCGAGCGGGATACGCTTATGTATAGTTATCCGCGCGCCGAGCGGCTCGCCGTACAGCTCCGCGAACAGCCTCCATGCCCTGTGCGCGATATTGCGCCCGTCACAGGGCACAGCCGGGTCGTCGCAGGCTATGGCGCACTCCGCGCCGCCGGTCGGAGCTATGTCGATCGTATCGTACAAACCGACGCGCCTCATAACGGTATTCAGCGTGTGATAGCCGTCCGCGCGTCTGCCCGTGATGTCGAGCCACAGGTTTATCTTGGCGTACGCCTTAACGGTCAGGCTCATTGATGAATTCCTTTATCCGCTTCAGCGCAAGCAGTATGTGGTTTATCGAATACGCGTAGCTCACGCGGATATAGCCCTCGCCGCACTCGCCGAACGCGTCGCCGGGGACTACCGCGACCTTTTTCCTCTCGATAAGGCTCAGGCAGAACTCCTGCGACGAAAGGCCGGTGGACTTTATGCAGGGGAACACGTAAAACGCGCCCTCGGGCTCGAAGCACTCCAGCCCCATTTCGTTGAAGCCGCTGACTATGAGCTTTCTTCTCATATCATATTCGCCGACCATATAATCTATGTCCTCGCGGCAGTCGCGCAGAGCGGTCACGGCTGCGTACTGGCTGACCGTGGGCGCGCTCATTATGCCGTACTGATGTATTTTCAGCATCTGCGTGATTATCGGGGCGGGTCCCGCCGCGAAGCCCAGCCTCCAGCCTGTCATGGCGAACGCCTTCGAGAAGCCGTTTATAACGATAGTGCGCTCACGCATACCGTCGAGCTCGGAGATCGAGACGTGCTTTTCGCCGCCGTAGGTCAGCTCGGAGTATATCTCGTCGGAAATGACTATTATATCCTTGTCACGGAGCACGTCAGCGATCTTTTCAAGCTCGTCCCTGCGCATTACGGCGCCGGTGGGATTGTTGGGGTAAGGAAGAACGAGAGCCTTTGTTTTCGGGGTGATCTTTTCGATAAGCTGCTCCGGCGTGAGCTTGAACTTATTCTCCGCCTTTGTTTCGATTGGAACGGGGATACCGTCCGCAAGCCTTATCAGCGGGTCGTAACAGACGAAGCTCGGCTCGCACACCAGCACCTCGTCGCCGGGGTTCAGCAGGGCGCGGAACGAAGCGTCGATAGCCTCGGAGCCTCCCACGGTCACGATGACCTCGTGCTTCGGGTCGTACTCGACGCCGATAGTCTCCTTGAGATAGCCGCAGATCCCGGCGCGAAGCGTTTCAAGTCCCGAATTTGAGGTGTACGCGGTCTTGCCCTTTTCGAGGGTGCGTATAGCCTCCTTCCTGATGATGAACGGGGTCTTGAAGTCCGGCTCGCCCACCGACAGGCTGACGACATCGTTCATTGTCGCCGCTATATCAAAAAACTTTCTTATACCGGAAAACTTTATCCCCTGCGTTTTCCGGGAAAGTATCTCTTCATAATTCATCACGGACCCACCATTTTCCTTTCGTCGTCCTCGATAAGCGGGAATTCGATGCCCTTTTCCTTGAAGCGGCGCAGAATGAAATGCGTGGTAGTGGAAAGAACGCCGTCTATCGGCGCGAGCTTGTCGGACACGAACAGAGCCACCTCGCGAAGGTTTGTGCCGCGTATCGTCACGGACAGGTCGAAGGAGCCGCTCATCAGGTAGACGCTGTCCACCTCCTTATACTGCGCGAGCATCGTGGCTATCTCGTCATAGCCGCGCTCGGCCTGCGGCGAGACCTTTATCTCGATGAAGGCTGTCACGCTGTTGCGGTCTACCTCCTCCTCGTTTATGACTGCGGAGTAGCCTATTACCATGCCGTCGTTTTCGAGATTCTCTATCTCGCGCTCTATCTCGTCCGGAGTCTTTCCCAGCATGACCGCGAGCTCCTCATTCGTGAGCCTCGAATTCTTCCGCAGGAGTTCAACAAGTTTGTTCATTTCGCATCTTCCTTTCTTTCGGCTGAAATGTTATACTAATTTCAGTTCTATCTGTGGACAGATTGGCGAGATAGAATTTCGCCAAACAAGGAACCCGACCGCAGGCTTGCTTTCGCGAGTCAAGGGAGGGTGACGCAGTTTGACGGAATTATAGCCGTCAAGATGTATACAGATAGGACTGAATTTAGTATTATATACAAATAAAGTGGGGTTCGCGCTTCCTGAATACAGCTATCTCGGTAAAGCCGCAGTCCTTCGCGAGCTTTATGCCCTCCGCTATGCCCTTGCCGAGGTCGTCGGCGCGGTGAGCGTCGGAGCCTATCGTCAGTATGCGTCCCCCGAGCTCCCGGCAGCGCCTGACTATATCGGCGTCCGGGAAAGTCCGCCCGTATTTCTGCCGCAGTCCCGAGGTGTTTATCTCAATGCCTTTGCCCCTTGAGATCGCGGCGGTAAGGATAGCGTCTATGATCCTGCCGTATTCCGACATATCGACATCTGCCCCGTATTCGCCGACTATGTAGCGCAGCGGGTAGGTTATATGACCGAGAACGTCATATTCACAATACGAAGCAAGATCTAAAAGCTCCGTAAAATAGCCTGAAAGGAGCTTTCTTACATCCATTTCCGAATAATCGAGAAAATAAAAGTCGTTATGCTTTTTGATATTGTGAAGCGAGCCGATCACAAAGTCGTAGTCGTTCTCCCGGAGGAGCCGTTCCGCGGTCTTACAGTCCTGCGTCGCCTGACCGAGCTCAACGCCGTACAGCAGCTCCGTGCTGTCCGCGTACTTCTCCCGCAGCGCCGGTATCAGCTCCCTCGCGCCGTTTACCGTGGCTTCAAGGTCAAATTCCGGGTCTGGGAACTCGCCGAGGTCAACGTGGTCGGTGAGCGCGTAATGCTTCATACCGAGCCGGACGGCGCGCTTTACCATATCCTCGGCTTCGCTCTCGCCGTCGAACGACAGCGTGCAGTGTGTATGCAGATCAAACGGTATCATATCAGCTCTTCGGGGTACACCTTTCCTTATACTGCTTTCTATTATACTATATTTTTTAAAATTTGTCTACAAAAATATTTACTTTTCCGAAAAAATATAGTATAATATATTTTATTGCAGCGATCTGCAAATACAAACGACTGAAAGGAATAGATGAAATGAGAGCTGTAGTGGCGGTTATAGGAAAGGATACGGTAGGCATCCTCGCGAAGGTGAGTGCGATATGCGCCGAGGCTAACGCAAACATAATGGACGTGACCCAGACCATAATGCAGGATCTGTTCGCGATGACCATGCTCATAGATATATCGAAGTGCGGGAGCGAGTACAGCGCCCTCGCCGACAAGCTCGTCAGGGCGGGCGAGGAAATGGGGCTCCAGATACACGTGATGCACGAAGACATCTTCAACGCTATGCACAGGATATGAGAGGTGCGGCAAGATGGTGTTAAGCTCGAATGATATTCTCGAAACGATAAAGATGATACAGGAGGAGAACCTCGATATCCGCACGATAACCATGGGTATCAGCCTCCTCGACTGCATAGACAGCGATATCGACAAGTCCTGCGCAAAGGTCTACGACAAGATGATGCGCCTTGCCTGCAACCACGTAAAGACCGGCGAGGACATCGAGAAGCGCTACGGCATACCGATAATCAACAAGCGCCTGTCCGTAACGCCGATAGCTATGCTCGCGGCGGCGGCGAAGGGCAGCCCCGTGAAGTTCGCGCAGACCCTCCAGAAGGTCGCGGACGAGACCGGCGTGAACTATGTCGGAGGCTACTCGGCTCTTGTGCACAAGGGCTTCTCGGCGGGCGACAAGGAGCTCATCGAGAGCATACCCGAGGCTCTTTCGGTGACTACAAAGGTCTGCTCGTCGGTGAACGTGGGCTCAACGCGCGCGGGCATAAACATGAACGCCGTCGCGCTCATGGGCAGGATAATTAAGCAGGCAAGCGAAGCCACAGCCTCCGACCACTGCTTCGGTGCGGCGAAGATCGTCGTGTTCTGCAACGCGGTAGAGGACAACCCGTTCATGGCAGGAGCCTTCCACGGCGTAGGCGAGCCCGACTGCGAGATAAACGTCGGCGTAAGCGGCCCGGGCGTAGTGCGCTCGGCTATCGCAAAAATGCCCGGTGCTACGATAGACGAGATAGCCGACACGATCAAAAAGACCGCATTCAAGGTAACGAGAATGGGGCAGCTCGTCGGCACGGAGGCAAGCAAGATGCTCGGCGTACCGTTCGGCATAGTCGATCTGTCGCTCGCTCCGACTCCCGCGGTAGGCGACTCGGTGGCGCATATACTTGAGGAGATAGGGCTTGAGAGCTGCGGAGCCTATGGCACCACGGCGGCTCTGGCACTGCTCAACGACGCGGTCAAGAAGGGCGGCGTCATGGCGTCCTCACGCGTGGGAGGCCTGTCCGGAGCGTTCATACCCGTTTCCGAGGACGCGGGCATGATAGACGCGGTGAACCGCGGCTCGCTCTGCCTCGAAAAGCTCGAAGCCATGACCGCCGTATGCTCGGTAGGTCTCGATATGTTTGTTGTTCCCGGCGACACTCCGGCGGAGATACTCTCCGCGATAATCGCCGACGAGGCCGCTATCGGCATGGTCAACAGCAAGACCACCGCCGTCCGCGTGATACCCGCCATAGGCATGAAGGAGGGCGAGATGCTCGACTTCGGAGGACTGTTCGGCTCCGGCCCGGTTATGCCGATAAACAGGTTCTCCCCCGCGAAATTCATCTCGCGCGGAGGTCATATCCCCGCTCCGCTCCAAAGCCTGAAAAATTAAAACGCCCGGCCGCAAAGTGGCCGCTTGCGCTCGAGTGGCCGCTTGCGCTCGAGTGGCCGCTTGCGCTCGAGTGGCCGCTTGCGCTCGAGTGACCGCTTGCGCTCGAGTGGCCGCTTACGCTCGAGTGGCCGCTTACGCTCGAGTGGCTCCGGCGGCCAGGTCTGTCGGTCAGCCCCTCTGTCACCTGCGGTGACACCTCCCCGCTAACGGGGAGACCACCTTTTAAAAAAGGGCTGGACCCTAAAACAAACCGCTTCGCCTTGCAGCGGGGGTAGGTAGTGCTCCTTTTGATAGTAAATGAAACAGAAATAACCACAAACCGCACTTTTTGACAGATTAAGCCGCTCCTTTATCAAAAGGAGCGGCTTTCTTGTGAATAATATAAAAAGAAATCAAAATACGATGGTCGGGTCATCGCCGCTGTCGGCGGTGTTCTTCAGCTCAAACTCGCTCTGGGGAGCCGGAGCCTCCGGTACTATGCGGGCGGGCTGTTCCTCGTCAGCAGGTCTGCCCGCAGCAGCCTCGCGCGCGGCTCTTGCTATGCTCTCCTGCTCGATAGTCCTGCGGGATTCCTCCGCGATACGGTTCGCGATGTTCTCGCGGACGCTCTCGGGCACATATACGCACAGCTTGCCCGAGCGCTCGTCACGCTGCGCGCGGTACAGATAAGTGCTGTCGCCCGCCTGTATCTTCTCGCTGTAGCTCGGGGAGCTGTCCATACGGTAAAGCACAAGCTCCTCCCCGTTCAGGTTGACCGGGCTTATAGCTCCGCTGTTTTCGAGAATAACGTTGCCTCCCATGATGATAAGACCTCCGGCAGGCGCTCCTATCCACTCCGCCTCCGCGGAGAGCACGCTCACCGTGATGATGCCTCCCGTTATCTGAACGGTGCCGCCGGCGTCAAGAGCGCCTATGCCGCAGACTCTGGTTCCCTCGGCGTGCGCGTATACGCGCCCGCCCTCGACAGAAACATCGACTCTGCCGCCCAGCGAGCCTATCGCCGTGCCTATATCGCCGTGGATAACGGAATTGATCTCACCCGTGGCTATACTTACCCTGCCGCTGCCGCCGTTGAGCACTCCCACGCCGACTACGCGCTCACCGTCCGTGAGCAGGTCGAGGATACCGTTCCCGATGATATTGACCGTGCCGTACATCGTGCCTATGGAGACAGCCTCGTTCGCTATGCACTTCGTAATGACCGTGCCGCGGCTTATGGAGACCTCGGTATCTCCCGAGGCGCTTCCGAGTCCCACAACGGATATACCGCGTCCCGAGGCGCTTATCCTGCCGCCGAGTATCTCGATCTTCGCGCCTGTCGCCTTTTCGCCGCCGCCTATGCAGACTATCTTATCGCCGGACGAATCGACAGTCACGCTGCCGGTAAGGTCGAATATGATAGTACCGTACTGCTTTTCGTAATTCGCGCCGATGCCGACGCCGTGGTTCCTGTTGTTGCGGACGGTCAGATTACCGTCGCCGGTCACGGTGAGGCGCGAGCTTCCGGGAACTCTGATACCTTCCTTGCTGAACGTGTTGTCGCCGACCAGCATGACCTCGCACTTCGCGTTCCTGCCGATCTGAACGGTGGTCTGCGTAGCGCCCTTGATACAGACATTCTCAAAGACGAGCTTTGTCGAGGAATCGTCGGCGGTCTTGATTATCATATCCACGACCTGATTTTTCGTGCCGACGAACCTTACCGTGCCGCTTGCCACGGAAACTCCGGAATACTTCTCCAGCGAGAGGCTGTAAACATTGACTATCTCGCCCTCCGAAGCCTCATAAATGCGCTCCTCCTGGTCGAACTTGGAAAGGCGCACATTCTCCGCCATTATGTACTCGCTGATCTCGGGGTCGATAGCGTCCACGACCTGATTTCCGGGGCGCGCCGTATAGAAGCCCTGGATAAGATCCACGCCCAGCTCTATGACCTTTGCGAGCTCCTCCTTGGTCTCAACTCCCTCGGCGAGTATCTTGATGTTGTACTTTTTGCCGAACTTGATGAGGTTGGACACGAGCAGCTGCTTTTTCGAGTCGGTATCTATCGAGGTTATCAGCGACATATCTATCTTTATGAAATCGGGGTTGTTGTTCAGCACCTTCATATCGTTGGAATAGCCGCTGCCGTAATCATCGACCGCGATATGGCAGTTGAGTATCTTGCGCAGGTTATTGAACGCCTCGATAGTATTGTCGTCGTCGTCGTCGTTTTCGAGTATCTCGATAACAATATTCTCCGAGATATCGGCATACATTTGTCTCAGCGTCTCTATCTCGTTGTCGGGAAGAATAACGCTCGGGATACTGTTGATGAATATTTTCCTGTTCCCGAATTTGTCTATGTTATCCTTATAGTACCGAAGCGCGTTGAAGAAGGTACTGCGCTCTATCTTATCGAGCATATCGCTTATACCGGCGTATTTGAGCACCTCAAGAGGATTGAGTCCGATATCCTCCGCCGTGCGCATAAGCACCTCATAGGCATAGATCTCACCCGTGCGCGCGTCAACGATAGGCTGAAAATTATAGCGGAATTTATTCTTGTCGATGAGGGTATTGAACTTATCCAGCTTATCGAGCTCGATATCCTTTTCCTTGTATATCTCGCTGACGCCGGAATTCTGCAGCTTACGGTACGTCTGTATCTCGAAGACGAGTACCGTGATTATCATTACAGTACAAAACAGCCACAGTAACATTTTCAGCGGGTCGCTGGAAGGCTCTGTGACATTTGAGTATATTGCGAGCCCGGAGATACCGAGCAGTGCGAGCGACAGATGAACGCACTTGACTCCGAAGTATCTGAGCTGCGCGTTGCGTTTTATGTTATTCTTCACGTATATTACTTCCATTCTGTTACGGATAGCCGACAGTTCTGTATATATTATATATTATTGCAGCTCAAAAGTCAAGACAACGGGCAATTGTTCTGTGCATAAACTACTACAAAATCTCTTATATGCAAAACGCATTCATCACAATCCCCAAAACAGAGTTCCCTGCGGTTACAAAACGCCCCATTCCCGGCAGCGCGAAGGGCGCGGGGAATGGGGCTGCGTATTCAGTTCTTCATTTTAAAGGAGAGGCAGTCGGTACATTCGTACTGTGTGGGGTTTGCCTCGTGGGTACCGACCTGTATGCGGTCAAGGCTGCAATAGTTGCTGTCGCAGCAGTGGTGCTCGCAGTTCATTATAGTGCATTCTATACACTTGTTCGCTCTTTCTGTGCTCATTGTACTTCAACTCCGTTCGTTTTTTTACGGATAAGTCCGTGGTATTATTGTGTCCGAAGCTGAGCTTTTTATTCGTTCAGGATTTTTTATCCATTTTTATAAGGAGCTTCACGGCGTCGACAGCGCATCTTATCGCACGCTCGCTGCTCTCGCAGACCTTGTCCGGGAGCCCCGCCTTTGTGCGCTCAACGTTCCAGAGCGCGGTGAAGACCGCTCCGGCTCTTACGCGGCGAGCCGCAGCAACGGAGAACAGAGCCGCCGACTCCATTTCGCTCGTCAGGCAGCCGCAGCGCACATAAGCGTCCCATGCCGCCGACAGCGCCGCGGATACAGGCACGTTCGTGGGGTCGATCTCGCCGTAGAAGCTGTCCTTGCAGTGCACCACGCCGACGTGGCAGCGATTCCCGTCCTCGTCGGAGGAAAGCGCGTCGCCTGCCTGCTTGAGGGCGAGCATAACGTCAAAGTCCGGCACCGCGGGGTACTCTATCGGTATATATTCCCTGCTCGTGCCCTCGCTGCGCACAGCTCCGCTCGCCACAACGAGGTCGCCTCCGAACACCTTCATATCCATGCCGCCGCTCGTCCCGATCCGTATAAACGTGTCCGAGCCGCTCATTATCAGCTCCTCCACCGCGATAGCCGTCGAGGCTCCGCCTATGCCGGTCGAGACGACGCTGACCTTCTCGCCGAGCAGAGTCCCGGTGTAGGTGTTGTACTCGCGGTTGTAGGCTATCTGCTTCGCGTCGTCCAGCAGAGCGGCTATCTTCGGCACCCTGCCCGGGTCGCCCGGCAGAATGACGTATCTTCCGACATCGCCGTCCTTTATCCGCAGATGAAATCTCAGTTCGTCCTGTATGAGTGCCATTTTCCGTTCCTCCCTCTGTTAATCATCCAAAGTCCTTACGCAGATGGTGCCGCCGATCATATAGTACATCGACGAGTCTTCCCCGAAGCGCTCGGCGCCGTCCTTTGCGCAGTCCACCTCATAGTTTTTCCCGTCTCTGCTGAAAATGTACACCGCCCGGTCCGGCAGAGTGTACCCGCTCTCCACGACGGAGAATACCTTGTCGCGCACCTCCTGTATGTCACCGTCGCGCGGTATATCCCGCTGCGCGGTGTCGCCGGGGTCACGCTGCCCGGTCTCGTACTCCGACAGCACCGCGATATCGAGAGCCTTTTCCTCTATCGGCCTGCACGCCGCCCTGAACACGTCGAGCTCGGTATTCCTCGCGGCTGTCATCATTACGAACGAGAACGAGCCCGCCAGCACCAGCACTATCAGCAGGCTGCACACCAGCGTGACGGCGTGATCCCTGAGCCATTTCACAAAACCGTTCATTTTCAGTCATCTCCGAGTATCGAGGGCGCTTTTTCGTCCTCTTTTTTCTTTTTTGCCTCGAAGAGCTTCGCGAAATTCGCCCGCTCCTCGATGACCAGAATGAATATATCCAGCAGAGTCGCGAATATCAGCGGCAGGTACAGGTCGTCGGGACCCGTGCTCTCCGCCGTGTGCCGGTACTGCTCCGCGAACATGATGTCAACAGCCAGCACTCCCGCCAGTCCGACGACGGACAGCGCCGCCGCGACGCGGTAGTGCTTCATGAAGATCAGAGCCGCCGCGAGTACGAATATGACGGCGCTCACCAGCCATATCACCATGATGTCCGTTCTCGCTGCGATATCCTCGGGCACTATCTCCGCGCCTACAGCCATGATGCATACCGGGAAGAACACTCCCACAGCCACGCCCCATACGCAGACTATCAGAGTTTCGATTATTTTCAGTATCAGCGATAATATTTTCATAAAAATCGTCCGTTCCGAATATAGATAATATGTGACCCTATAATAATACCACGATTCCGAAAAAAAATCAATATCTTTCCTATGATATATCGGACAGCCCTGCAAATAATAATATCAGTCAAAACCCGAAAAGAAGGTAAAAGCCAATGAAGAAGCTATCGTGTATACTGAATGCTGCCGCGGCGCTGCCTGCGGTATTGTTTTTGGCGGGAGCGGCGCTGAGCTTGAAGCCCTGCGACGCCGTCCCCGCGGTGAGCATGACCGGATACGAGGAACGCCGCGCAGTCATACCGTGCGGGACACCGTTCGGCATAAAAATGCTGACCGACGGCGTAGTGGTCACAGACTTCGGAGCCGTCAACGGCAGACTGAGCCAGCAGTCCCCCGCGGAAGCCGCCGGTATCCGCAAGGGCGACATAATCACGTCCGTGAACGGGATCGCTGTCACAGACAGCGAAGCCCTCAGCGAAGCCGTGCAGGAGGATCCCGTCTGCACGATAAGCGTGCTCCGCGAGGGCGAGGAGCTGACCTTCACCGCCAACGCCCTGGAATCGGACAAGGACGGCGAGTACAAGCTCGGAATGTGGACAAAGGACAGCGTCGCGGGGATAGGCACAATGACGTGGTACGACCCGGAGACCGGAGAATTCGCGGGGCTGGGTCACGGCATAAGCGACGCCTCGTCCGGAGTGCGTATGCCGCTGCTCAGCGGTGAGATAACAGCCGTCACCATAACCGACATAGTCCGCGGCGCGGACGGTATGCCCGGCGAGCTGTGCGGAGCCTTCATCTCCAGCGTGGAGATCGGCAGACTGACCCGCAACAGCGACTTCGGCGTGTTCGGAGAGTGCTCCGCGGCGCCGCTTCTGGGCGAGCCCGTCGAGATAGCGCGCCGTGGCGAGGTCAGAACGGGAGCCGCCGTGATATACACCACCACCGGAGGCATGATGCCCGAGGAATACGATATCGAGATAGTCAGCATAGACCGCGGGAGCACCTCACCGGTACGGAATATGACCATACGCGTGACCGACCCCGACCTGCTCTCGCGCACGGGAGGCATAGTTCAGGGCATGAGCGGCAGCCCGATAATCCAGAACGGGCGGCTCGTGGGAGCTGTGACCCACGTTCTCGTCAACGAGGCGGATATGGGCTACGCCGTGTTCGCGGAGAATATGATGAACGCTTACGATGAGTAAGCTCACTTCACGACCCTGACAGCCGTCACCCCGTAACGCTCCGTTACGGCGGCGGCCTCGGGACTTATAAGCTCGCCCGGCATCACTATCGGCACGCAGGGCGGGCAGGGAGACCGTATATCGGCGCAGACGCGTCCCGCCGCCCGCGATACGGGGACAGTCTCCGACGGAGACAGGTACGCCTCGCGGGGAGGCATCACGCGCTCCGGCACGATGACGGGGATATCCGGCGGCTCTATGGGCTTTTTGCGCGGCAGGGACTTTATTATTTCCGCAGTCCGTCCGAAGTCCCCTGCCTGCTGCGCTGCCGAGAACAGGAGCACAGTGCTGCGCACGCCGCCCATTTCGCACTCGGCACCGGCTTTTCGCATGAGCTCCGCGTACTCCGCGCCGGTATAGCCGAGGGCGTTCGCGTCTATAACTATCCGCGCAGCGTCGCTCTGCCGCAGAGGTATACCCTCTGCGGTCAGAGCTTTTTTCAGCTCGCTCACGCCGTTCAGAGCCGCGAGTGCGGCTTCGCGTTCTTCGGCAATGAAACGGTTGCAGAGGTCAAGGCTCTCAAGTATAAGGTAGGACGGGCTGGAGCTCCCGAACAGCGCCATAGCGGACTTCACAGGCTCCCTGAACGCAGCGTCCGCAAGATGAACGTACGCCGCCCCCGTGAGAGCGGGCAGGGTCTTGTGGGCGCTGTCGGCGGTCATGTCCGCGCCGAGAGTTATCGGGTGATCCCCGGTGAATACCTTGTACGCGCCGTGGGCGTTGTCCGCGAGGAGCAGTACGCCGTGCCTCCTGCACACGTCGGATATCCCGGCGATGTCACATTCGCCGCCGAGATAGTCCACAGACGTGACGAACACAGCCGCCGTGCCGGGCGTTAGCGCGGCTTCGACCTGTTCCGGGGAGACTGTGCCGGACGGGAACTCGTCCGGGTATATCCAGTCGATATCCAGCCCCAGCAGCACCGCCGCGGAAACAAGGCTCCGGTGCGAGCAGCGACCCGCGGCTATACGGCGCTTGCCCGTCGCTGCCGACGCTGCCGCCAGCATCGCCTGTATCGCCAGCGTCGAGCCTCCGCAGGAATAGCAGCTTGCCGCAGCCCCGAACAGAGCCGCCGCGCAGTCCTCGCTCTCCCGTATGATACCGGAGCTCTCGTAAAGTACGTCCGCGCCGCTTATCTCGGTTATGTCGCGCGGATAAGGGCTCCCCTTGCCTCCCGGCATGTGGAGGCGCAGAGTGCCGCTGTCCGCGTAGCTTTTCAGAAAATCGTGTATCGGTGTCCGCATATAATCCCTCTTTCCGCCAAAAAGCCCCCGGGACGGGGGCTTGAGAGTGTCAAAGAAGCCGCTTGCGCTCGAGTGGCCGCTTGCGCTCGAGTGGCCGCTTGCGCTCGAGTTGCCTCCGGCGGCCAGCCCTTTTAAAAAAGGGCTGGACCCTAAAATAAATCGCTTCGCCTTGCAGCGGGGGTAGGTAGTGCGACTTTTGATAGATAAGAAACAGAAATAACCGGAAACTGTACTGTCTGACAAACTGAAGCCCCCTGGACGGGGGCTTCTTTTGCTTTTATCAGTCTGTCATAAGAGCACGGTAACTGTCGAGTGAAGTCTCGATAACGTTGTAGTTCTCTTCGAGCAGATGAGTGTAGGTATCTGTGCCCTTCATCGGGTCGTCGAATACCTGCTTGATCGTGGTGGTAAGATCTGTACCGAATCCGCGGTGGAAGTCGAACAGGAAGTCGAACTTGGAGGGGTCTACCATATCGTCGAGCACCTGCATCTGGCGCTCATCGTATGTGACCTTGAACTTGGGCTTTCTGGGCTCTCCGCACTCCGGGCAGGTCTCGTTCTCTTCGCCGTATTCGCTGTCGAACGGGTGCTTGCACTTAGTGCACTTCGGATAGTAGTACGGACCGTTATAGAGCATAAGGTCGCGTCTTGCCTTGACTACCTCGGGGTCGGTCTGATAGATCCTTCCCGCGAGTATCCACTGTACGGCGCCCTGGACGTTCTTCGCGCCGGAGGGGATAAGATAGCCGTATGTATTGCCGAGGATATTGTACTTCGAGTTGTCTGGATCTCTCGGGAACGGTACAGCGCGTACCTCGCCCTCGAGCTTGTTCTTGAAGCCCGTTTCCATTGCGGAGTTCAGACCCCACTCAATGGGCATGATGTAGTAGAGGAGCTTGCCGTCCGTGAAGCCCTGTCCGGGATCGCGCCACTCGGGCCATACATAGCCCTCGGCTGCGAGCTTCTCGACGAAGTTCATGGTCTTGGTGACCTCGGGCGTCCTCATGTTGTTCTTGATCTCTGTGCCGTTGAACTCGATAGCCGCGACGCCTGCGGTAGCCGCGAGGTGGAGAGCGGAGCTCTCGCCCATTGCTATACCGATATTGTCGCTGCCGGTCGCCATCCACTGCTTGAGCAGGGACTCGAACTCGTTCCACGTCCACTCGCCGGAGAAGTACAGATCCATAGGATCCTGGGCTCCCATAGCGTCTATCATGGCTGTGGAGTAGATTATGCCGTAGTTTGCCTGCATGCACTGCGGGAAGTAGTAGTGCTTGCCTTTATACGCGAACTTGTCGATGATCTGCGCCATAGGCGACCATACGGGCGACTCGATATCGAGCCAGTCGTCGAGCGCCATGAAGCGGTTCTGGATAATACCGCCGGGCACCATGTCCCACTCGTATCTTACGAGGTCGGGGGAGTCGCCTGCCGCGATGAACGTACCGAGCTTCTCCATATAGTCGAGCGAGGTGCACATCGTGACCTCAACGGTGCCGCCGAAGCGCTCGGCGTACAGCTTGATGATGTCGCTCTCGGGGGCAACGTTCGTGAATTCATAGTAGCAGAGAGCGTGGAGCGTGCCCGCCTTCTGACCTGCCACATAGTTTTTTCCGGCTCCCTCTTCGTTTGCCGTGTCGACCTCTTCGATATTCGCCATTTCTTCAAGGTTAGCCTCGGTGTCGAATTCCTTGTTCGGGTCGAGCGTGGTGGTTGTGACTGCCGCGTTTGCGGTAGTGGCTTCCGCCTCACCGCCGCCGGCCGTAGGTCTGCCGCCTCCTCCGTTGCAGGCTGTGGTGCCGAGTATGGCAGCCGAAGCCAGCAGCGCCGACAGGACCTTTGCTGATCTCTTCATTTTTGTTTCGTCTCCTTTCGGTGGTGCCGCGCTGACTATCCTGTCTCTCCGGGCTGCCGTTCGTCCTTCCCCGACGACGTATCGGGCTGACCCGGGGGGCTCTCGTAGTAACAGCACGGCGTGCTTACCGCGTTTGTTATGACGGCTCTGCCTTCAAGGCAGCAGTAGCCGTCCTTCTGGTAACGGCAGTTATTGCCGCACACTATCATATTCATAGTTTTCACTGCCTTTCGCATATATGTTGCGAAGAACGCGCGCATTTATGCTCGGTGCAGCGAAAAAATGATATCAGCAGAACGGATTCTCCGTCGGGTAAAGCATACCCTTGGGCTGATTGAAGGCAATATCCTTCACGCCGAGAAGCCTGAATGTCTCGAACAGCAGCTTTCCGTAGTGGCCGAAAGCGACCGCTCCGTGGTGAGGATAGCGCTTTTCGATCAGGACGTGACGGTAGAAGCGTCCCATTTCCTTGATGCCGAATACGCCGATGCCGCCGAACGAACGTGTCTTTACGTCGAGTATCTCGCCCTCTGCGATATACGAGCGCAGAACGCCGTCGGAATCGCACTGCAGGCGGTAGAAGGTGATGTCGCTCGCCGCGATGTCGCCCTCAAGGGTGCCGCGTGTGAAGTCGGGATCGCTCCCCTCGGGTTCGAGAAGTCTGTGCTGAATGAGCTGGTACTTGACCGCGCGGTCGGAGCACATCTTGCATTCGGGCGTGTTGCCGCAGTGGAAGCCCATGAAGGTATCGGTGAGGGTGTAGTCGTACTTGCCCTTGATATCCTCGTCATAGATGTACTGCGGAACGGAGTTGTTGATGTCGAGCAGGGTGACTGTGTCCGCGGAGATGCAGATGCCTATGTATTCGCTGAGCGCTCCGTAGATGTCGACCTCGCAGGATACCGGAATGCCGCGGCTTGCGAGACGGCTGTTGACGTAGCAGGGCTCAAAGCCGAACTGCGACGGGAACGCCGGCCAGCACTTGTCGGCAAACGCAACGTACTTGCGCGAGCCCTTGTGAGCCTCCGCCCAGTCAAGGAGCGTCAGCTCGAACTGAGCCATTCTCTCGCTCATCTCGGGATAGTATCTTCCCTCGCCCATTTCCTTCGCCATATCCGCGCAGATCTCGGGGATACGGGGGTCGCCTGCGTGCTCCTTGAAGGACACCAGCAGATCGAGCTCGGAGTTCTCCTCTATCTCCACGCCCAGCTCATAAAGTCCCATGATCGGGGCGTTGCAGGCGAAGAAGTCCTGCGGGCGCGGACCGAATGTGATTATCTTGAGGTTCCTGAGTCCTATGTATGTGCGTGCGACCGGCACAAAGTCGGCTATCATCTTCGCGATGTCGTCGGCTGTTCCGACGGGGTAGGACGGGATATAGCCCGTGAGGTGCCTCATTCCGAGGTTGTACGAGCAGTTGAGCATACCGCAGTAAGCGTCGCCTCTGCCGTTTATCATGTCTCCGTCGCCCTCTGCGGCAGCCGCGAACATACACGGACCGTCGAAATTCTTGGCGATGAGGGTCTCGGGGGTCTCGGGGCCGAAGTTGCCGAGGAACACCACGAGAGCGTTGCACTCAGCCTTCTTTACGTCCTCGACTGCCTTGAGCATATCGAGCTCGTTCTCGACCGTTACGGGACATTCGTAGAGCTCTCCCTTGTACGCCGCTTTTATAGCCGCGCGTCTCTTCTCCGAAAGCGCTATCGGGAAGCAGTCACGGGATACCGCAATAATTCCGAGCTTCACCTGCGGGATATTCGTTATCATTTCGTTTTTTCCTCCTGAGTTATAAATATAAAGCGTTCCACGCTTCTTTTCCGTGTTTATGACGACCGTTCATTTCGTCCAGAACCGTTCGCGCTCATGGCGCTGAGGTCTGGTCATAAGCCTGCTTATGGACTCGGCGGGAGTGCCGTGCTCGTAGCAGACCTTGCACAGTTCATCAATTATCGGCGTCCTCACGCCGAGCTCCGTAGCCAGCTTATACGCTATGCGGCAGCAGTTATAGCCCTCAACGGTGCCGACGTTCGCCACCGCGTCCGACGCGTTCATGCCCTCGCCTATGAGTATGCCTGCTCTGTGGTTGCGGGAATGCTTCGAGGTGCAGGTGACTATCAGGTCACCCACTCCGGCGAGCCCCGTAAAGGTCTCCCACTTCGCGCCCATAGCCGTCCCGAGCCTCGTTATCTCCGCAAGCCCGCGCGTCATCAGCGAAGCCGTCGTGTTGTCGCCGAGCTTCATTCCCTCGACTATGCCGCACGCCAGCGCTATTATGTTTTTCAGCGCCGCCGCGATCTCGCAGCCCGCCACGTCGTCGTTGCCGTAGATACGGAAGGTCTCCGTCTGGAGCGCCTCCTGAAGGTACTCGGCGCAGCTCATGTCAAGGGACGACATCACCACCGTGGTCGGTATACTGCGGCTGACCTCCTCGGCATGGCAGGGTCCCGCCATTATCGCGAGCCTGTTCGCCGGTATCTCCTCGGATATCACCTCCGAGAGCCTCTTGTTCGTGCTCTCCTCGAAGCCCTTGCCGACGTTCAGTATCACCGTCTCCGGCGACACGTACGGAGCCGCTTTTTTCGCGACCTCGCGCACTCCCGGCGACGGTATCGCGAACACGAGAACATCGGCTCCCTTTACGCAGCCGATATCCGATGTAAACGATATTTTATTTGAGACCGGTACCCCCGGGAGCAGGCGCTTATGTTCGCCGCACCGGAGTATCTCTTCGATCTCCGCCTCATTTCTCGTCCACGCGGTCACGGTATGACCCGCCTTATTCCACAGAACGGCGAGCGCAGTCCCGAATCCGCAGCCGAGTATTGTTATCTTCATATTCTCTCCGCAAAAGAAAGATTTCATAGTTAGTGCCGCGCACCGCAGCTTTACGCCGGATGCGCGGCGCTGTAAACTTTATCTGATTGTGACCTCTTAACTCTCCCAGCTGCAAAGCTCCTCGTAAAGACCGATATAGAGCTTGGCGGACTGCTTCCAGCTGAAGTCCTTCTTCATGCCGGTCTCGACGAGCTTCTTCCACCTTGCGCGGTCGTCATAGACCTCCTTGGCACGGTTGACCGCGCCGAGCATATCGAGCGCGTTGTAGGACTGGAACGTGAAGCCCACGCCCTCGCCGCTCTCGTCGCCGTAGTCTATGATCGAATCCTTAAGGCCGCCGGTCGCGCGCACGATCGGCACTGTGCCGTAACGCAGCGCGATCATCTGCGCGAGTCCGCAGGGCTCGCTCTTGCTGGGCATCAGGAACATATCCGCGCCGGCGTAGATGCGCTTCGCGTAGGACGGGATATAGCCGCACTTGAAGCTTACCGCCTGCGGGTACTTGCTCTGCATATAGTAGAAATAATCCTCATACTGCTTTTCGCCGGAGCCGAGCACGATGACCTTTATGCCGGAGCATACAATATCATCGAGAACGCACTTGATAAGGTCGAAGCCCTTATGCTCCACGAGACGCGATATTATGCCGAGCACGGGGGAATCACCGCCGGGCAGGCCTGCCTCTTCGAGCAGCTTTTCCTTGCAGACAGCCTTGCCGGACATCTTGCCCACGCTGAAATTGGCGGGGATATCCTTATCCGTCTTGCTGTTGTACATATCGGTATCTATACCGTTGAGGAAGCCGCAGGTCTTATACTGCTTCGTATTGAGGCAGCGGTCGAGACCGTGCGAGAACCACGGGTTGAGTATTTCCTTCGCGTATGTCGGCGAAACGGTGGTGACCTTATCAGCCATTTCGATAGCGCCCTTCATGAGGTTCGCGTCGCCGTCGTACTCGATGATCGAGCTCAAATGCCTTGGGATAGAGAAGATCTCTTCCGTCAGCTCAAGTCCGTACTGACCCTGATATCCTATATTGTGTATCGTGAAGACATTGCGTATGCCCCACATATTATGATGATACTTATAGTAGATATTGTAATAGATCGGAACGAGCGCGGTCTGCCAGTCATTGGAATTAATGATATCCGGCTTTATCTCAAGGTGTTCGAGCATTTCGAGGATAGCTCTCGAGAAGAACGCGTATCTTTCCGCGTCGTCGTAATATCCGTAGAGGCCGAAATCACGCTTGAAGTAATACTCGTTATCGAGGAAATAGTATTTCACCCCGTTGAGGGTAGTGGTAAAAATGCCGCAGTACTGCGAACGCCAGCCAACGGGAACATAGAAATTCATCACATATTCCAGTGTCTCACGCACTTCGGGTTTTATCGTGTTATAGTAATATGGCATAACGACCATACACTCATGTCCCGCCTCCACAAGTGCCTTGGGAAGTGATCCGGCGACATCTGCCAGTCCGCCCGAAGCCGCAAAAGGCTGTGCCTCGCTCGCAGCGTATAATATCTTCATGATAAGCTCCTCCTGTCTGGGGCGAAACAGCCCGTTATCGGCAAATACAATTTGCTACTATATATTTTATCACATTTTCGGAAAATTGCAAGGGTATATACAAAATTCATCATTTTCTACTAACAAAATCGTTAATATTGTACAACGAAAATATTACGATAATGCGTGAATTTTTTACGGGGAGCGTCCCGCGGCCGGCAGTCTCATCTGATTGAGGGCAGTTCTCAATTGTCAGTCTCATCTGATTGAGAGTAGTTCTCAATTGTTAATTACTTCTCAAAGCGCACTACCTCTCCCCGCTGCAAGGCGGCGGGGAGCGCCCCGCGGCGAATCCGTCTGTTACTTTTCTGCTATGGGCGGGTCTGTGCCTCGCAGCCGTGAGATTCATCAGATTGAAGGCAGTTCTCAATTGGCAGTTACTTGAAAAGGCGCACTACCTTCCCCAATAGCAAGGCGAAGCGATTTGTTTTAGGGTCCAGCCCTTTTTTAAAAGGGCTGGCCGCCGGAGGCACTCGAGCGCAAGCGGCTTCTTGTTCTCGTTCTCGAGCGAAAGCGGCTTCTTGTTCTCGTTCTCGAGCGCAAGCGGCGCTCTCAAACGCAATACTTGGCGGCAATGCGGCCGACGGCGCGGACGAGGGCGGAGACCTCGGCGGGGGTATTGAAAACCGAGGGCGAAAAGCGCACGGCTCCCTGCTCCGAGGTACCTATCTTCTTATGCGCCGGATACGCGCAGTGAAAGCCTCCGCGCAGCGCAAAGCCCGCGTCGCTGAGCAGCTCCGCGGACTGCTCGGCGGGCAGATCTCCTATATTAAACGGCACAACAGGCGCAAATCTCTCATCGAATGCGTCGCTGTACAGCTTCACCGCGGGCATACGCGACACTCCCGCGAAAAAGCGCTCGCACAGCCCGGACTCGTGGGCGCGTATCGCCTGTATCCCCCGCGACCTCACAAAATCAACTCCCGCGCCGAGCGATATCGCTCCCGCCGTATTGATCGTACCGCTCTCGAAGCGGTCGGGCAGGAACTCGGGCTGGGCTGCCTCCTTTGAATTGCTGCCCGTTCCGCCCTCGACGAGCGTTTTCAGCCGATACTTCCCGTCCGTGACCAGAAGCCCCGTCCCCATGGGACCGTACAGCCCCTTGTGCCCCGCAGCGCAGATGATGTTCACGCCGTCCGAGAGCTTTATCGGTATCACGCCCGCCCCCTGCGCAGCGTCAACTATGAAGCATATCCCGCGTTCGCGGCAGATCCCGGCTATGCGGCGTATCGGCACGATGCGCCCGGTCACGTTCCCCGCGAGAGTGCAGATGACCGCCTTTGTGCGGCGGTTTATGCTCCGCTCGAACGAGTCGGCAGTCTCGCTGTCCGTACCCGTCGCCGCAAAGGAATACGACACCCCCGAGCTCTTCGACAGCGCGTACAGCGGTCTGAGCACAGCGTTGTGCTCAATGTCGCTGCACACGGCGTGCGAATTCGCGGGCAGAACGCCCTTTATCGCCGTATTGAGCGCAAACGTGCAGTTCGGCATGAACACGGTATTCTCGGGCTCCGCGCCGAAGAAATCCGCGCACTTCTCCCTCGCGTCGTAGACCGCAGCCGCCGTCTCCATAGACATCGCGTGACCCGCGCGGCCGGGGTTCGCGCCGTACCGCACCAGAGCCCGTGACATCGCGGCGATAACGGCGGGAGGCTTCGGGTAGGTGGTCGCGGCATTGTCAAAATATACCATATCACTATCGCCCTCCGAGCTTCATCTGCGTCCGCGGCGCGGAGGACGCGGCGGTCTAGGCGGGAACGGAGGCGGAGGCGGCGGAGGAGGTACCGGCATGGAGCCTCCGCAGCGTATGCCCGCGCCGGCAAGTATGCCGCATACCATGTCCGGAGGCTCGGATACCCTTATGCCAAACCGGCACCCCATCCTGCCGGAGCTTATCTTCTCGATCCTCGCGGAAATGCCCCTCTGCGCAAGATAGCGCGAGGCCTTTCTCGCTGCCGTATATGAATCCAGCGGAATAATCGAATATCCCATAAATAAATCACCCTTTCATGTGGAATAATACTGTAAGCTATGACCAATGAGAATAATTTCTCAAGGGTACCTCTAAAAACCGCTTTGAAAAGAGAAAATGAGATAGCCGCGTCGGATACAAGGAAAGCCGACGAAGCCGGGCTGGCGCCCGGTTAGGAGGTTTGACGCAGTAGACGGTCACGGCAGGAAGCCGTGGTATTGCCGCCAAAAGCGCGCAGGACGCGCGCATACAAAGCGGCATAAAGTGGATAGCTCGTTTTCTCTCAAATTGGGTTTTTAGAGGTTCCCTAAATGCGAAGCGACCGATCCCGAGCGGTTCTTATTCGTCTGTAGTGGACTGTTCAGGCTGTTCCTGAGGCTGCTCCTGAACAGGGTTTCCGCTGAGAGCTATCGGAGCCTTTTTCTCCTTTGACTTTTTGGGAGCTGTCCTGCGAAAAGTACCGGAAGGCATATCGGGACGCATTACCTGCACTCTCTTGGGAGGCTGTCTGTTCGGGGCGAGTCTTGCTGTGAGTATAGCGCGGACGGTATCCTCTCTGATAGCGGCTACCATTTCATCGAACATTGCGAATCCTTCAAAGCGGTATTCTACAACAGGATCCTTCTGACCCATTGAACGCAGATAGATACCATGTTTGAGCTCGTCCATAGCGTCAATGTGATCCATCCACTTTTCATCTACATTTCTGAGCAGGATAACACGTTCAAGCTCTCTCATCACTTCAGAAGAATATTCCATCTCCTTAGCTGCATAAATGGCTTCGGCACGCTCGACAAGCATTTCCGAGATATCCGACTTCTTTATATTGTTCAGTTCATCTGCCGTATATACCAGATCGTCAGGCTGTGTGAGAACGCCGATATAATGCTCTCTCAGACCTGTTATATTCCAGTTGTCGGCGATATCGCCCTGGCAGAAGATATCCACATTTTCCTTGATGCTCTCGTCGATCATAGACTTGATGCTTGCGCTTATATCGTCGCCGTTGAGCACCTTTGCGCGCTGAGAATAGATCGTCATTCTCTGCTGTGACATAACATCGTCGAAGTCGAGGACATTCTTTCTTATCTGATAGTTGCGGCTTTCTATCTTTCTCTGTGAGGATTCGATAGTCTTTGTAAGGATACTGTTTTCGATCGGTATATCTTCTTCTATCTTCAGAGTCTCCATGATAGCCTGAACTCTTTCGCCGCCGAACAGACGCATAAGATCATCTTCGAGCGATACGAAGAAGCAGCTCTCGCCGGGATCTCCCTGACGTCCCGCACGTCCTCTGAGCTGGTTGTCGATACGTCTTGACTCATGGCGCTCGGTGCCGAGAATGAACAGACCGCCTGCATTGCGGACTTCTTCCGCCTCTGGGGCTATCTGCTTCTTATATTTTTCGTTGAGCTCCATATAAAGCTTTCTTGCGGAGAGTATCTCCTCGTTGTCAGTTTCGGCAAATCCTGTTGCTTCGACGATAAGCTCCTCCGGGATACCCTGTCTGCGCATATCGGCTTTTGCGAGATATTCGGCATTTCCTCCGAGCATGATATCAGTGCCTCGTCCTGCCATGTTAGTGGCAATAGTGACTGCACCCTTTTTGCCTGCCTGTGCAACGATCTCAGCTTCACGCTCGTGGTTCTTCGCATTGAGCACTTCATGCTTGATGCCGGTCTTTTTGAGCATCTTTGAAAGGACTTCCGACTTTTCTATGGATATAGTTCCGACCAGAACAGGCTGCCCCTTTTCGTGGCACTCCTTTATCTGTTCGATAGCGGCGGTGAACTTTCCGTGCTCGTTCTTATATACCTGATCCTGTCTGTCGATACGGATAACAGGCTTGTTTGTGGGGATCTCGATAACATCGAGATTGTAAATTCCTCTGAACTCGGTTTCTTCGGTCATAGCTGTACCGGTCATTCCGGAAAGCTTTGCATAAAGGCGGAAGAAGTTCTGGAAGGTTATCGTTGCGAGCGTCTTGCTCTCGTGCTTTACCTTTACGCCTTCCTTGGCTTCGATAGCCTGATGAAGACCCTCATTGAAACGGCGTCCGAACATCAGACGTCCGGTGAACTCGTCAACGATGACGATCTCACCGTCCTTTACGACATATTCAATATCAAGATGCATACAGCCGTGCGCCTTGATCGCCTGATTCACGTGGTGCAGTATGGTCATGTTGTCAGGATCCATAAGGTTCTCGATACCGAAATACTTTTCAGCCTTCTTTACGCCGTTAGGCAGGAGAGTTGCGGTCTTTGCCTTTTCGTCGATGATATAATCGGCTTCATAATCGTCCTGTTCTTCCTTTGAATCGACCTCAACGACCTTCATTGATGTCAGAGTTCTTGCAAACTTGTCCGCTTTTTCATACAGATCGGTGGGCTTGTCACCTCTTCCGGAGATGATGAGCGGAGTTCTTGCCTCATCTATGAGTATGGAGTCCACCTCATCGACAATGGCATAGTTCATTTCACGCTGGACCTTATCCTGCTTGCGTATGCACATATTGTCACGGAGATAGTCAAATCCGTATTCATTATTGGTACCGTAGGTGATGTCGCAGTTATAAGCCTCGCGTCTCTGATCGTTCTGCTTGTCGTGGATAATAAGACCCACCGTGAGTCCGAGAAAGCGGTGTACACGTCCGATAAGCTCACTGTCGCGCTTTGCGAGGTAGTCATTTACGGTAACTACGTGTACACCTTTGCCGGTCAGCGCGTTCAGATATGACGGGAGTGCCGCAACGTAAGTCTTACCGTCACCTGTCTTCATTTCAGCGATACGTCCCTGATGCAGAACGATGCCGCCTATTACCTGAACGGGATAAGGCTTTATGCCGATAACGCGCCACATTGCTTCTCTGCATACCGCAAAAGCATCGGGAAGAATGTCGTCGAGAGTTTCGCCCTTTTCAAGACGTGCCTTCAGAACTGCTGTCTGTCCCTGGATTTCTTTGTCAGTCATTGCCTGATACATGGGCTCGCGGTCAAGGACCGACTGCTTGATCCCGTCTATTCTCTTTAATTCTTTTTCGGAATAGGTCCCGAAAAGCTTGCTGAAAAGCCCCATTT
>JAIKZF010000071.1 GCA_024682455.1 Ruminiclostridium sp. | reverse complement strand
TGTGCTTTGCTTCCCGTTATATATTCTTCTCGATCCACTCAAGGATATCCTTCATGGTCTCCTCGCGGCAGACATCATGGAGCAGCTCATGGCGAGCGGTGGGGTAGAGCTTGATGTGGACGTTCTTCATGCCCGCTTCGCAGAAGGCTCCGAACGCGCGCTTCACGCCCTTGCCGTACTCGCCGACGGGATCCTCCCAGCCGGAAACGAACAGCACCGGCAGCTCCTTGTTCATCAGCGCGATATTGGCGGGGTCGGTGATGAAGCTTATGCCCGTCATCATATCCCTGAACAGTCCCACGCAGGCGATGAAGCCGCATTCCGGGTCGGCGGCGTATTTGTCGACCTCCTCGGGTATGCTGCTTATCCAGTCGACGGGGGTGCGGTTATCCGTACGCTTGTTGTAGCTGCCGAACACGAGCTCGTTCAGAGCCTTTCCGGGCTTGCGGACTCCGACGGCCTTTGCGGACAGCTCCGCGGCCGCAAGTCCGGAGACCACGGTGGGCTTCGCCTGATGCCCCGTGCCGCAGAGTATCGCGAGATCGGGAGCGTCGGGGTAGCGTATCATATATGTGCGGGTCAGGAAGCTCCCCATGCTGTGTCCGAAGAAGATATACGGCAGCCCCGGGAATTCCTCGCGCATTATGTCGTGCAGGATATTCATATCGTCCGTGACCTTGTTCCAGCCGTCTTCTTCGCAGAAGAAGCCCCTGTCCGCGGGGTCGGTGACGGACCTGCCGTGCCCGAGGTGGTCGTTGCCGACGGCGACGAAGCCGTTCTCCGCCAGGAACTTCATAAAGTCCTCATAGCGCCCGATGTGCTCGGCAACTCCGTGGGCTATCTGTACGATGCCGCGCGGCTCTCCCGAGGGGTCGCACCTCAGTACGTGGATCGTGTTTTTCCCCGTGCTCGACGGGAATGTGAATTCGCTGAATGCCGGCATTTTTTATCCTCCTGTTAGCCTAATATTTCCTTTGCAAAGTCTACGGTGTCCTTGGCGTCCTTTGCGTAGCGGTCAGCGCCGATAGCGTCGGCGTATTCCTTTGTGAGCACCGCGCCTCCGACCACTACCTTGCATTCGTGGCCGCTCTCGCGCAGAAGCTTTATCGTGCGCTCCATGGCTCCGAGAGTCGTGGTCATCAGCGCGCTGAGTCCTACAAGCTTCACATCGTGCTCTATCGCCGCGTCAACGACCGTCTGCTCGGGAACATCCTTGCCGAGGTCTATGACCGTGTAGCCGTAGTTCTCCAGCAGCGTTCTGACGATGTTCTTGCCGATGTCGTGGATATCGCCCTTGACGGTGGCGAGGACTATCTTGCCCTTGCTGATGCGTTTTTCGCCCGCCATAGCCGCCTTTATCGCTCCAAAGCACGCCTGCGCGGCGTTCGCGGAGAGTATGAGCTGCGGCAGGAATATGCGGTTCTTGCCGAAGTCGTCGCCTGCGCGGTCGAGCGCGGGGATAAGCTCGTTGTTGATGATGTCCATGGCGTCGGCTCCGTCCGCGAGCTTCTGCCTTGTAAGCTGCTCCGCGTCCTTGTCGAGACCCTTTTCTATCGCGTAGGCGAGAGTGACCTCGGTCTTGGGGGCGGCGGGCTTCTTCGCCGTGTCGGCTCCGAAGCGCTCGATGAACGCCATGGCGTTCTCGTCGTGAGCGGCGAGTACCCTGTACGCGAACACAGCTCCGGACATCGCCGTGATGTTCGGGTTGATTATCGGCAGATCGAGCCCGCATTCCAGCGCCATTGACAGGAACGTGCCGTTTATCAGCTCACGCGTCGGCAGTCCGAACGAGATGTTCGACACGCCGAGCACGGTCTTCATGCCGAAGCGCTCCTTGACCTCGCGGACGGCTCTCAGCGTCTCGCGCACAGCCTTCTGCTCCGTGCTGACCGTAAGGGTCAGGCAGTCGATGTACACGTCCTCCTTCGGTATGCCGTATTCCGCAGCCTTGTTCATTATGCGCTCCGCTATGGCGACGCGCTGCTGCGCTTTAGGAGGTATGCCGTTCTCGTCGAGAGTCAGGCCGACCACAGCCGCGCCGTACTTCTTTACTATCGGTAGTATGCGCTCCATTACGGCGTTCTCGCCGTTCACCGAGTTCACGATAGCCTTGCCGTTATATACGCGCAGAGCCGCCTCGATGACCTCGGGCTTGGTGCTGTCTATCTGGAGCGGCAGGTCTGTGATGCCCTGCAGCGCCTTCACGACCCGCACCATCATATCCTTCTCGTCGATCTCGGGCAGCCCGACGTTCACATCGAGTATGTCCGCACCGGCGGAGACCTGCTCCAGCGCCTGATTGAGGATATAGTTTATGTCGTTGTTCCGGAGAGCTTCCTTGAAGAGCTTCTTGCCCGTGGGGTTTATGCGTTCTCCGATTATCTTCGGTTCGTCTATTCTGACGGTGCGCGAGTAGCTGCACACGCAGGCTCCTCTTTTGCCTGTCCCGCGGACTGCCGGGGTGTGGGAAGCGAGCATGGCTTTCAGTCCGCGGATATATTCCGGCGTGGTGCCGCAGCAGCCGCCGTAAACCTTTACGCCCATTTCCGTGTACTTTACGCAGTCGCCGACGTACTGCTCCGCGGGGACGCTGTACGCGCCGGTGGCGGGGTCGGGGAGTCCGGCGTTCGCCTTGACTATGACGGGCAGGTCGGTGTATTCGGTTATCTCGCGCACGATATCGTAGAGCTCGTCCGGCGCGAGGGAGCAGTTCACACCCACGGCGTCGGCTCCGAGCCCGGTCAGGGTCAGCGCCATTGCCGACGGCAGACAGCCCGTGAACGTTCTGCCGTTCTTCTCGAACGACATGAACGCGAACACCGGCAGGTCGGAGCATTCCTTCGCCGCCAGCATAGCCGCCTTTATCTCGTACAGGTCGGTCATGGTCTCGATGCAGATGAGGTCCGCCTGATCCCTGCCTGCCTCGACTATCTCTCTGAATATGTCATAGGCTTCCTCGAACGACAGAGTCCCCGCAGGTTCAAGGAGCTGTCCGGTGGGACCTATGTCGAGCGAAACCAGAGCGTCGGTGCCCTCGGCGGCTCGGCGTGCTATCGAGAGAGCCTTTCCGACCGTTTCGGTGACAGAGCGTCCGCTTTTCGCGAGCTTCAGCCTGTTCGCCCCGAATGTATTGGCGTTTATTATATCCGCGCCCGCCTCGATGTATGAGCGGTATATCGCGTAAACGTCGTCCGCGCGGACGAAATTCATCATCTCCGAGGTCTCGCCGGGCTTCATTCCGCGCTTTTGCAGCTCGGTGCCGAAGCCTCCGTCGAGCATGACGTGATCTCTTTTCAGTAATTCTTCAACCGTTATTGCCACAATGTCCTCCGTCCTTCCGGTACCGGCAGTTTTCCCTCATTTTACATACGGCGCAGCCGCGCAGAGCCTGCTCCTGCTCGCCCTCCGACACGCCTATCACGGCGGTCACGGACTTTCGCGGGATAAGTATGTTGCTTTCCGTCGCCGTCAGCCCGATGAGCTTGTCGGCGTTCAGGAAGCGTATCATATCGGGCTGGAGCTCTATCGGGTAATCGCCGTAGCCCGGGCTGAAACGCCATGTGAAGTTCCCCGGGAGCTTCGCCTTCATCTCATTCTCCGCGCTGTCGCAGAATTCCTCGGTCATGGCGCTTGCGAGAGCGTCCAGAACGAGGGCGTATGCCATGTTCGTTATCTCCGCCCGCCGTATCACCGCGTCCGCGGCGCTGCCGAGAGTGGCGGCGAAGAATATGACCTTCCCGCTTTTCGCGAGGTGCTTTTTTATGTCCTCGCCCGGCAGGAGCTCCGGGACGTCGGACTTTTCCGCAAGCCTGCAGCAGTACTTCGGCACCGCGGCAGCCGACAGCTCGGCATAGCCCTTTTCAAGCAGCGCCGCCGTCATCTCGTCGGGCTCATGCCCCCGGTAGCCGAGATAGCGGAGCGCCTCGGATATCACCGCGTTCACAGCAGCTTTTCGATAATGCCGACGAGCTTTCTCGCGACATAGGGGTTGTTCATCGTATAGATGTGTATGCCGTCAACGCCGTTTGCGAGCAGGTCTGTGATCTGGTCGGCGGCGTAGGCTATACCCGCGTCGATGAGAGCCTCGGGGCGGTACTCGTACTTTGTCACCATGCGCACGAACTTCTGCGGGAGGCTCGCTCCGCACATCGTCACCATGCGCTCTATCTGCGACTTGCTCGTGACCGGCATTATGCCCGCCGAGATCGGGACGTTGATCCCCGCTATCGCGGCTTTTTCGCGGAAATCGTAAAAGAACCTGTTCTCGAAGAAGAGCTGCGTTATCAGCTCCTCTGCGCCCGCGTCGACCTTTTTGCGCAGGTTGAGGATATCCGCCGTGAGGCTTTCCGCCTGGGTGTGTCCCTCGGGGTAGCAGGCTCCGGAGATGCCTATGCCGTCATATTCGCGGTGCTCCCTGATGAACGTTATAAGCTCGCTTGCGTGCCGGAAGTCGGTCTTGGGGGGCTTGTCGGGGCTGATATCGCCGCGCAGGGCGAGGATATTCCCGATGCCGTGCTCCCTGAACCCGTCAAGTACGGTCAGCACTTCCTCCTTCGTGTTGTTCACACAGGTGATATGCGCCATTGCCTCGATACCGCAGTCGTTCCTGATGTGTGCGGCTATGTCGCGGGTGGAGGTGTTGGCAATGTTGCCGCCGGCGCCGTAGGTGACGCTGATGTAGGCGGGTTTCAGGTCGGCAAGCTCGTCTATCGTCGAGTAGACGGTCTCGATGCCGCTTGTCTTTTTCGGCGGGAATATCTCGAACGAGAGCACCGCCTTGTCGCTGTTTTTGAAGATCTCTGAAATTTTCACTTTTGTTCCTTTCCTGTTCCGTACCTGTCCGCCGCGCGTTTTTTGATCGTCCGCGCAGCGGACGCCACAATTATTCACTCTTCACTATTTGTTATTCACTTTTTACTGTTATAGCTTCTTTCCGTTGTATGTCACGGTTATGTGATCGGCGTTTGCGCCCGACCAATCGTTGCCGAGGTCGAACTCCGTCCAGTCGGACCTGTGTATGCGCACATTCACGGAGAGAGTGTCGCCTCCCGCGAGGACACCGCTGCCTATGCTTATCGTGCATTTCGTGTCTCTCTTTTCGCCGCTGGCGGAGGAGAAGCTGCCCGATATCGAGTCGGTCACCGCCGAGTAAGAGCTGCCCTGTATATCCGCGTAGTCGCACTCGAATACGAGCGAGCCTCCGCCGTCGTTGGTGAAGAAGTAGTCGGCTTTCAGCTTCGAGAGGTCTATGCCTGTGCTGCCGGTGTTGGTTATTTTCAGCGTGAAGCCTATGGTGTTGCCCTTTCCGCTTGCCTGCTGCTGTTCAAGAGCCACACTGACCGTGCCCTTGTCGGACACCTGAACGGCGGGATCGTTGTTGACGGTGCCGGAGCCTGTATAGCCGCCGGAGCCGTCGTTATTGCCGCCGCCCGTGTTCTGCGCGGGCTTTATGTCCTTGATGGCGTCGCCGGTATTCCTGTCATTGGGCTCGGTGCCGAACGCGAGGACCGTGCCCTCGTAGAGAGCCATATTGTTCGCGCGGGTCATCGTTCCCGAGGACACCTGCCCGACATCTATGAAGGACGGGTCGTTATAGTTGTCCCAGACGCCCTTGTTATTGCGTATGCGGAACTGCACTTCCTTTTTATATGTGTCCTGACCGCCGGGGTAGATGTTCGTGCCTGTAAAATCTATCGCGACGTAGTAGAGGTTCTTCTCCTTGTTCCAGCAGAGCACGTCGCTCGCGGAGCCTCCCTGCGTATAGTTCGTGGAGACCGTGAGATCGGCGGCGCTTCCGCCCGCGTCGATGATCTCGGAGATGTCGAAGAAGTAGCAGAGCTTCAGGTCGTCGGTATTGCGCGCGGGGAACGCGGTCTTGTTGTATATGAGAGCCTTTATTTCCACGAAGTCCTGACCGTTCACGTTTACGGTCGCGTCGGCGTAGAGCTCGTCGTCGGGCTGCTCGACCGCGCCGAAGCGCTTTAAGGTCTTGCCGCCGTACTTATCCCAGAGCTTTACGAGAGCGCCGGTGAAGCCCGCGTTGTAGTCGCAGGCGACCTCGTTGTTCGTGTAGTTGTTCCTGTCGTCGGAGTAGTCGTCGTTCCTGCCGGGGCCTCCCACCAGCGCGCCGTAGAGGATATGGCGGTTATTGGCGGGGTCGCCGATGTTGTTGGTATAGGAGCCGTGAGCTGTCCTGTGGTGCGGGTTCACGGGAGGGTTCACGCCAAAGCCCACCACGAAGCTCCTGCCCGTGCTGCCGAGTGCGTAGTCCACCTGGGATTTCGCGAATTTCAGGTAGGAGTCCTTCTTTGCGGAGGTCGTCGGCTCGCCGTGTGTTATGTAGGACAGAGCGACGAAAGCGGTCGTGGTCGCGTAGCGCAGCGAGCCCCACTGGTCGCAGAACACCAGCCCCTTCGGGGTCTTGTGCATCTCGTTTATCCAGCAGTCGATGTGTCTTTCGACTGCGGCGCGGTATTTTTCCTCGCCGGTCTCGTTTGCGAGGAGCACCGCCGTGCCCCACGACTTGTCGTCCCAGCAGAGAGCCCAGTTCTTGTCTCCCTCGCCCCAGAAGCCCTTTGCCTTCGCGAGCCAGTCCTCGTCGCCGGTCGCCTTGTAGAGCCAGAACGCCGCAAACGCGAGCTCGTCCTTGAAGCCTCCGTAGGACTGATAGAAGCCGTTCGCCGCTGTGTAGCCACTGTCGGACTTGACCTTGTTCGCGTAGTCGAATAGCTCGGTCGCGTGCTTCACGCACTTGTCGGCGTATGCCTTGTCCGTGTCCCTGAACACGACCGCGCACGCGGCGAGGGAGGCTGCCGTACCCGCGGCGACCGTCGAGCCGGGATTGTTGAGGTCGACCTTGTAGGACGGGCGCTTCATCTGCGCCTCGACCGTCTCGGCAGGACCCCACCAGCCGTGGTCGGCATTGCCGTCGCCGACCTGATAGTAGTAGACGTTCGGCTCGGGGTGGCATTTTATAAAGTAGTCGTTGCCCCAGCGAATGATATCGAGTATGTAATCGAGCTGTCCGCTTTCCTTGTACGCAGCTCTGTCCTCATAGACCGACCACGCCAGCAGGGCGGTCGTGTAGGACATGGGCAGGTTGAACTTGATGTTGTCGCCCGCGTCGAAGAAGCCACCGGTCAGGTCGAGCCCGTTGTCGCTGCCGTCCTTCAGGCAGGAATCGCCGCGCCAGTTGGTGCGGATATTGTCCGGGAGCTTTCCGGAGCGCTGGAGGTCGTAGAACATCAGCGACTTCTGGAGAGCCTCGCCGTAGTTGAAGTCCGAGGTCTGCTCCCTGCCCTCGTATTCGCCGGAGTCGGGGGTCAGCCCCTTGACCGCGGCAGCGTGTGAGGCAGCGGTTCCGGGAGTTGTGCCGGCGGTGGCAGAAGTCTCGGAAACGGTGGTCTGAGCCTCGGTCGTGCCTGCCGTTGTACCGGCGGTCGTTCCCGCTGACGCGGAGGCTGCGGCGGTGCCGGAGGTGCTTTCGGCTGTCGTCCCGGCGGCAGTTGTGCCGGAGGTTTCGGAGGTGCCTGCGGTCGTGGTGCCCTGCGTGTCCGAAGAGCCTTCCGTACCGGAGGTGCCGCTCGTTTCCGCCGGGCTCCCGGTGAGTGAGGCCGCGCTCTCGGTCTGCGGCGGGGTCGCGGGAGACGTCTGTTCGGACTGAGCGCAGCCGGACAGTATCATGACCGCGGAAAGCGCCGCGGCGAGCAGTTTCTTTGTTTTCATGACCGTAAATAACGCTCCTCGTATAATAAATAGTAGTAGTTTTTAGAGTTCCTCTCCAAGAACTATTGTGATATAATATTGTTTAGATGCTGTGGATTGGTTCATCGCCCCTACCGCTAGACGGTTTCAGAAAGGCTCCGACCACAGCCTCATTGT
>JAIKZF010000039.1 GCA_024682455.1 Ruminiclostridium sp. | reverse complement strand
AACAACTTCGTCCCGCACGAAATACCGCGCCCCGAGTGGCCGAAGCGCGCCGTGATAACGGGCGGTATGCCCTACGGCAACAAGACTCTGCACTTCGGCCATATCGGCGGAGTTTTCGTGTTTGCGGACGTTTACGCGCGCTTCCTGCGCGACCGTATCGGCAAGGACAACGTCATATTCGTGTCCGGCACGGACTGCTATGGCTCGCCTATCGCGGAGGCTTACAGAAAGCTTATGGAGGGCTCTCACTGCGACATGACCATAAGCGATTTCGTCGCGAGGAACCATAACGCGCAGAAAAAGACCCTCGACGACTATATGATAAGCCTCGATGTATTCGCGGCTTCGGGTCTGTATCCGTATGCGCAGATACACAACGAGGTCTCCGACCGGTTTATCCGCGGGCTCTACAATAACGGACACCTGCGCCGTCTCGGCACAAAGCAGTTCTACGACGAAAAGGCGGGCTGCTTCCTTAACGGCAGACAGGTCATAGGCAAATGCCCCGTTGACGGCTGCCAGTCTCAGAAGGCCTACGCCGACGAGTGCGACCTCGGGCACCAGTATATGCCCGAGAGCCTCATCGACCCCAAGAGCACTATAACAGGCGAGACCCCGATAATGAAGGACGTGTACAACTGGTACTTCGACCTGCCCGCGTACAACGGTCTCATGAAGGAGTACGTCGCGCGCATACAGAAGCAGAAGAACGTCCGCCCGCTCGTCACCAAAACCATAGACGAGTTTCTGAAAGACCCCGTTATCTACATCAAGAACGAGTATCTCGACAAGTATAACGAGCTCAGCTCGCAGATGCCGGAGCACGAGTTCATCGAGGAGCCGAAAAAGCCCTCGTTCACCGTAAAATTCACCGAGCTCGACGAGATGAACAAGGCTTGCGAGGTGCTTTCCGCGAACGGAGTGCGCTTCCGCACCGGCAAGACTCTCGTTCCATTCAGACTTACCGGCAACATAGAGTGGGGAGTTCCCTCGCCGGTGCTTGAAGGCGAGGAGCCACAGACCGTATGGGTATGGCCGGAATCGCTGTGGGCTCCGATCTCGTTCACCGAGGCGGTGCTGGAGAAGCGCGGCAAGTCCCGCGAGGAATGGCGTGACTTCTGGTGCAGCAGGGACGCCGAGGTCTATCAGTTCATCGGCGCTGACAACATCTACTTCTACGGCGTTGCGGAAATGGCGATGTTCATGGCGCAGCAGGGCAAGGACGGCAACGTTTCCGACCCGCCGGACGGCGAATTGCAGCTTCCGGTACTCTGCGCGAACAATCATATACTGTTCATGAACACAAAGGCTTCGAGCTCCGGAGACATCAAGCCTCCCATGGCGGACGAGCTTCTTGACTATTACACGCCCGAGCAGCTACGTATGCACTTCCTCGGGCTCGGGCTCGGTCAGCGCAGCGTGAGCTTCAATCCCAAGCCCTTCGACCCCGAGGCAAAGCCCGACGATCCCGACCCCGTAGTCAAGGACGGCTTCCTGCTCTCCAACGTGTTCAACCGCATAATCCGCACCTGCATATATACGACGCAGAAGTATTATGACGGTGTGATGCCCGTGGGAGACATCGACGAGCAGGTGCTTGCGGACGCGAAGAAGGCCGTGCTCGACTACGAGCGCTTCATGTACAGGTTCGAGTTCCACCAGTGCACATACGTCCTCGACAGCTATATCCGCAAGGCGAGCAAGTATATGGTAAAGAACCTCGGTGACGCGGACAAGAACGAGGATAATGAGCTCCGCAGAAAGACGCTCATCAACGTGTTCCATATGATACGTACGGCGGCGGTGCTGCTGCACCCCATGGCTCCCAAGGGCACGGAAATGATACTTGAATATTTGCAGCTCGACGACAGCTTCTGGAGCTGGGATAAGATCTTCGACCCGATCAGCGCGTTCACAGGCGGCAAAGACAGCAAGCTTAAGTTCCTCGAACCCCGCGTGGACTTCTTCACCCGCCACCCCAGCCAGTTCGGCCAGCCCGAAGAATAGCCGCTTGAGAACGAGAGAGAAGAAGAGAGAAGAAGAAAAAAGAATTAAGAGTTGCCTCCGGCGGCTAGGTCTGTCGGAGGCAACTCTTAATACTCTTCTTCTCTCTCGTTCTCCCGCCCCCGAACGGAGCGGCTAAAGGCTGAACGAAAGGCGTTTTCGAGCAGAACGGCGGGGAGGGAGAGGCCGAACCAGAGTGCGCAGAAGCGCGGGGAGACCTGACCCATGAAGTTGAACGGGATACTGCTGTAATCCCACACGCGCAGTCCGAGCCACACATTGAGTATGAGCCCGCAGACGAATTCCGCGGCAGTAATGAAAATCCCTCCGAGCAGCACCTGCGCCCAGAGCGGGGGAGTGCGCTTGTAAAAGCTGTCGAATCCGCCTATCCACACAAGGCACAATCCCCCGAGCACGAACATTGACGGGTGCGTATGTCCGCGGTAGGCTGTCTCCATGAGCCCGTAGATAAAACCTCCCGCAAGAAATATGACAAATATGCGGAAAAACTCCGCGGCAAAGCTGTCTCGGCGCAACTCTTCTCCCTCCTGTCTCACGCCCCATATTGTGGGCATTTATCAGGTAAATTATTCATATATTTTACGGACAGGGGGTTCTAAAAATGAAGATAAGACACTTGATATCCGGAATGCTCGCCGCGGCGTTTATGCTGACGTGCGGAGCCTCGGGCGCCGAAAAGACGGTCACGGCGGACATAAGCACGGCAAAGGCTGCGGTGCTCGTTGAGAGCTCCACGGGAAAGGCGCTCTGCGGCTATAACGAAAATCTGCGGCTGCCGATCGCGTCGGTGACCAAGATTATGACCCTGCTTATCGCGGCGGAGCAGATAGACGACGGTAAGCTGAGCTTTGACGATATCGCGGTGTGCTCCGCGCACGCGAACAGCATGGACGGCTCGGTGATATGGCTGGAGACCGGCGAGGAGATGTCAGTCGGAGACCTGATAAAGTCCGTGGTCATCGCGTCGGCGAACGACTCCTGCGTTATGCTGGCGGAGCATATCGCCGGCAGCGAGGAGAAGTTCGTTGCGCAGATGAACGCGCACGCGGAAAAGCTCGGAATGGCGGACACGCACTTCGTAAACTGCGTGGGCTACGATGACAAGGAGCATTACAGCAGCGCCCGGGATATCGCGGTCATGGCGGCGGAGCTGCGCAAGTACAACTATTTCGACAACTTCCTGATGACCCGCCTCGACAGCGTGCGCACCGGGACAAAGCGTGAGACTCAGCTTCTCAACACCAACAAGCTCATAACCTCGTACAACGGTATCACGGGGCTTAAGACAGGCACCACCGACGCGGCGGGCTGCTGCTTTGCGGCGACCGCGAAGCGCGGCAATATGGAGCTGACCGCCGTCGTGCTGGGCTGTGAGACCGACGAGGACAGATTTACCGCCGCGAAAAGCCTGCTCGACCTCGGGTTCGGGAACTATGAGCGCGTGACTCCGCGCCCGGACGTGTCGGAGCTCACCGAGATTCCCGTCGAGGGCGGCGTGAAGAGCGGAGCTGATACGCGCTTCTCGGAGATACCGGAGATGATCCTGGAGAAGGGCAGCGGCTCCCGCATAAAGTACCATTACAGCCGTACAGCCTCAATAGCCGCCCCGGTGAAAAAGGGGCAGGTGCTCGGCTACGTCACCATGACCGTTGATGACGAGGTCATAGGCACCGGAAAGATCGTCGCCGCCGAAGCCGTCGACCGCCTCGATTTCGGAAAGTGCCTCGGCTATATCCTCGAAGCCTTCTTCGGATTGTAGCAGCCGCTTGCGCTTGAGCTGGGGGAGGAAGAAGGCGGGGAAGGAAGAAAACCCCTGTTCCACGTCAGTTGCCTTTAAT
>JAIKZF010000095.1 GCA_024682455.1 Ruminiclostridium sp. | reverse complement strand
CCCCAGACCCCCTCTCTCCCTCTCCCCTCCCTCCCGCGGGAAAGGCCAACCGCTTCGCCTTGCAGCGGGGGTAGGTATACTCCTTGACAAGAAAAAAGAACTGCATAAACAAAAAACTGCGCCTTTACATACTAAAGACGCAGATTTTTTCAATTAAAGACAGATATCAGATCAGACAACGCCCTGTGCCTTCATAGCTTCCGCTACCTTAAGGAAGCCCGCGATGTTCGCGCCGGCTACAAGATCGTCACCGAGACCGTACTCGTGTGCAGCCTTTACGGAAGCCTCGAAGATGTTCTTCATGATGCTCTTGAGCTTCTCGTCAACCTCTTCCGCTGTCCAGTTGTATCTCATGGAGTTCTGGCTCATTTCCAGACCGGAAACTGCAACGCCGCCGGCATTTACAGCCTTGGACGGAGCAACTATCACCTTGTTCTCCTTGAGGTATGCGATAGCCTCGTTGGTCGTAGGCATATTGGAAACTTCCACATAATACTTTACGCCGTTTGCAACGATCTTCTTAGCTTCGTCGATGTTGACCTCGTTCTGTGTAGCGCACGGCATAATGATGTCGACCTTGACGCCCCACGGCTTCTCGCCTGCGTGGAACTCAGCGCCGAACTTGTCTGCGTAGTCCTGAGCTCTGTTGCGGCAGGAAGCGCGCATTTCAAGCATATAAGCGATCTTCTCGGGTGTGTTGATGCCGTCCTTGTCATATACATAGCCGTCGGGGCCGGAGAGTGTAACTACCTTGCCGCCGAGCTCGGTGACCTTAAGAGCCACGCCCCATGCAACGTTGCCGAAGCCGGAGATAGCGACTGTCTTGCCCTTGATGTCGTCGCCGAAGTGCTTGAGCATCTCAACAGCGTAGTATGTTGCGCCGTAGCCTGTAGCCTCGGGTCTGATGAGGGAGCCGCCGTACTGGATCCCCTTGCCTGTGAGTACGCCGGAGAACTCGTTCTTGAGTCTCTTGTACTGACCGAAGAGGTAGCCGATCTCACGTCCGCCTACGCCGATGTCGCCTGCGGGAACGTCGAGGTTCGGACCGATGTGTCTGTAAAGCTCGCTCATGAAGCTCTGGCAGAAGCGCATAACCTCAGCGTCGGACTTGCCCTGCGGGTCGAAGTCGGAACCGCCCTTGCCGCCGCCCATAGGAAGCGATGTAAGGCTGTTCTTGAAGATCTGCTCGAAACCGAGGAACTTGATTATACCGATATATACGTTGGGAGCGAATCTGAGGCCGCCCTTGTACGGACCGATAGCGGAGTTGAACTGTACTCTGTAGCCGCGGTTCACCTGGACCTTGCCGTTGTCGTCCACCCACGGAACGCGGAACATGATCTGTCTCTCGGGCTCTACTATTCTTTCGAGAACACCCGCGTCAACGAGATCCTGTCTCTTCTCGATAACGGGCTCGATAGACTCGAACACTTCCGTTACGGTCTGAATGAACTCGGGTTCATTCGCGTTTCTTTTCTTTACTCTCTCAAGGAGCTCGATGAGATACTGATTTTTCAGTGCCATTGGTTGTTTCCTCCTGTTAATATATGTTGGCTGAAATTTGCGGCATTTCCTGCCGCTTTAAATTAACAGATATATCATATCACATCTGAATAAATTTTGCAATAGTTTTTTGCGAAAAAATCAAATTTTCTTGAATTTCGGATATTTTACCCCATTTGTCAGACTATTTCGGCAGGAAATTATATAAAAATATTCATTTTCGGACAAAAAACTGCTCCTTTCGTTAACGAAGGAGCAGTTTATGCAGCTTTGAGCCGTACATTAAAAGTTATTTCTGACCGTTCTGAGCCTTGAGAAGGTCGCGTATCTCGGTGAGCAGGAGCTCCTCCTTGCTCGGCTCGGACTCGGGAGCGGGCTCTGCGGCGGCTTCCTCCTCCGCCTTCTTCTTGCCGAGAGCCATGAGCTTGTTCACGCCCTTCATCAGCAGGAAGATTATGAGCGCGGTGATAAGGAAATTCACAACGGTGGTGATGAAGTGTCCGTAATCCAGCGAGAGCGCCTTGATCTGCTCCGCGTCGAGCCCGGTGTAATCCACCCACGGGAGCCTTATCATACCCGCTATCTCGGCTCCGCCCGCCGACGCTATCAGAGGATTGATGAAATCCCCGGTCAGCGCGGTCACGATGCCGGAGAACGCTCCGCCTATCAGAACGCCGACAGCCATGTCCATTACATTGCCCTTAAGAGCGAATTCCTTGAATTCCTTCATGAAGCCCTTGCCTTTTTCAACTGCTTTTGCCATTTTAATTAATTCCTTTCATTGTAGAATTTATGTCAGACCCGTCCGGGCCGGATATCCTTATTGTGTAACTCCGAGGCAGAGTATGCCGAAGTAGCTGTCTTCATCGCCGTCCTTCATCCTGACCTCGACCGTGTGCTCACCCGAGCCGTCGAAGCTCTTCACGAGCCGCGGGACGGGATTGCTCCAGCCCTCGCGGGAATTCGAGATGATCTCGGCTGCACATTCGCCGTCAACGTAGACCTCCGCTGTACCGAATTTCTCGCTCTTGTTGCAGTGGTACACCAGGAACAGGCTCTCGAAGGTCAGCGCGAACGATATGCCCTTGTTCTCGCCTCCCTTGCGGTACCAGCCGTTCGGGAACGTCCCCAGGAGCTCCTTGTCCGTTTTGTACTCGCCTATGGAAACGGGCTCCGTATTTTTCGCGTCCAGCAGGCTCACATTGACGTAGCCCGCGCCGTACAGCGGCTCGACGGAGTTCACGTCCGTCACTGCGGGAGCCGAGTCGTCATTCTCCCCCGCCTCCGCAAGCTCGAAGAAACGTTCTGTCATTTCCGCAATGAGCTTCGCGCCCTCGGGGTTCGGGTGGGCTCCGTCGTTTGAATAGTCCGCCCATGTCATGAGCCCCTCGTCTATCGCGTATGTTAGAGCGTCGTTCGGGCTTATCATCGGCAGCCCGTAGTGCGCGCCTATGGCGCTCTGCTGCTCCTGACAGCTATATCCCGTATCCGTGCGCATGAACAGCAAAACCACAGCAGGCTCGGTATCAAGCGCGAGGAAGCGCCGCACAAGGCTCTCGTAGGACTCGCGGCAGAGCTTATCCTTCGAGTCGTTCACCGCGAATTCGACGAACACGATATCCGGGTCGCCGTACGGAGCAAGCACGTCGCGTTCGGCGCGCACGACTCCGAGGCTCGACGGGGTGCCGCTCATGCCGCCGTTGACGTAGTTTATCTTCGTGTCGGGGTACTTTTCGCAGAGGTAGTTATAAATCAGCTTAGCCCAGCATTCCTCGGGCTTTAAGGTATAGCCCTCGGTTATGGAGCCTCCTATGTACGCGACCGTGATCTCATCTCCGGCTGCGGCCTTGGCGAACACCTTGTGCAGGCGCCCGGTATTGCCTGCCGAAAGCAGGGATTTTCTTATTATCCTTTCACGGTCGGAAAGCTCCGCGGCAGGTGCTTCCGTCACAGTCGTCAGCTCCGTTTCCTCCGCGGCTGCCGCGCTTTCCGCGACTGTGCCTGCCGGAGCCGGAGAGCCTCCGCAGGAGCAGAGCGCCGCCGTTATGATAATGCCCGCCGTGAGGCAGGCGCGTGATATTTTCATAGCATCACCCAACCACAATTATACATAAATCGTCCGAAAAAGTCAAGCGTTATCTCCGCCGTCCACGCGTATATCCGCCGTGAAGCAATAGGGTCTGGCGTCGCCGTCACGGGAGAGCGTGAACAGGATATCTATGCTGTGATCGTCGTAATCGTAATGCTCGTCGCTTTCCGCACTCCTGCCTCCCTCGTAGCTGTCGTACCAGCGCAGCTCCTCGCTCAGAGCCGAGAACGCCCGTGAAAAGGCGCGGCGGGTATCGTAGTACAGGCGGAACTCATATGGCAGCCTGTCATAGTTCTCCAGAACGGTATCGGTATCAAATCTTTTTATATCGCGCAGGGTGAACGTCAGCACCGTATCCTCCAGAGGCACGTCGTCGACATAAAGCCCGCTGTCGCTCATTTCCTCAAGGAATTCCTCCGCATCGAGCACCTCGGGCTCTTCGTCCTCGGCGCCCAGCTTTTTCAGCCAGCCCAACAGTCCCGTATCGTTCACTCCCTTTCGCGGTTTTATCTGCCGCTGTGAAATACAATAAATAAATTATATCACAGTAAAGCGAATTTGTAAAGAGCGTACAGGGCAGAAGTTGACAAATCGGGATTTTTATGATACTATTATGGACGGTGATGAAATTGAAGAAAATAGAGATATACGATTCCACGCTCCGCGACGGCGCTCAGGGCGAAGGCGTGAGCTTCTCCGTGTCGGACAAGCTGAAAATAGCCGAGTGCCTTGACCGGTTCGGAGTGGAATACATCGAAGCGGGCAACCCGTTCTCGAACCCGAAGGACGCGGAGTTCTTCGAGCGCGCGAAAAAGCTTAAGCTCTCCAACGCGAAGCTCACCGCGTTCGGCTCCACCGTGCGCAAAGACACGGCTCCCGAGGACGACGAGGGCTTAAGCGCGCTGCTCGCCGCCGGGACAAAGTACGTCACGATCTTCGGCAAGGCGTGGAAACTCCATATAGACTGCATACTCGGCGTCACGCCCGAGGAAAACCTCGCCATGATAAGCAGCACGGTCGCTTATCTGCGGAAAAAGGGAAGGGTCGTATTCTTCGACGCGGAGCACTTCTTCGACGGCTACCGCGACGACCCGGCCTACGCGACGGAGGTTATAAAGACTGCCGAGCGCGCGGGAGCCTCGGCTGTGATACTCTGCGACACCAACGGCGGGAGCTTCCCGGACGAGGTCTCGCGTATAGTGAAAGCCGCTGCCAAGACGGTCATGGTGCCTCTTGGCATACACTGCCACAACGACACGGGCTGCGCCGCCGCGAACACCATAACCGCGGTCAAGGCGGGAGCCGTTCAGATACAGGGTACGTTCACGGGCATAGGCGAGCGCTGCGGGAACGCCAGCCTCTCCACCGTGATACCGAGTCTACAGCTCAAGCTGGGCTACAACGCGGTAAGCGCGGAAAAGCTCGCGACGATAACAAAGACCGCGCGCTTCATCAGCGAGGTCGCGAACCTGCGCCTGCCGGGGAACCTCCCCTACATCGGGAGCTCGGCCTTTGCGCATAAGGGCGGTATGCACGCGGACGGGGTCGCGAAGAACACCAGGACGTTCGAGCACATCGAGCCCTCGGCGGTCGGCAACTCGCGGAGCTTCCCGCTCAGCGAGGTCTCCGGGCGCTCCGCCGTGCTTCCGAAGCTCCAGGCTGTCGAGGGCTCGATAACAAAGTCCAGCAGCGAAACGAAGATCATAACCGAGAAGATGAAGGAGCTGGAGCACGAGGGCTATCAGTTCGAGGCGGCGGCAGCCAGCTTCGAGCTTCTTGTGCGCAAGGAGCTCGGCAAATTCACGCCGCACTTCGAGATAGATCATTACAGGATAATATCGTCCATGGACAGCCTTGACGGCAACCCCTATACCGAGAAGGCCAACGCTCTCGTCAAGGTAAAGGTCGGCGACAAGTACGAGATCACCGCCGACGAGGGAGAGGGTCCCGTAAACGCAATAGACAAGGCGCTGAGAAAGGCTCTGGAGGTGTTCTACCCCGAGCTTAAAAAGATGCACCTGATAGACTTCAAGGTGCGCGTCATCACGTCCGGCGACAGCACCGCCGCCGTCACCCGCGTGCTTATCGAGAGCACCGACGGCGAGAACACGTGGACTACCGTAGGCGCAAGCCGCGATATCATCAACGCCTCCGTCATCGCACTCACCGATTC
>JAIKZF010000023.1 GCA_024682455.1 Ruminiclostridium sp. | reverse complement strand
GTACACCTCGTCGCCCGCGACCGGGTGACCGATGTACGCCATGTGAACGCGTAACTGATGAGTTCTGCCCGTTTCGAGCCTTAGCCTGAGATGAGTATAGGCGCTGTAATTGCGGATAACGCTGTAATGGGTTATCGCCTCACGGCTGTTTTCGGCGGTGACAGCCATTTTCTTCCTGTCCGCCTTGCTCCGCCCTATGGGAGCGTTCACCGTGCCGTCGTCCTTTATATTGCCGCAAACCACAGCTTCGTATTCACGCTTGAAGCTGTGCACGCTTATCTGTTCGGCAAGCCCTCGGTGCGCGGCGTCGCTTTTCGCAACTATCAGAAGTCCGCTGGTGTTCATATCTATGCGGTGCACTATGCCAGGACGCGCCTCTCCGTTTATGCCGGAAAGGCTGTCTCCGCAGTGATACATCAGCGCGTTCACGAGAGTGCCGGAATAATGACTGTGGGCGGGGTGTACCACCATACCCTTCGGCTTGTTCACTATAAGAAGGTCATTATCCTCGTACACGATATCCAGAGGGATATCCTCCGGAAGTATCTCCGCGCTCTTCGGCTCGGGCAGCTCCATACATACGCTGTCGCCCGCTTTGAGCTTGTAGTTTTTCGGGACAACAACGCCGTTCACCTTACAGCCGCCGTTCCATATCAGCACCGCGGCGTAAGAGCGCGTGATCTCGCCGTCGGACGCGGCTGTGACGGCCTTGTCGATACGTTCGCCGTCGCTCTCCGCGATGAATTCAAGCGTTCTCATCGGACTGCTCACCGCCCTGTTCCTCGCTGTGAACGCCGGACTCCCCGGTATCCTGAACGTTATCGTTCTTCACGTTCTTTTTCTTCTTATCCTCCTTGTGTTCCTCGAAGATAAGAACTATACAGAAGTAGATCCCTCCGCATACCGCGCAGATATCGGCAAAATTGAATATCGCGAAGTTTATGATACGCACATCTATGAAATCTACCACATATCCCTGAAACGCGCGGTCGATAAGGTTGCCGAAGCCTCCGCCAGCTATGACGGCGGCTGCGATCATGACATCGAGGCGTTTTGCCCTGCCGGAGAAAATATACCATTCTATCGCCGCGATAAGCAGCACCGGCAAGAGGATAAGCAGGAGCGTCTGCCCCTCAAGCATACTGAAGGACATTCCCGTATTCTCGCAGTAGGTAAGGCACAGCCACTCGGTATCGCCGGATTTCAGCAGCGAGATCGAGTTGACAGGCTTGACATACTCTACCGCGAGATACTTTGTGAATTGGTCTATACCCGCCAGCGCCAGACTTATGACGACCGACACGATATAGTACACAAACGATCTTTTTTCCAAAACAATCTCCGTTATATAGTGCAGAGCCATACACACCGATGCTCCGGAATTCACCGGAGCACCGATATAAGCACGGCTCTGTATATTCTTAATCTATCGCCTTGCAGCAGCGCTCGCAGAGATTCGGGTGCGCGGGATTCGTTCCGACGTATGCGGAATATGTCCAGCAGCGCTCGCACTTCTCGCCCTCTGCCTTTACGACCGTGATCGTCAGGCCGTCCACGCTGCCCTTGAACTCGCCCTCGCCGTTCTTGTCGGTCTCGACCTGCGAAACTATGAACGCCGTCGCGAGCTCGGGGAGGATATCGCTGAGGTCGTCGGCTGTGTGGAGTATCACCTTGGCCTCAAGAGACTTGCCTATGAGCTTTTCGTTACGCTTCTTCTCCAGCGCGGTCAGGACATCGTCCCTTATCGCGTGTATTCTGTCCCACTTGGTGGTATCTATCGAAACGCCTGTCTTTTCGGGCATACGATTGAATACTACGTTTCTCGGATCGTCCTTCGAGCTCTTGGGGAGCTCCTTCCAGATCTCGTCCGCCGTGAACGTGAGGATAGGCGCCACAAGTCTTGTAAGTCCGCTGAGTATAACATACATCGCTGTCTGAGCGGCTCTGCGGTCCTCGCTGTCTTCCTTCTCGCAGTAAAGCCTGTCCTTGATGATATCGAGGTAGAAGTTCGACATATCAACAACGCAGAAGCTGTTTATCGCGTGATAAGCGTGGAAGTAATCCATATCGTCATAGGCTGTCTGCACCTTGCCGATAAGCTCGTCATACTTGGTGAGCGCCCACTTGTCGATCTCAGTCAGCTTGTCGAATGCCACGCAGTCCTTATCGGGGTCGAAGCCCTTGCCGTTGCACAGGTTGCCGAGGATAAATCTCGCCGTGTTCCTTATTTTGCGGTAGGTCTCGGAGAGCTGCTTGAGGATATCCTGCGATACTCTGATATCGCTGTGGAAATCGAGAGAGGTGACCCACAGACGGAGCACGTCGGCGCCGTACTGCTTTATGACTTCCTCGGGTACGATGTAGTTGCCCTTGGACTTAGACATCTTCTCGCCCTTTCCGTCAACTATCCAGCCGTGGGTGCAGACGGATTTATAAGGAGCGTGACCCGTCGTTGCCACCGAGGTGAGCAGCGAGCTCTGGAACCAGCCTCTGTACTGGTCACAGCCCTCAAGATACATATCCGCGGGCGAGGAGAGCTCCTCCCTCTCGTCCATTACAGCAGCCCATGTGCAGCCGGAATCGAACCAGACGTCGAATATATCCATTTCCTTTGTGAACTCGCCGCAGCCGCAGTCGCACTTTACGCTTGCGGGGATGAATTCCGCGGGATCCTTCGCGTACCATGCGTCCGAGCTTTCCTTGCGGAACAGGTCGGATATCGCCTTTATGGTCTCATCGTTCACGATCGGCTTGCCGCACTTCTTGCAGTACAGTATCGGTATCGGAACGCCCCAGCGTCTCTGACGGGAGATGCACCAGTCGCTTCTGTCGCGCACCATGTTCGTGATACGCTCCGCGCCCCAGCCGGGTATCCAGTTGACCTCGTTTATAGCCTTAACCGCGTCGTCCGCGAACTTGTCCACGGAGCAGAACCACTGCTCGGTAGCGCGGTATATTATCGGTTTGTGGCAGCGCCAGCAATGAGGATAGGGGTGGACTATCTTCTCTATGGCAAGAAGCGAGTTGGTCTCGTCAAGATCCTTCGCTATCTCCTTGTTCGCCTGGTCGGTGGTGAGTCCCTTGAACTTTCCGGCTTCCTCGGTGAGTATGCCCTTGCTGTCTACGGGAACGACGATATTGAACATTCCCTTGTAGCTGCTGCATACCTCAAAGTCCTCCAGACCGAAGCCCGGCGCCGTATGAACGCAGCCGGTACCGCTGTCGAGAGTTACGTGGTCGCCGACGATGAGCGGAGACTTTCTTCCCATGAACGGGTGACGCGTCTCAACGAATTCAAGCTCCTTTCCGGTAAACGAACCTACGGTGGAGTACTTGCTTATCTTTACCGCGTCCATTACCGTGGAAACGAGCTCCGTCGCCATGAGCAGGTATTCGCCGTTCGAGCGGCTGTTCTCGTCCTCGATGTGAACGAAGGTGTATTCATAGTTTGGTCCGAGGCAGATAGCGAGGTTTCCTGGCAGCGTCCAGGTGGTCGTCGTCCAGATAACTACCGAAGCCTTAGAAAGATCTATCCCGAGGCTGTCGAACCTGCCCTTCCCGTCGGTGAGCGGGAACTTTACATATATGGAATGGCAGTCGTCGTCCTGATACTCGATCTCGGCTTCCGCGAGGGCGGTGTTGCAGTCCGCGCACCAGTACACGGGCTTAAGGCCCTTGTACATAAGTCCCTTTGCAGCCATTTTTCCGAACACCTCGACCTGCTTTGCCTCAAATTCGGGCTTTATGGTAAGGTACGGATCGTCGAAATCTCCCCATACGCCGAGGCGCTTAAACTGCTTCTTCTGGTCATCAAGGCAGGAAAGCGCGAAATCGCGGCAGCATTTGCGGAGCTCAACAGGGTCGATGCTCGACGCGCTGCTCTCCTTGCCTATCTGCTTGAGAGCCTTCAATTCTATCGGCAGTCCGTGGCAGTCCCAGCCCGGAACATACGGAGCCTGATAGCCTGTCATAGACTTATACTTTACGATTATATCCTTTAAGATCTTGTTCAGCGCCGTACCCATGTGGATATCGCCGTTTGCGTAGGGAGGTCCGTCATGCAGAATGAACTTCGGAAGACCCTCGTTCTTCTTCTGAAGCTCATAATAAACTCTGTCCTTTTCCCACTGTTCGAGCCAGCCCGGCTCCCTCGCAGGAAGATTTCCGCGCATCGGAAAACCGGTCTGCGGGAGATTGAGCGTTTCGTTAAGATCCTGTGCCATTTCTTTTTGTCCTTTCATTATTATGACCGGCACCCGTCGGGGTGCTTATCGTTAGCTTTGATATTTCTTTATCTTCTCTTTTTCTTATGGCTGCCGTTTCTGTTGTCATTATTGTTGCTGCCGAATTCGAGCTTGTCGTACTTTGAATTGCCGTTGGGAGTTCTTGTCGGGCGCGAGCTCAGAAAATCGGGCAGCTCAAGGCTATCATCGCCTTCGTCGTCATCGTCGCCGAACGCGTTCTCGACGGTGAAGCTTCCCGAGGAGCCTGAGTTTTCCTCAAATTCGGACTCCTGATCGTCTTCCTCCTCCGGAGCAGCCTCATACTCATTCTGCTCCTCTATCTCCTCATCTTCCGTGTTCTCGGTCCCGCTGACCTCGATGCCGGATATCGACTCGACCACCTTGACATCGGAATCCCTTTCCTCGGGAGCTTCCTCGGTTATCTTCTCTTCCTTGATCTCCGGTATCACAGGTGCCTGAACTCCCTGCTGCGCTGCGATGAGCTCACGCAGAGTATTGCTGTTATGGTTGGCCGAGTTTTCAACAACAAACTCGTTGAAGCAAGCCTCGGGTATCTTCTTAATGAACTCGATATGGTTCTGATACTCGACGATTATGCGCGTTCTGAAATCCTCCGCCTCGCGCTTGGTGCGGTCAAGCACTTCCTTGTCAAGCTCTGTCTGTATCACCATCTGGGCGTGGATATCGTCCTTTGCCTTCTGCGCCTCTTCCTCGATGCGCTTTTTCTCGGCGAGAGCATCGCTGATTATCTTCTCCGCCTCAGCCTTTCTGTCAGCAACATAGTCGTCGGCTTCCTGGCGTCTGTCGGCTGCGTTATCCTCGGCTTCCTTGATTATGCCGGCAGCCTTTTCGTTGGCCTCGGAAAGCACGGCCTTACCCGCCTTCTGAGCCCCGAGCAGCGCGTCTTTCAGCGCGTCCTCGTCCTCACGGTATTCTCTTATCTTGTCAGCGCAGACCTGCAGCTTCTTTTCGAGGTCGGCATTCTCTTTCTTGAGCTGCGAGAACTCACGCGCTATATCGCCGAGTACCTCGTCCACTTCTTCCTTCTTATAGCCTCTCATAGCCTCGGTGAAGCTTCTGTCGATTATGCTGTTGATATCCATGTTATCCTCCGTTCTTCCGCTCTTTTTCTTTCTGCGGTCAGATATACTGTTTAATTGTTATCCTTATTCTTCCTTTTTTGGTCTCGGAGATGTCATCCGTCACAAGGAACTTGCCGTATCCCCGTATAGTCAGTATGCTCCCCGTTTCTATCTTTCCGCTGATGTCAAGACATTCAGCGTAATTGAGCGTAAAATTACCCGAGCGGATCAGCTCAGCCGACTTTTCCCGTGATAGACCGGTAATACCGCCGACGATACAATCCGCTCTTAATGACGCTGCATTTATGATCTTATCCTTCATCTCCGCGGGTCTTATCATTTCCTTCGCATCGGCGGTCAGTCCGTCCGACACGGATACCCCTATCCTGCCGACAGCTGTGACGCAGTCGGTTATCATATCCCGCGCAGTTTTTGTGCAGAACACCGCGGCTGTACCCTCGCCTATGAATATATCCCCGACAGTCTCGCGCTCTATCCCGAGCCCCATAAAGGCTCCGAGAAAATCGCGGTGTCCCGGCTTGTCCGCTCTGCGGAATGAGAGCGTCAGCGGGTATATCGGAAAGTCCTCTCTCGCGATACCGGCAAAGTCCAGCGCGACGCACAGCATACGCCTGACGCACGCGCTGTCGCCTCCCCAGAGCTCTATGCTTATACCGCGTCGGCTGCCGAGGAGCTTCTCGGCCTCGTACTGCTCGCGCTCGTTCAGGAACGACGAATAAACGGGTCTCCCCCGCTTTTCCGCAAGCACGCACATATCCTCAAGGCGCACGGAAGGGTCAAATTTCCCGGCGGAGCTCTTCATCAGATAAAGTCGTTGTTATTGCCGAGCTCCTCTATCATATCGCCCGAGATATCAACGTTCACGGGAACGATTATGTATGTGGTGCTGGCGATACGCTTGAGGTCGCCGTCCGCCGCGTACGCGACACCTCCGAGGAAGTCGATGAGTCTGTTCGCGACATCCTTGTTGGTATTATCAAGATTGAGCACGACGGTCTTCTTGTTCTTGAAGTGATCGGCTATCGCGGCTGCGTCCGAATACTTCTCGGGCTTTACAACGATGACCTGCAGATGTGTGGTCGCGGGTATGCTCATCGTTTTCGTGCTCTTGATCGTGGGTCTCTGAGAATCATAGTCGTCGAAATTGATGGCGGACGAGATCTCGTTGCCGTAGTCGTTGTCCTGATCGTAATTCTCATCATTTCCGTTCAGACCCGTGATCTTCTTGAATTGATCCATGAATCCCATGTTTAAGTCCTCCTCCTCCCGTATCCTTAAACGGGAATTGCTGATATATGTGATTTACTTATAGATCCTTTGTCCGTACAGCGCGCTGCCGACCCTCACAATGGTGGAGCCGTGCCTTACAGCCGCCTCGTAATCGCCCGACATACCCATTGACAATGTGTCTATCAGGTATCCGGGAACGCCGTTCTTCCTGTCCCGCAGATCGCCGAAAAGCCTCTGCATCCGCTCAAAATACTTCTCCGAGCTGCCGTTCACGTCAACGGGAGGTATAGCCATGAGCCCGCGCAGCCGCACGTCAGGGAATTCCCCGACCATGTCCGCCAGCTCGTCCAGAGCTTCAGGCTTCACGCCGCTCTTGCTTTCTTCCCCGCCGATGTTGACCTCGATAAGGATATCCATTGTCAGCTGCGCGTTCCCGGCGCGGTGAGCTATCTCGCGGATAAGCTTTTCGCTGTCCGCCGAATGTATCATTTTTACCTTGTCGATTATATATTTTACTTTGTTGGTCTGGAGTCCTCCGATAAAATGGATCTCCGGGCTGCCCTCATAACGGTCTCTCTTGTCGAGGAACTCCTGAACTCTGTTCTCGCCGAGCAGCTTAACGCCGTTTCGCACCGAAAAGCTCACTATTTCGGGGTCGACCGTTTTCGTGACTCCCATGAGCCTTACCGTGTCTGACCTGCTGGCATCGAGCTTCGCTTTTTCGATGTTCTCCTCAATGCGCTTTATGTTATCGGCTATAACGGAAAGCCTGCTATCCGATGATCCTTCCGTCATACAGATCCCTTCCTTCAACGATTATATTGTCATACAGGTGAAGATAGCCGTCCTCGTCGGAGGTATCCTGTACAAGCGTATATTCCTCCTGCGAGAGTATCTGTCTTACCTTCCTGAATCTCACAACTATGCCGTCCTGTATATAAACACCGACGGAACCGTCCGTGTCGCTTATGCGGAGCGCGGAGTTCGGTATCATTATGCCTATATGGTCGTCCAGCAGGAGCCTTGCCTGCGCCACTCTTGAGCCTATGAAGTCCGCGAGGAACATATCGCACCTGAATATCGCGATGCACCTGCCGTCCGTCTGCTTTGTAAGGCTGACTATCTCAGCCTTTACGTTCTGTCCGGAATTGCCTATGCGCAGCGTTACCTCCGCGCCCTGAAACACCGTACCGAGCCTTACCGTATCGAGCACGGCAGCCATATACCAAGTATAATCGCTGACGAGCTTGCCGATAACGCCCGCGGGATTGTCCTGACGCTCCTCCGCGTCGACTATCTCGGTTATCTGCTCGGCGGTCAGGTCATAGACAGACGCTGTATTGAGCTTGTTTTCGTAGCCGTCCGCCCTGCTTATGAAATAACCCGTTTCCGGGATCGTGATCTCATAAGGCTCGTAGGTTATACGGGAGCGCAGTTCCGATATCATACTGTCGATACTGCTTATCTTGTCGTCGAAGGAGGTTTCCGTTCCCTTGACTATCTCGCGCTTGCTCTGAAGGTCGAGGAAATCGCTCTTCATCGCCGACGCAGCCTCATAATTGCCGTCGTATATATACTGCATAAGCTCGGAATGCTTTTCGCTTATCTGATTTGAAAAGGATTCGAGCTGTGAGGTATCCGCGCCGACGAAAGCCTGAGCCTCCGTGAGCACAGCCCTCTGCTCCTCAAGCTCGTCTATCCGGCGGCGGAGAATAATGTCCGAGCGGTTCTTGTAGACCTTCGCTATGACCGAATTCTTGCCGACCTTCGAGCCGTCGGGGTGAGTATAGCTTATTATTCCGTTAACATTGTATGAAACGAGCTTTTCGTCCCTTACGTAAACGCCCTTGAAGCTTATCGCCTCGGTAGCGGTATAAAGGGTCGCCGTTTCGGTGCGCACCGGGCTGCTGAAATACAGAATTATCTGGCTGCCCACCATGACAATAAGGAAGATACCGATAACTACCCATATCACCCTGGTGGTAAACGCTCGTCTCTTATCCGATTCATCCATCGGCTGTTATTCCTTGCTCTCTCCGTCTTCCTTATCGAAAGCGTCAAGGAGTGAAATAGGTCTGAGCGGCGTTATAGTTGAGATAGCGTGCTTGTAGATGAGGTTCTGTTTGCCGTCCGTATCAAGTATCACCGTATAATTGTCGAACCCTTTTACTATACCCTTGAACTGGAAACCGTTGGTAATGTAGATAGTTACGGGTATTCTGTCTTTTCTTGCCTGATTGAGAAATACGTCCTGAAGATTGAGTTCCTTAGCCATGATATGTCCTTCCTTAATAAACCTATCCCGTCGGTACGGCAGCTTGTCCTCTTTCTTTCCGGAGGGGCGCTCCGGCTCTCGGGCATACCGCAATACCATACTTAATCATTATAACATACTTTTTTATAAAAAGCTATATTTTTTTATTAAATTTTCAGCAATTTTTACAATTTTATCATAATTGACGGCAGATACGGTCGAAATATGTTCAATTCGACTATCTTTTTTGAACCATGTAAGCTGTCTTTTGGCATATCGACGCGTTTCGCGCTTCAGAATGTCTGTACATTCCTCCAGAGAACGCTGTCCGTCGAAGTAAGGTTTAAGCTCCTTGTACCCTATCGCCTGCGCCGCCGTGACATAGTCATCGTGCGTGAAAAACTCCCTTGCCTCGTCAAGGAGCCCGGCTTCGAGCATCATATCGACGCGCTTGTCGATACGGGAATAAAGCTCCTCGCGCGGGTAGTCTATCATCATCATGCACGGCTCGTAGGGCGAGGGGTTAAGACGGCTCGCCGCTTTCAGCTCGGTCATGGTCCTGCCGCTTATGTGATATACCTCCAGGGCGCGTATGACGCGTTTCAGATTGTTCTCGTGGAGCTGCGACGCCGCTTCCGGGTCTATCTCAGCCAGCCTTTCGAGCAGGAACGCCGCTCCCTTTTCCGCAGCGAGGGCGTTCATCTCAGCCCGGAAGCCCGGGTCGCTGCCCGTATCGTCGAATTCGATGTTATCCACGACCGCGTTTATGTACAGTCCCGTGCCTCCGCACATTATCGGCAGCTTCCCGCGCGAATGTATATCCGCGATACAGCTTCGCGCCATAACGGCGTAATCAGCCACGGAAAACGGCTCCCTCGGGTCGAGGAAGTCCATAAGGTGGTGCGGCACGCCCATTTTTTCAGCTTCCGTCGGCTTGGCGCTTGCTATGTCCATGCCCTTGTATATCTGCATAGAGTCTGCGGAGACCACCTCCCCGCCGAAGCGCAGAGCAAGATCCACCGCCAGCCTTGTCTTCCCCGAAGCCGTCGGTCCGCAGACCACGACAAGAAATGTCTTATCCATCATTGTATCCTGCTGAAATACTTTTCTATCTCGTATTCGGTCAGCTTGACCATTATCGGTCTGCCATGAGGACAGAAACGTATGCCCTCGTTTTCCCAGACCTCTTTTGCCAGAGCCTCCAGCTCCTCGCGCGAGGTCACGTCATGCGCCTTTATCGCGGACTTGCAGGCGCGGGTATGGAGCAGGTCGCCGTAGACGACCGCCTCGATGTTCGTATTGCCGCCTGCCAGCGCGTCGGCGCAGTGTATCAGAAGCTCCGCCGGATCGACAGCCTCGGGGCCTCCCGTGAACGCGGACGGTGCCGCCGTTATCTCGCATTTTCCATCAGTCAGCACTATGTCTATCCCGACATCCGCGAGAAGATCGACGTTTTCGGCAACAGCCCCGTACTGCGCGTCGCTCAGTATGACCTCCTCAGCCTCGGCAAGAAGCTGCGACGATGTGAGCAGCTCAAGCTTGCGCTTTTCAAAGCGTATGCGCTCGTGGGCAGCGTGCTTGTCCATCATAATGAACTCATCGCCGCAGGTGCAGAGTATATAGGTGCCGAACGCCTCGCCGATCACTTTCAGGGGGGGCTTCTCGGGCTCGGACGTTACAACGGGTACCTTACGCGGGGCGGGCTGTTCCCGCTCTCCGAACGATGAGCTGTTTATATAGCGGAATGAACCCGTCTCCGGCGCTTTCGGAGCCTCTGCGGCATCATCGCCGTCCTCATCATATTCGATCGTCACGTCGACTCCGCTCGCAAAGCGCTGCTGAACGAACTCGTTCTCCTCATGCTTTACCGTGAACGGAGCTGCCGCGGGTCTCACAGGCTCGGGGGGTGCCGCAGGCACGAATACCTCGGGCTCGCCGGTATCGCCGACGCTCTCCGGAGCGGCGGCAGGCGTGTTCTCTATGGCTTTGATCGCCTTGTCAAACAGTATCTTGTCATTGCCGCGCATATCGGGGTCTTCCGTGGGTATATCCTTTTTTACGAGCTTCACCTCGCGGCGGCTGTCGGCGTTGAGGATCGCATTCCTTACGCCGAAATTCACGGCGTCAAAGACGTTCCTGTCAAACGCGAAGCGCACCTCGGTCTTTGAGGGGCTGACGTTCACATCGCAGAGCTCGGGTGCCATTACGATATTGAGCACACAGGCCGGGAACTTTCCCACCATGATGCTGTTGCGGAAGCCCTCTTCAAGCGCGGTAGTGCATGTCAGGGAACGGACGTTCCTGCCGTTCACATAGAAATACTGCAATGAACGGTTCCCGCGTGTGAACAGCGGAGACGATACATAGCCGGTCACCGAAACGCCGTTCAGCGTGAAATCGACCGGGATAAGGCTCAGCGCAAACTGCTTGCCGAATATCGAATAAATGGCGGAGTAATAGTCTCCCCCGCCGCTCGTGTCACGGACGCACTTGTTGTCGCGTATCATACGGAACGCGATCTCCGGGTGCGCCAAGGCTAACTTATCGACGAGGGACTGTATCTGATTGCCCTCGGTGATGTCCTTTTTCAGGAATTTCTGACGCGCCGGAACATTATAGAACAGGTCGCGTATTATTATCGTCGTTCCGTCCGGGCAGCCCGTACGCTCGTGCTCGGTGATCTCGCCGCCGCTGATACGGAAGCTCCCGCCCATTTCCGTGCCGGGCTCCTTTGTAAGCACCTCGACGCGGGCTACCGCCGCGACTGACGCGAGAGCCTCGCCGCGGAACCCGAGCGTGAATATCCTGTCGAGATCCTTCGCTGTCCTGACCTTGCTGGTCGCGTGGCGCAGGAACGCGGTCGGTATCTCGTCAAATGCGATACCGCAGCCGTCGTCGGTCACGCGCATGAAGGTACTGCCGCCGTTCTTTATCTCGACGGTGATGTGCCCGGCTCCGGCGTCTATTGAGTTTTCGACAAGCTCCTTGATGACGGACGCGGGGCGTTCTATGACCTCGCCCGCCGCTATGAGCTCGAATACGCTTTTATCGAGCAGATTTATCTTTGCCAATTTTATCTCTTTCCTGTTCCAATAAAATCAATAAGCTTCTCTATATCGTCAAAATCGTCGTAGTCGCCGATTATTCCCTCGCGGTGATAGACAATGCCCGCCCTCTCGTTGCGCTCAAGGCAGTCGAGCAGCCTCTCAACGCCGTACCTGTGCGCAAATTCCGCGAAAGCCCTCGGCTTTATCTTATCGGCGTACAGACCCTTGCGGCAGTCCTTCGGCTCGCACTCGCAGCAGCCGGACAGCCCCTTTTCTATGACGCACTTTCTGTTCTCGCACCACTCGGCGTCCTTACACCATGAAAGCTCCAGAAAGCCGTCGCGCTTACAGCCCCTGCACTCCTTATTCTCCGAGCACAGACAGCAGGCAAGCCCGCAGCGTGCTATACCGAGTTCTCTTTTCATAAAAACCCCTTTTTCTTTACAGAGTCATTTCTTTTCAGGCCGCTTGTTCAGAACAGATATGCACATTATCAGATATCCGAAGCCGTAACCGAAAACCGCCGCGTACCACAGATTTTCGTTGAAGAAGCTGCCCGCGAAGCCAATAAAACACAGTACTCCGCACGTTAACGAAATAATCCTCAGGGCCTTGCCCTTTATCCCAAGGAACAGTATGATGAAAGCCGCTCCCATAAAGAAGCCCCACGCGGTATAATCAAGCGTCATTTCAAGGCTCGGGAATACTCCGATCCTAAAATATTCCGGTATCGCTTCTCCCCGCGCCGCAAGCGGTCTGATAACTCCGATGCTCGTAAAATGGGCTATGGAGGTAATAATGACCGTTCCCGCCAAAGAGACCGTCAACAGTCTCAGGTGCAGTGGTCCTGTCCCGTATCCCTCCGCTATAACAAGCATCCCGACAAGCATAACGACTGCGCCCGCCACCGTCATAAGCTCCCAGACGGTCAGCGCGATATCGTTCCCTGTAACAAGAAACACAGTGACCGACAGAAAATACAGCACTTCGCATATTATCCCGGCGGCGGCGGCTTTTTTGCAGCTTTGTTTCACTGCCCGTATCTCCTTACTTAAGCATTTCCTTGAACTCCGCGAGGCGAGCGTAAGCGTCACGCGGCGACATATCGTCGAGATCGAGGTTCTTTATCGCCTGTATCACGTTGTTTTTCGCTATCTGCGAGAAATCGTACTGCTCACGGTTTTCCTCTTCCTCGGTCAGGCGCTTTTCAAGATCTATCTTCGAGCCTAGCTCGATATCCCGCAGAGCCTCCTTTGCCGCGGCTATGACCTTCGGCGGGAGCCCCGCGAGCTTCGCGACCTCTATGCCGTAGCTGTTGTCGGTGCCTCCGTCAACGATCTTATGCAGGAACTTTATGTCGTCGCCCTTCTTCATCACCGCGACGCTGTAATTGCGCACGCCCTTGTTGTCCTTTTCCAGAGCCGTCAGCTCGTGATAATGAGTCGCAAACAGGGTCTTGCAGCCTATCTTGTTGTTGATGTACTCGGCAGTCGCCTTGGCTATCGACATTCCGTCGAAAGTCGAGGTTCCGCGGCCTATCTCGTCGAGTATCACGAGGCTGTTCTTGGTCGCGTTCTTGAGTATCTCCGCCACCTCGTTCATCTCCACCATGAACGTTGACTGTCCTGCCGCGAGATCGTCGCTGGCTCCCACACGGGTGAATATCTTGTCCACTATCCCGATCCTCGCGGAGCGCGCCGGGACAAAGCTGCCTATCTGCGCCATGAGCGTTATGACCGCGACCTGGCGCATGAACGTGGATTTTCCCGCCATATTAGGGCCCGTGATGATGAGCAGCCTGTTTTCGTTTGTGTCGAGAAGCGCGTCATTCGGCGTGAAAACCGTGTCGGTACGCATCTTCTCTATTACCGGATGCCTGCCCGCCTTTATATCTATGACAGGCTCCAGCGATATATCCGGGCGCACGAAGCTCTGCTCGCGCGCCGCAGTCGCGTAGCTCTGGAGCACGTCCACGTACGCGACCGCGTCGGCGGTGCGCTGAACGATCTCCAGCTTCGAGGATATGAAATCGCGCACCTCGGCGAATATCTCGGCTTCGAGAGCGAGTATCTTGTCGTTCGCGCCGAGTATCTCGTTCTCGGTCTTTTTCAGTTCCTCGGTTATATATCTCTCGCCGTTGGTGAGAGTCTGTTTTCTTATGTAGCTGTCGGGAACGAGCGGGATATTGCCCTTCGACACCTCGATATAATAGCCGAACACGCGGTTGTAGCCGACGCGCAGGTTCTTTATGCCGGTAGCCTCGCGCTCACGCTCCTCGATGCTTTTCAGGATATCCTTCCCGTCGCTTGCCACAGCACGGAGCCTGTCGAGCTCGTCGTTGAAGCCGTCGCGGATATAGCCGCCGTCCTTCATCAGAGCGGGGGGCTCCTCGGCTATGGCGTTCTCGACGAGCGTAGCTATCTCCGTGAGCGGACTTATCTTCTCGTTCAGCCTCGCGAGGAGCTTTGAGGACTTTGCCTCCTCAAGCTTTTCTTTCAGCGGAGGTATCCTGCGGCAGGTATTGCCGAGAGCTGTAACGTCCCGCGGACCCGCGGCTCGGTACACCACTCTCGTTATCAGTCTTTCGAGATCGTATATCCCGCGCAGACATTCGCGCGTCTCCTCCAGCAGCACATAGTCCGACGCCAGCCTGTCCACAGCGTCAAGGCGGTCGAGTATGTTCGCGGCGTCGAGCAGAGGCTGCTCAATGAAGCTGCGGAGCTTTCGTCTGCCCATTGCGGTCTTGGTGCGGTCGAGCACCCATATCAGCGAACCGCGCCTGTCGCCGCTGCGCATTGTCTCGGTAAGCTCAAGATTGCGGCGTGTGGTTATCGGCAGATCCATATAATCGTCGCTTATATGTACGGTCAGGCGGACGGAGCGCTTTATGCACGCCTTCTGCGTCTCATTTATATACCTGAATACCGCCAGCAGAGCCTTTTCCGCCAGCGGCAGCTTTTCTATCCGTTCGACGTCGGAGGCATCGCCGAAATACTGCTCATACAGCGCGTTTTTATCGTTGAGCGAAAATTCGGAGGCATCAAGAAGATCGCCCACCGACTTTTCAAGTCTTGCGTGCACAAATGCGTTCACGTCGCTGTAATCAAGAAATTCCGCGTTGAACAGCAGCTCGGCGGGAACATAGCGGGATATCTCCGCGTTTATGTCGCGCTGGATATTCTTTCCGCGCTTCTCCATGGCGTGGAACTCTCCGGTGGATATGTCCGCGAACACCATTCCACAGACTCCGGGCTCGCAGTAAAAGCAGGAGATGTAGTTGTTCCTGCTCTCGTCGAGCATGCTGTCCTCATACAGCGTGCCGGGCGTGATGACGCGGATAACTCCGCGCTCGACAAGACCCTTCGCGAGAGCCGGATCCTCCATCTGCTCGCATATTGCCACCTTATGGCCGTTATCTATGAGCCTCTTTATATACTGCTCGACGGAATGATACGGAACGCCGCACATAGGAACGCCCGCGCGGGAGGTGAGCGTCAGCTCAAGCTCCTTGGATATCTCCTCAGCGTCCTCATAGAACATCTCATAAAAGTCACCGAGGCGGTAGAACAATACACAGTCCCTATACTCGTCGCGCACCTTAAGATACTGCTCCAGCATCGGAGTAGGCTTTTTCTCGTTTTCGGCGCCTGCCGCCATTTACCGTCACCACACTTTTCCGTTTGTTGCTTTTTCAGGTACCGGCTCCGCGCTCAGCCGCAGCCTCCGCAGGTCGCGCAGCTCCCGCCGCAGCCGTGAGAAGCGTGCGGGTCGCAGGTCTCGGGATCTTCGCCCTCGCAGCTCATTGAGATTATCATATTCACCTCGTTGAGCAGTATGTCGAGCGCGTTCTTAACTATCGCGAAATTCGCCATGTTCACATTCTTCATGACCTCGCCGTACGCGTCCTGCATATCCTTGTTCATCAGGCGTATCTTCTCGGCGTCCTGCTCCTCCTGCGGCTTCTGCATTTCAGCCGCGAGAGTCTGTCTCTTTGCGCTGAAATCGGATATAAGCCCCTGGAGAGCTTCGTCCGCGTCATTCGCCGCCTTCGCGGCAACGTAGTCCTTATAGCGCTGATCCGCCTGTATTGCCTTTCCAAGCTCGCGCGCTGCCATTATTGCGTCCATATCGTTATCTCCTTTTCTTATTGTCTTTTGTATTCGGCTGTAACGGGTCCGTCGCCCCAGATCATCGTGTTCTTGTCCTCTGAGAACCGCACGATGTGCACAACGGGCTTATTGGTCTCGGAGGACGTGACGGTAAGCTCGCTGCCCGATATTGAAAATGTGCCCTTTTCTATATCGCCCACCTTACTGCGGTTATAATTCATATTATCATAGAATTTGTAGATCTCATCGCCGTTTGCGAGCTCGCGCTTCCACGTGCCGACAAGATCATCGAGCACGATGTCGGGAATGGGCTCCTTCCCGCCGAAAAGGTCGCAGCTTCCCACAGCTGCTATTATGGCAAATACACCGAGCAGCACAGCAAGAATTTTGAAAATTCTTTTCATTTTACTTCTCCTTTTCATTTATAAGTTCTCCCAGAAGCGCCCACGGGAGCGCCTTTGTTATTTTTACGTCCGCGAATTTTCCCAGAAGCTCGTCGCCTCCCGCGAAATCGACGATGATGTTCTGGCGCGATTTTCCGGTCAGCAGCTTTTCGTCCGTTCTGCCGCGTCCCTCACACAGCACGCGCAGGGTCTGTCCGACATAACGCGCGTAGGCATTCTCGCCTATCCTGCCCTGAACGTCCAGCAGCTCGCGGAACCACCTTCCCTTTTCCTCGTCGGACACGGGATCGTCCATTTCAGCTGCCTTCGTACCCTCGCGGCGGCTGTATATGAACGTGAAGGCGCTGTCATACTTCACGCGCTCAATAAGCTCAAGAGTCATGCGGAAATCCTCATACGTCTCCCCCGGGAAGCCGACGATTATATCGGTCGTGAGCTGCATGTCGGGTATGCGGCTCCTCGCGTAATCCACCAGATCAAGGTATGCCGCGGTATCGTAGTGGCGGTTCATCAGCTTCAGTATCCTGTCGCTGCCGCTCTGTACCGGCAGATGCAGGTGATGCGAGACGTGACGGCTGCCGGCTATAACGTCTATCAGCTCACGCGAGCAGTCCTTCGGGTGCGAGGTCATGAAGCTTATCACATACTCGCCGTCAAAGCCGTCGAGCTCCCTAAGGAGCTGCGGGAAAGCCATACCCTTGTCCTTGCCGTAGGAATTGACATTCTGACCGAGAAGCAGTATCTCCTTATAGCCCTTCTCAATAAGCCCCCTGACCTCGGCAATGACCTCGGCGGGCCCGCGCGAGCGCTCTCTGCCGCGTACCTTCGGCACTATGCAGTATGTGCAGAAGTTGTTGCAGCCGTACATTATCGGCACGCTCGCCTTTACGCTGTCCGAACGGCGTACCGGGAGCCCCTCCGCAAGAACTCCGTCACACTCGGGTATGCAGACTGTCCTGCTCCCCTTTTCGTATATGCCGTAGAGCATCTCCGGGAACCTGTGCAGCACATGGGTGCCGAATATCAGGTCAACATACGGGAAGCGTTCCTTCATGCGCCGCGCGATGTGCTCCTGCTGCACCATACAGCCGCATACCGCGATCACCATTTCGGGATTCCTGCGTTTCGCGTGCTTTAAGGCTCCGACATTTCCGAACACTCTGTTCTCGGCGTTCTCTCGCACCGCGCAGGTGTTATAAAGCACAAGATCGGCGTTATCGGGCGTATCCGTCAGCTCAAAGCCCATCTCCGACAGCATACCGTCGAGCTTTTCGCCGTCCGATACGTTCTGCTGACAGCCGTAGCTGTGGGTGAACGCCAGAGGCTTATGGTCGAATGTGTGGGTAACAGCCCTTACGCGCTGCATGAAAAAGCGCTGCTCTCTGAGTTCCTCTTCGCTTACTGCCGCGACAGCCAACACGTCACTTCCTTCCGCATAAAATACAACAGATCAATCATAAATTATAGTATACCACAAAATACTGTATTTTTCAAGAGTTTTTTGCGTGATAGATGTTCCCTCCGTTCAATTCAAAAGAAATATGAAAATTTTGTGAAATCTGTCAAAATCTATATATTTTCTAAAAAAATACTTGTAAATTATTTCGGGATATGGTATAATAAGATTACAAAAAGGGTTTTGCCCGTTTGAAAGGAATGATCAAAGCAATGAAGGTTCAGATCACAGCGAAAAAAATGCAGTTAAGCCAGAGCTTCAACGACTACGCGGAAGAAAGACTCTCCGCAAAGCTCGACAAATTCTTCGGCGATGAAGCAAGCGCAAAGCTCATTCTCACGTCACAGAAAAACAAGATCGTTCTTGAGCTTACCGTTGTATACGACGGTATCACATTCCGCGCGGAGCAGTCCGCGGACGATAAGAACGACGCTCTCGATGCCTGCATCGACAAGATCATACGCCAGATCAGGAAGAATAAAACGCGCCTCGCAAAGCAGCTCCGCGACAATACCTGGACAGATAAGATCGAGGCTGTGCCCGATGAACAGGTCGATTATGAGGTCATCAAGCACAAGAAATTCGAGCTCCGCCCCATGTCCGTCGAAGAGGCTATCCTCCAGATGAATATGCTCGGTCACTCGTTCTTCATGTTCAAGAACGGCGACACCGGTGCGATTAATGTTGTTTACAAGCGCGCCGACGATAACTACGCGGTGCTTGAGCCCAGCAACTGATTAGCTAAGCTTCAAAAGCGCTCCCGGATCCCGGGAGCGCTTATCTGTATATCGTGCATATCCGGAGGCCAAAATGAACAGTGTAAAAAAGAAGATACCTAAAATGATACTCCTGATATGCTTTGCTGTCTACGCGGCGATAATGCTATATCTGCTGTTCTTTCAGCGCGTCGGACGGGATGATGTCCCGCTTTCCGAAAGATTTCAGCTCATACCGTTCCGGACTGTCGCAGAATATGTGAACGATATCCTTACCCTAGCTCCCGATGATAACGGCTCGCTCCCCGCCCTCATAAACATCGGCGGCAATATCGTGCTCTTTATCCCGCTCGGGTTGTTCATACCGGCTCTTTTTACGAAACTCCGCAGCTTTTCCGGGACCGTGATCGCCGTTGTTATCACTATCCTGTGCGTCGAGCTGATACAGGCGTTCACCCTGCTCGGTGCCTGCGACATTGACGACCTTATCCTCAACACGGCAGGCGCGTGCATTGGATACGGTATATTCGCGGCTCTGCGGCAGCATGAGCGGACAAAATAAAAAAAGACGGATACTTCTATCCGTCTCAGATGCTTTGCCGGACACCCGATCCGACCTCCATTATGCTCTTACATCCATGAGAGCCCCGCGTCCGTCCGCAGACGGTGCGGCTTCCGAAATGCTTTCTATGAGGCGTGCGCTTGCGTTTTCGTCCGCTTCCATGAAATTCTTCATCAAAGCCAGGCTTGCATCGGTCTGTAAATTCGACCGCGCCATGCTCATAGACATAGTGGATAAGAAATTCGATATCCCATCCATATCCAAGCACCTCCTTCATCCTTGTACCTATATTATACAGTAACTCAACTGTAATATCAATAGGCATATTGCCCAATTTTCAACTGAAAACGCTGGTTATTTTGCTGAGGCGCGTTTTTTGATCGGCTGCTCGGTCTTGTGAGCCGCCGATTTTTTTTCGCCGTGCACGATCTGCGGAGATTCCTCGCCGCGCGCGCACTTCGCGCTGATAACTACCTTAACGATGCTGTCGTCGCTCGGCGTATCAAACATCGTATCGCTGAGCAGAGATTCAAGTATCGTGCGAAGTCCGCGGGCTCCGGTCTTTCTCGCGATAGACTTCTTCGCTATCTCACGTAGAGCCTCCTTCTCGATCTCAAGCTCTACGCCGTCGAGATTGAACAGGTAGCTGTACTGCTTTACTATGGCGTTCTTCGGCTCAACAAGTATCTTGATGAGCGCGTCCTCATCGAGCTCGTCGAGCACCGCGATAATGGGAAGTCTGCCCACAAGCTCGGGGATAATGCCGTATTTTACAAGGTCGTCGGGCTCCACAGCGTGCAGGAGCTTGTTGACCGATTTATCCTTCTTATCCGTGATCTCCGCCCCGAAGCCGAGCGCCGAGGAATTGATGCGGGCGGATATGGTCTTGTCGATGCCGTCGAACGCTCCGCCGCAGATAAATAGGATATTCTTAGTGTTGATCTGTATGAATTCCTGATTGGGATGCTTTCTGCCGCCCTGCGGAGGCACATTGGAGACCGTCCCCTCGACGATCTTCAGGAGAGCCTGCTGTACACCCTCTCCGCTTACATCACGGGTTATAGAGGTGTTCTCGGAGCGGCGGGATATCTTGTCTATCTCGTCGATGTAGATTATGCCGTGCTCGGCGGCTTCGATATCGTAATCGGCAGCCTGTATGAGCCTGAGCAGGACGTTCTCGACGTCCTCGCCTACATAGCCTGCCTGCGTCAGCGTAGTTGCGTCCGCTATCGCGAAAGGAACGTGCAATATACGCGAAAGCGTCTGCGCAAGCATGGTTTTGCCGACGCCGGTCGGTCCGAGCAGCAGAACGTTGCTTTTCTGGAGCTCGACCTCGCTGTTTTCGTCGTCATTGGCAAGAGTTCTCTTGTAATGGTTGTATACGGAGACGGCAAGCGTTTTCTTCGCTGCCTCCTGACCTATGATGTACTGGTCGAGAACAGCCTTTATGTCGGCGGGCTTAACAACACCCGCCTGTTCGCCGTAGCCGCGCCTTGAATGGTTTTGCTGGCCCGAGCGCTTTCTGGGCGCCGTTATCTCGGTTATATCGCCCTCCTCAAGCAGCATACGGTAGGAAGCCACCACACACTCGTTGCAGATCGCAGCGTTGTTTGAGAACAGCATTCTTATTACTTTATCATCGGATTTTCCGCAGAAACTGCATCTGAGCATAACGCGAATTCCTTTCCTCGGTCTCTGTCAGGCTTATCTCTTGTCGAGCACCTTGTCTATAAGTCCGTACTCCATAGCTTCCTGAGCGGTCATGAAGTTATCGCGGTCGGTGTCTCTTTCGATAACCTCGACCGGCTGACCCGTCATCTCGGAATACAGCTTGTTCATCTTTTTCTTGATGTTGACTATGTGCTTTGCGTGGATCTCAAAATCGGACGCCTGCACTCTGCCCGTGCCGCCGAGAGGCTGGTGTATCATTATCTCGCTGTTCGGCAGAGCAAGTCTCTTGCCCTTTGCGCCGGCAGCAAGCAGGAACGAACCCATTGAAGCCGCCATGCCCATGCAGATAGTGGAAACATCGCACTTGATGTAGTTCATTGTGTCATATATAGCCATTCCGTCGGTTATCGAGCCGCCGGGGCTGTTGATATAAAGGCAGATGTCCTTCTCGGGATCCTGTCCCTCCAGGAACAGGAGCTGAGCCACCACGAGACCCGCCGTTACAGGGTTTACTTCCTCGGTGAGCATAACTATCCTGTCATTCAGCAGACGCGAGTAGATATCGTAGGCACGCTCTCCTCTGCCTGTCTGTTCAATGACCGTAGGTACAAGACTCATATAGTTCATTCCGCTTCATTTCCTTTCTGTTTTCTGTCGGGGCCCGGTGCCGTAAGTTATTCCTCTGCGCCGGCAGCCTTTTCGGTAACTTCGGCGTTCTCACGCACGAACTTGAATGCCTTGTCAACACCGAGATCCTGTCTGAGGCTGTCCTCGGAGATGAGCTTCTTGACATCTTCGACAGTTCTCTTGTACTGATCGGCATAGTGGTCGTACTGCTTCTCGATCTCCTCATCGGTGATCTCAAGGTTCTCGATCTCGGCTATCTTTTCAAGCGCGAGTCTGAGCTTTACCTGAGCGAGAGCGGGCTCCTTGAAGGTGTTCCTGAACTGCTCCATTGTAAGGTTCGTGTAATTGAGGTAATCCTTGATCGTTACACCGGCATATCTGTTTCTGTATTCCCACTCGCGGAGCATATCGTTCACGCGGTTCTCTACCATAGCCTGCGGGATCTCCGCGTCTACGAGCTTCACGAGCTCCTCGGAAACGGCGTTCTCCAGATCGGACTCAGCGTGCTGATCCGCATGCTCCTGGAGCTTGGTCTTAACGTCCGCCTTGTATTCGTCGAGAGTATCGAACTCGCTCACGTCCTTGGCAAATTCATCGTCGAGGTCGGCGAGCTCCTTGCCCTTGATCTCATGTATCTTACACTTGAATACAGCTGCCTGACCTGCGAGCTCCTTGGCGTTGTAGTCCTCGGGGAACGTTACATTCACATCGAAATCCTCGCCTATGCTCTTGCCGACGATCTGATCCTCAAAGCCGGGGATAAATCTGCCGCTGCCGAGCTCAAGGTTGAACTTCTCGCCCTTGCCGCCCTCAAAAGGCTCGCCGTCCTTGAAGCCTTCGAAATCGAATACTACGGTATCGCCCTTTTCCGCGGGTCTGTCGGTAACGTCGATTATTCTCGCGTTGTTGTTTCTGATACGCTCGATCTCGGCATCGACATCGGCGTCTGTTATAGTCTTGACAGGTTTCTCTACCTTTAATCCCTTATAGCCGGATATCTCTATCTCGGGCTTTACTGTCACCGTTACCTTGAATGTAACGCCGTTCTCCCTGCTTACGTCATCAACCTTTGTATCGGGGATATCTACCGCTTCGAGCTTCTGATACTTTATAGCGTCCTCAACGGTCTTCTGATACATACCGTTTACAGCGTCCTCAAAGAAGAAGGTCTCACCGTATCTGGACTCGATCATCTTTCTGGTAGCCTTGCCCTTTCTGAAACCGGGGATCTGGATATTCTTCTTTCTTCTGGTGTATGCCGCCTGAAGAGCGTTCTCGAATTCCTCGGCTGTTGCCTTGATCTCAAGCTCCACTGTGTTTGTGCCTGTCTTGTTGTTTGAAATTACTTCCATTTTGTGTTACCTCCGTAAACTGCAAAATTATATTTTTATTTATAATTTTCAATTGATCTTTACCGGCATAAATCCCAGCCAGTCGGCGGATATCATCTTATAATCCGTACCCTCGTACTCACCTGTGAAGGCTCTCTCATGCCCCTGTCTGCCGTGTATATGCCCGTAATAGCACCTTTTTATGCCGAATTCCTTTATCACGCGCAGGATATAGTCATTCTTCTCTCCGTTGTAAAGCGGCGGATAGTGTATGAAAGCTACCATTTCCCCGCCTAGCTTCACGCCCTCCGCGGCAGACATCCTCAGTCTGCCCTCCTCGCGGGCGAGCACCTTGACGTCGGCCTCCTCGGTGCCGTCGTTTATCCAGCCCCTTGTGCCGACTACGCATATATCCTCGGCTCTGTACGCGTTGTTGTTGACTATCCTGATACGGTTGAGCCCCTTTTCGGCAAGGAAACGCTGCATTTTGCCGAGAGTCGCCCACCAGTAGTCGTGGTTGCCCTTCAGAAATATCTTGTTCCCGCTGAGCCTGTCATTGATGAAGCGGAAGTCCGTTTCCGTGTCTTCTATCTTCATTGCCCAGGAAATGTCTCCCGGTATCACCACGGTATCTTCATCTTTCACAGTACCGTTCCAGTTCTCGGTAAGCCGTTCGACATAATTCTGCCAGCCCCGGAATATGTCCATGGGCTTCTTCTCGCCGAGCGACAGATGCAGATCGGCTATTGCGTAAACGCTCATCTGCTCCCGAGGAAGTCGAGCACTACCTTAGGCATACCGCTCTTTTCAACGGAGCCTTTGAAGCGCACCGGCTTTGTTCTCGTAGCCGCGAGCGGCGCCGGTATCTGAGTGCCGGTCTTTTCCTCAAGCTTCTCGATTATATCAAACTCGTCAAGTCCCGCTGTCTCGCCTCCTACAGCCTCATAAACAGCCTTGCCGAACTTGTAGGGGTTCGCTGTGGACGCTATTATCGTCTTTGTCGTGTCGCCGGTCGCAGCCTTGTAGTCGTTGTATACCTTGTAAGCTACGCCCGTGTGAGTATCCATAAGGTAGGAATACTCGTCGAAAGCCTGCTTTATCGCGCCCTTTGTAGCCTCGTCGTCACAGCAGCCCGCGTAGAACAGCTCTCCGATCTTTGCTTTGACTTCCGGAGTTACCTCGTATCTGCCGTCCTTCGAGAGCTTTCCGAACCACTCGGATATCTGCTTGTCGTCGCCGCCCGTGAGGTGCCACAGCAGTCTTTCAAGGTTGCTGGAGATGAGGATATCCATTGACGGGGATATCGTTGTATAGAAATGTCTGTTTCTGTCGTAAATGCCGGTATTGATGAAATCCGTCAGAACATTGTTCGCGTTGGAAGCGCAGATAAGCTTGTGCACCGGCAGTCCCATTTCCTTCGCGTAGAACGCCGCGAGGATATTGCCGAAGTTGCCCGTGGGAACGACGATGTTCACCTTTTCGCCGTACTCGATGTCGCCGCTCTTCACAAGCGACGCGTAGGCTGAGATGTAGTAAACTATCTGCGGAGACAGTCTGCCCCAGTTTATCGAGTTCGCGCTGGAGAAGGTCATTCCGAGCTTTTCGAGCTCGCTCTTCACGCCCTCGTCCGTGAATATCGCCTTTACGCCGTTCTGGCAGTCGTCAAAGTTGCCCTTTACCGCGCATACGTTGACATTCGAGCCCTCCTGCGTGGTCATCTGGCGCTTCTGCATATCGCTGACGCCGTCCTCGGGATAGAACACCGTTATAGATGTGCCGGGAACGTCCTTGAAGCCCTCAAGAGCCGCCTTTCCGGTATCACCCGACGTAGCTACGAGTATCGCTATCTCCTTGCCGTCGATGACCTTCTTCGCAGACACGGTCAGCAGATAAGGAAGTATCTGCAGCGCCATATCCTTGAACGCGCATGTCGGGCCGTGCCACAGCTCAAGTATATATGTGCCGGGCATGAGGTGGGATATCTCGGATATATTCTCACTGTCGAAGTTCTTATCCGAATACGCGCCGTTCACGCAGTATCTTATCTCCTCGTCCGAAAAATCGGAGAGATACTTTCTGAATATATCAAAGGCTCTCTCGGGATAGGACTTTTCGCTTAACGCCATGATCTCGTCCTTCGTGAGCTGAGGTATGCTTTCCGGGACGAAAAGTCCTCCCTCGGCGGAAAGCCCCTGCGCTATCGCCTTTGACGCCGTGACGATCACCGCGTCGTTTCTTGTGCTTTTGTAATTCATAAATGACCTCCGTGGTCTTCAATATTGTTCATGCCTTCCGAAACAGAGAACGAGTCGAACGCGTTCGGCAGATAATCCATATCCAGTACTCTCGGCATGTCCTCGCTCGTCACCGTGACCTCGGCGACGTCGAAGCTTATCGTGTCAGCGTCCGAGGGGTGCTCCTGTATGTATCTGTCGGCTGTGCGGATAATGCGGCTCCGCTTTCTGCGGTCAACAGCTCCGATACCGTCCGTGAGACTGCCGAATTTGCGGGTCTTGACCTCCACAAAGGCGAGGACTCCGCCCTTACGCGCCACTATATCTATCTCTCCGCCTTTTATGCGGTAGTTACGGGCTTCGACAGTCCAGCCGTTTTCTCTGAGCCAGCCGCAGACGTGTTCTTCGCCCGCTTTGCCTCTTACGCTCTGTGTACTCATACGAACTTTCTTATGAACAAAGCCCGGTGCTCCGGACACGGACCATACTTTTTCAGCGCCTCGATATGCTGCGTCGTGCCGTAGCCCTTGTGCTTCGCGAAGCCGTACTCGGGGTATTTCTCGTCGAGCTCACACATATAGCGGTCACGGGAGACTTTCGCGAGTATAGACGCGGCTGCTATGCTTGCGGAACGGAAATCGCCCTTGACCACTGCCTCCGCCTCAATGTCGAGGTCGGGAGTCTTGTTGCCGTCTATAAGTACATAAGCCGGTCTGACGGATAAGCCGTCGAACGCCCGCTTCATGGCGAGCATCGTAGCTTTGAGTATATTCAGCTCGTTTATCTCCGCAGCGGAAGCCGAAGCCACGCAGTAAGCGAGAGCCTTTCCGGTTATTTCGTCAAAAAGAGCCTCGCGCTTTGCCTCCGAAAGCTTCTTGCTGTCGTTCAGTCCGTCGATAAACGCGTCATCGGGGAGCACCACAGCCGCCGTATAAACTGCGCCTGCCAGAGGACCTCGTCCCGCTTCGTCTATCCCGCATATTATGCCGTATTTCCCGCGGTATTCCGCGTCGAACGCGAACCGCGCCTTAAGCTCAAGGTCTTTCGAGACTGATCCTGCCAATTTTACCGCTCCTGTATTCGTCCAGCAAAGCAGCCGCGGCGCGCTCGGTATCCGGAACTCCGCCCGACCGCATCATCCCGCGCTTCTCCGCTATAAGTTCAAGTATGTTCCCGTCGAGGCTTTCGAGCTTGTAGCGCTCCCTGATCCGCTCCGGGTAGTTTTCCGCCAGATACGATCCCAGCTCGTATGCGAGCCCCTCGGCATCGGTCACATCGTCCTTTATCGCGCCCGTGAACGCAAGCTTCAAAGCCGCCTGCTTATCGTCAAACTTCGGCCAGAGTATGCCCGGCATATCCAGAAGCTCGACCTCTTTGTCTATCGTGACCCATTGCTTTCCGCGCGTCACGCCCGGTCTGTCCTCGACCTTTGTCTTGCGGGAGCCCGCCATGCGGTTTATAAAAGAGGACTTGCCCACATTCGGTATCCCCAGCACCATCACGCGCAGAGCCTTTCCTATGGTGCCCTTCGCGCGTCTGCGTTCGAGCAGTTCACCAAGCTCGGATTTGAGAACAGGCAGAAATCTGTTTATGCCCTTGCCGCTGCGGCAGTCGCATACTATGGTCTTTATGCCGCTCTTTTCGTAGAAGCTCCGCCAGCACGCGGTCACATTCTCGTCCGCCTGATCGCACTTATTCAGTATGATGATCCTCGGCTTTGAGCCTACGATCTCGTTTATCATGGGGTTCCTGCTCGATTCGGGAATACGGCAGTCAACGACCTCCGCCACCGCGTCAACGAGCTTCAGATCGGACTCGATGAGCCGCCGGGTCTTGGTCATGTGTCCCGGGAACCACTGTATATCGCTTTCGTACGCCATTATCAGCCGTAAAGCCCGCCGAACTTATCGAACGGGAAGATCCTCAGATAGGCTCTGCCCACGACCTTGCGGCGGTCTATGAAGCCGATCAGCCTGCTGCGGCTGTCGGTGGAGCAGTTCCTGTTATCGCCCATTACGAACAGACTGTCCGCGGGTACTATGAAATCGCCGCCCTGACCTTCATCGGTCTTGGTACGGGCGTTTATCATGTGTCCGTCCTCAAAGAGCTGTCCGTCCGTCTCCGTGACGGAGAGCGGCTCGCCGTTTCGGGTAACGGTCCCCGCCTTGTAATCAATATTTATGGTATCCCCCGGCAGACCGATCACGCGCTTGACTATCGCCTTTCCGAGGCCGCCCTTGTCGTTGGGCAGAGTGTCCGACCAGCAGACTACTATATCATTATAGCCGGGTGTATACGCGAAGTCGGAGACCAGAAGCAGCTGCCCGTCCTCAAGCGTCGGGAACATCGAAGAGCCGTCAACGGTGCTCGTACGGGTAATAAGAACAAAAACGGCTGTTACGATCAGCAGTCCGTAGAAAACGCTGTCAAACCAGTCGTATATCTCCGCGGCTATGCCGTGGCGCTTATGCGCGGGAGCTTCTGCCGTCTGCTGCTCCCCGCTCCGCTCAAGGATCTCGTTCTCTTCCATATCCACCACTCACAAAAACTCAATAAATACAGCGAATCAAGGCAATAACGGTCTCCCGTTATTACCTTTTCGTCTGTCATTTCCGGTAAAGGGGAGAAATCAATACTTTGCCTTTACCTTTGCAGCCTTACCTACTCTGTCACGCAGATAGTAAAGCTTCGCTCTGCGAACAACACCGGTCCTTATGACCTCTACCTTGTCAACAGAGGGGCTGTGGATCGGGAATACTCTCTCGATGCCTACGCCGTGAGCCACTCTTCTTACAGTGAATGTCTCGTTGATACCGCCGTGCTTTCTGGCGATTACCGTTCCCTCGAAGACCTGAATACGCGACTTGTCGCCTTCCGTGATGCGTACGTGTACCTTGACGGTATCACCTACGTGGATCTCCGGAGCCTCGGCCTTCATGCTGTCCTGAGCAATGATCTTCAGTGCATCCATTTCTTTTTCCTCCTGTTACGGCATTCTTGCGTATCCTTTACGGAGCGGGGACCTCCGGGACTGCACATGCCCCCTGGCGGTCTTATGCCGCGCGTCCTCACCGCCGGAAAGCCGTCCTGACTCTCCATACGCAGCGGAATACCCGTTTAATGCGGGCGATGTATCTGCCGCGAAAGCAGCGTTCTGCCGCCGTGCGCACGATCCCGCCCTCTGCATTAACCCTCGCCGTATTTTGCGGCGGTTACAAATGCCTTTATATTATAACACTTTCTTTTTAAAAAAGCAAGAGTTTTTTGCAATTTTCACAAAATTTAATGGAAAATTTCTCCATTGCGGCATTTTATTGCCGTCCTTGTTATGCGAAGTGTATAAATCTCGGTGCCGAACTGCTTCTCGAAAGCGTCGAACAGCAGCCCCGCGTTGATGTTGAACTCCGTACCCGACGGGAACGTGAACCGAAGATATCCGTCGGAACGTTCGAGAATGTCAAGATGCTCCTTAAGGTCGAGCTCGGCGATGCCGCGCTTTGTCTTTTTCTCGGTCATGATGTGCTCCGAGGACAGGAACTCCGCGAAAGCCGCGTTATCACACTCGAAGCGCGCCTCATACTCGGACAGCGCTATCTCGGTGGGCTTCATCACGGGCTCCGCGGCGTCCGTCACCCTGATATCCCGCGGGAGCGCGTCGTTGAAGCGGGAGATCAGCTCTTCCCTGCTTATGTCCTCGATAAGCTTCAGGTCAAGGCTCTCGCGTACTCCCGCCGTTCCGAGCGCCAGCGGCAGCGCGAACGTGATATAGACGTGCGGGTTGAAGCCCTCGGTCTCCCACACCGGCAGCTTGCCGCGCTTTATCGAGCGCTGGAACAGCCTGTACAGATCGAGATGTGATATATATATCGCTCTTCCCGTTTTCGAGAAGAATATCCTCATATTTTTAGTTGCCGTGTTCGCCATTTTCTTCCGTTTCTTCCTTTTCTGTCTCTTTCTTGTCGGTTTCCCGCGATTTTCCTCTGCCTCCGTCCGCCAGCGAATATATCAGCACGAATGTGAACGGATCGGTAAGCCCGATCAACGCCCACCAGCCGAGCCCCGCAACAAGCATAGCGACCGCTATGAGAAGTCCCCCGAGCGGCGGCACCATAGATGACCACTTTCTTCCCGGTATCAAGTTATTTATGAATATCAGCCAGTTCATTATATAGAAGAAAGCACCTGTCGCGCATATCATTACCGCGAGCAGCATATACCCGCCCTCACTGGTCTCCGTGAGCCATTGCCACAATTCACCCATTTTTCAGCCTCATTGACAGATCATTTATCATATTCAAAGCACGGTCTGCCGACGCACCTGTTCACGCCGCAGCCCGCGCAGCTCTCGCGGCAGTTGGGCGTAGGCACTGCTTCATGCGCTTTTTTGTTCTCGCGGATAAGGAATTCCTTGCTCACCAGCACGTCCATCTGCTCCCAGGGCATTATCTCGTCATAGCTGCGGGTACGGTTCACATAGAACGCGGGGTCTATGCCGCATTCCTTAAACGCCTCCATCCACTTGTCGTACTTGTAGTATTCGGTCCAGCCGTCGAGCTTGCAGCCCTTTTTCCACGCCGAGTATATCACAGCGGAAAGCCGCCTGTCTCCGCGCGCAAGAGCAGCTTCGAGATGCGTGACGTCGAAGTGCGAGCGACTTACCGTGACGCGCTTCTTGTTGACGACCTCCATTAAGTGCTTCTGACGCTCCCTTATCACGTCCTCGGTCGGCTGAGGCTCGAACTGGAACGGCGTGAAGGGCTTAGGTATGAACGTGGAGAGCGATACGGATATCTTTATCCCGCCCTTCGGACGGTTTTCTATCGAGTAGAACAGGTCGATTATCTTTTGGCAGAGGTCGGCTATGCCGTCTATGTCCTCCATGGTCTCGTCAGGCAGACCGAGCATGAAGTAAAGCTTGACCGACGAGTAGCCGCCCTCGAAGGCTATACGGCAGCTGTTCATCACGTTCTCCTCGGTGATGTTCTTGTTTATCACGTCGCGGAGCCGCTGTGTGCCGGCCTCCGGGGCGAAGGTGAGGCCGCTCTTGCGGACGCTCTTTATGCGGTCGACGAGCTCCTTGCTGAAACGGTCTATCCGCAGCGACGGCAGCGACAGATTGACGCGCGCCGCGTCCGAGTAAGTCGCGAGAGTCCCGAGCATACGCTCTATCTCGCTGTGGTCGCTCGTGCTCAGCGAGGTCAGCGATACCTCGTCATATCCGGTGCTCTCACAGAGCGAGATCGTCTCCTTTTCTATGGTCTCCACGGTCTTTTCCCGGAACGGACGGTATAGATACCCCGCCTGACAGAATCGGCAGCCGCGTATGCAGCCGCGCAGGACTTCCACAACAGCGCGGTCATGGACTATCTCCGAAAACGGTACTACGAACGTGTCGGGATAGAACACGCTGTCAAAATCCTTTATGATGCGCTTTCTTACCTTTTCGGGAGCCCCCTCGGTCGGGGTTATGCTCTTTATCGTGCAGTCATCGTTGTATTCTACCTCATAGAGCGACGGGACGTATATGCCCTCTATCCGCGCGGCACGGACAAGGAACTCATGCTTTGTCGTCCCCTCGGCCTTGCAGCGTTCGAGCAGGCGCATAAGCTCAAGGTTCACTTCCTCGCCCTCGCCGAGTATGCACAGATCGACAAAATCGGCTATCGGCTCGGCGTTACAGACGCAGGGACCTCCGGCGCAGACTATCGGCGTGAGAGCCGGTCTGTCCTTCGCGTAAACAGGCAGTCCCGCGAGGTCGAGCATGGCGAGGATATTCGAGAACGACAGCTCATACTGGAGCGTAAAGCCTATGAAATCCGCGTCCTTTATGGGCTGCAGGCTCTCCAGGCCGTAGAGAAGTATATCGTGTCTGCGCATCTGCTCCTCCATATCGGGCAGGGGCATATAGACGCGCTCACACCAGTATCCGGGGACATCGTTTATCAGCGAGTAGAGTATCTTCATACCGAGATGGGACATTCCGATATCGTAGGTGTCCGGGAAGCAGAAAGCGAAGCGCATAGTGACCTTCTCCGGATCCTTTTCGACAGAATTCAGCTCCCCGCCTATATAGCGGGAGGGCTTCTGCACCTTTAACAGTATCCTGTCAAGCTTGTCCTTGTATGTCATAGAACCTCCATAGTGTTTATATGTTGAATATCATTTCTAAATATGTATCCCAGCCGAAAGCCGCACAGACGTACAGCTCCGCGAGCGATAACCACAGCATTATCAGCAGAAAAAGAAAGGCTGCTCCCGTTCTTTTCGTCCTGACCGTGACATATATCAGCGACGGCAGCGTCAGAGCGAGCCCAAGCACCAGCCCGGCGCAGCCGAACATTACTGACACATCTTTCTCCGGGCCCAGGTCGTAAGCATAGCCCTTCGAGTGACCGGTGATATCGAAATATATCAGCCCGAATGCCAGCGGGGACAGATACGCCGCCGCGCACGTCCAGAGCAGGTTCAGGGCATAAACGATCTTTTTCTTCAAGGCTTGCCTCCTCTTTTTTTCATTCCGCGTGAATAATATCTTATATTATACTATATTTTTTCGAGGATTTCAACCACTAAAAGGTAAAAGAAGAAAATAATCGCGGAAAAATTAAGCCGTCCGGAAAAAACCAGCAGCATTACCGCGGGCAGCAGTATCACAAGCATTACCCGCTCGAAGATATCCGTGAAGCTCGCCGCCTTCTCCGGCGGGAGCATACGTATCACAGCAAGCTCCAGCAGCCGTCTGCCGTCGAGCGTGCCTATCGGAAGCAGGTTGAACGCGGCGATAAGCAAGTTAAGCACGCCGAAGAGCCTTACGCTCTCATTCTCCCACGGAATGAGCCCGAACACAAGAAAAAGTGCGGTATTGACCGCACAGCCGGCTATTACGGCGGGAAAGCCCGTGCTCCCGCCGCGTATATGTATGCCTCCGCCGCAGAATATCACCGCGGACGGCGGACGCCTCACCATAAGCATCACCGTCAGATGTCCGAGCTCGTGCAGCAGGCAGGCGAGCGCGCACAGCAGCACGGCTCCTTCCCTGTCGGTGCAGACCATAAAGCCCAGCACCGCGAAGAACGAGAAACGGAACTCCGTCCTCAGCCGAAAAGCTCTTTCAGACCTGCGCATATCTCACCCACGCCCTCGCCGCCGAAGCTGAGCCCCGCCCAGAGCGCGGCTCCGAGCAAGACCGATGCCGCGATCTGAGCCGCGATCACCGCCGCGAACCCGAGGCTCCGGCGGCTTCTCGTATATGTCCTGTCCGTTACCGAGTAGACCGGCTCCGGAGGCGTATACACATAGGGCTTGTCTGCCGGCGTTTTCTCCGGGCTGACCGAGGGGACAGCCGCAGTTCCGGACATTACCTGTACCGTCATTATACCGCTCCTTTACATCATACCGATAAAATAATGCAGCGCCGTTCCCGGAACTCCGAGTATCACCGACAGCGCCGCGCTGTACGGGGTTATCCCCGCCGCCGAGCCTGCGAAATATATCTCCGAGGCAACAAGGCTCACTGCGCCCGCCGCTATGTTGAAGAACGCGTACAGCCTCGGGTGAGCGGTGCGCGCGTATATTCCCGCCATTATTACCGCAGCGGCGCAGATACCGGCTATTTCATACATTTCGTTACCTCCCTTTTTATACCGAGCTCCTTGGCTCTTGCAGTCAGCGCCGAATACCTGATATGAAGCGCTTTGCGTTCATATATCAGCGACTCTATGTCCGCATCGGCTACCGCAAGATCAAAAAGCTGCTCATTCTTGTACAGCATGGCTTTTACACGTTCAAGCTCCTCCAGTATCAGCCTGCTCTCGCTTTCCATGATGTCACCCCGCTTGTCTCATCTGTTCAATGATATGCTGACAGACCTGCGGTTATGAATTAATGTCTGCTCATCAACCGCGAATCAGCTTCAAGCTGCGCTATGAAGCTGATTCGCGGTTGCTTGTTCGCCCGAAGGGCGAAATGAGCATGACATCAAGGAATGTGTCCGCTGTAAAACAGGATTTGGGACAACAACTGCCAAACGGCAGTTGTTGAGGACACATGAATTATGTTTTTCTCTTGACTATTTTTTATAAAGATGATATAATATCTTTATATGAATTACCGAAAGGAATGGTGGCAGCAATATGGCAGTTTACCGGATTTATGTCGAAAAAAAGCCCCGCTACGCGGTAGAGGGCGATCAGCTTCTTTCCGACCTCAAGACCTCGCTTCGTATCGAGGGACTTGAAGGCGTACGGATAATCAACCGCTACGACGCGGAGGATATCTCGGAGGAGGATTTCAAACGCTCGATACCCGTCGTTTTCTCCGAGCCCCCCGTTGACGATATCCTTGATTCGCTTCCCGTCCCGGCTGCGGACGAGAGAATGTTCGCGGTGGAGTTCCTGCCCGGACAGTTCGACCAGCGCGCAGACAGCGCCGCACAGTGCATACAGATGCTCTGCAAGGGCGACAGACCGCTCGTAAAGTACGCAAAGCTTTATCTGCTCAAGGGTAAGATCACGGACGAGGAATTTGCCCGCATAAAGCACTACCTCATCAACGCCGTGGAGTCCCGCGAGTGCGGATATGAGGAATACAAGACGCTCAAGACAGAGTACGATATACCCACCGAGGTAGCTGTTCTGAACGGCTTTCTTGACCTTGACAAGGACGGACTGGCGGACTTTGTGAAGAACTACGGTCTCGCTATGGACAACGACGACATCAAATTCTGTCAGGATTATTTCAGGAGCGAAAAGCGCGATCCCACGATCACCGAGATAAGAATGATAGACACATACTGGTCGGATCACTGCCGCCACACCACATTCGGAACTATCATCGACAGCGCGGATATAAAGCCTTCGTACATAGCCGATACTTATGCGGAGTATCAGCTCGACCGCGCGGAGCTCGGCCGCTCAGGCAAGCCGATATGCCTCATGGATATCGCGACGCTCGCCGCCAAGAAGCTCAAAAAGGACGGCATACTGAAACACCTTGACGAGAGCGAGGAGATAAACGCCTGCTCGGTAAAGATCAAGGTGGACGTGGACGGCAAGGACGAGGACTGGCTCCTTATGTTCAAGAACGAGACCCACAACCACCCCACCGAGATAGAGCCCTTCGGCGGAGCTGCGACCTGCCTCGGCGGAGCTATACGCGACCCGCTCTCCGGACGAGCCTACGTTTATCAGGCAATGCGCGTGACCGGCGCCTCCGACCCGCTGCTGCCCGTTGACAAGACGATAGCCGGAAAGCTGCCTCCCCGCAAGATCACGACCACGGCTGCCGCGGGCTATTCCTCCTACGGCAACCAGATAGGACTTGCCACAGGACACGTCGCGGAGATATATCACCCCGGTTATATGGCTAAGCGTATGGAGATCGGCGCGGTCATAGCGGCAGCTCCCGAGGATCATGTGCGCAGAGAGCGTCCCGCTCCCGGAGACGTGATCATCCTGCTCGGCGGACGCACGGGCCGCGACGGCTGCGGCGGAGCTACCGGCTCCTCCAAATCCCACAGCGTTCAGTCGCTCGAAAGCTGCGGCGCGGAGGTACAGAAAGGTAACGCCCCGATCGAGCGCAAGCTCCAGAGGCTTTTCAGAACGCGTGAGGCCACCGTGCTCATCAAGCGCTGCAACGACTTCGGCGCGGGCGGCGTTTCCGTCGCTATCGGCGAGCTTGCCGACGGCCTGACCATAGACCTCAACGCGGTGCCCAAGAAGTACGCGGGTCTCGACGGCACGGAGCTCGCTATCTCCGAGTCGCAGGAAAGAATGGCTGTCGTAGTCGACAAAAACGATGTCGAAAAGTTCATCGGGCTGGCGGGAGAAGAGAACCTCGAAGCTACTCCCGTAGCGGTGGTCGAGGCAGAGCCGCGACTTGTGATGAACTGGAACGGCAAGACGATATGCAATATTTCCAGAGAGTTCCTGAACTCCAACGGTGCCGAAAAGCACACGGATATAAAGGTAAATGACGTAAAGGTCTCCTATGAGACAGGCTTTAAGAATACCGCAGGGGACTGGGAGAGACTGGTGACAGATCTGAACGTCTGCTCGCAGAGAGCGCTCGTTCAGCGCTTCGACTCCACCGTCGGCGCTGCTACCGTGCTCATGCCCTTCTCCGGCAAGACACAGCAGACACCCGTTCAGGCAATGGCGGCAAAGATACCGGTGCTCGGAGCAGAGACAAAGGCTGCCTCGATAATGGCCTGGGGCTATGATCCGGCAGTCGCGGTGCAGTCGCCCTATCACGGCGCGGCACTCGCCGTTGTCGAGAGCATCGCGAAGCTCGTCGCCGCGGGCGGCAAAAGCGACGAATGCTGGCTGACATTCCAGGAGTATTTCGAGAGAACACAGGGCGACCCCGAACGCTGGGGACAGCCTTTCAGCGCTATTCTCGGCGCGTATAAGGCGCAGAAGGCTCTCGGCGCGGGAGCTATCGGCGGCAAGGACTCGATGAGCGGCACGTTCGAGCACATCGACGTTCCTCCGACTCTCGTATCGTTCGCTGTCGGAATGGGCAGAGCCGACAGGATCATAAGCGCGGAATTCAAGCTGCCCTTTGACAAGCTGTACTATATCGCTCCCGAGTACGACGAGAACGGTATGCCCGACTTCGAGAGCGTAAAGAAAGTATACAAGAAGGTCGAAAAGGTCATCGCCGACGGCGACGCTGCTGCGGTATGGACTCTCGGTCACGGCGGTCTCGCGGAGGGCATATTCAAGATGTCTCTGGGCAACCGCATCGGCGCGAAGCTCAAAGAGCTTGACGACAACAAGCTGTTCGGACTTCATTACGGCGCATTCATCGTCGAGTCAGGCAAGGAGCTCGACGGCTTCGAGCTCATCGGTGAGACTACCGAGGAATACACGATCACAAGCGGCAGCGTAACACTTGACATCGCGGCGCTCGAAAAGAAGTGGGACGCTGTTCTCGAACCTATATTCAGAGATATCGTCAAGCACTACGACGCTCCCGAGCCGATAGCGACAGTCACCGGCGAAAAGCTCGTATGCGCTCCCGCCAACAAGACCGCAAAGCCCAGAGTGCTCATTCCCGCATTCCCGGGTACCAACGGCGAATACGATATGGCTGAGGCTTTCCGGCGCGAGGGAGGCGAACCGTCGATATTCGTGATAAAGAACCTTGACGCGGCTTCCGTGGAGGAGTCTGTTGAGGCGTTCGCGAAGCTTATCGCGCAGAGCCAGATCATCGCAGTACCCGGCGGCTTCAGCGGCGGCGACGAGCCCGAGGGCTCCGGCAAGTTCATAAACGCGTTCTTCCGCAACCCGAAGGTGAAGGAAGCTGTCAACGATATGCTCTACAACCGCGACGGACTTATGCTCGGAATCTGCAACGGCTTCCAGTCGCTCATAAAGCTGGGGCTTGTGCCGCTGGGCGAGATCGTGCCGCTGACGGCGGAAAGCCCTACCCTCACCTTCAACAAGATCGGCAGGCACCAGTCTCAGCTCGTGCGAACACGCATCTGCACTGACAAGTCCCCGTGGCTGATGAACTGCAATGTAGGCGATATCCACACCATTCCGATCTCCCACGGCGAGGGCAGGTTCGTAGCGAGCGACGAGGTCATAAAGAAGCTGATAGCCAACGGTCAGGTGGCTACCCAGTACGTAGACCTTGACGGCAACCCGACAATGGATCTGCGCTACAATCCCAACAGCTCGATGTACGCCATTGAGGGTATCATCTCCCCCGACGGACGCGTGCTCGGCAAAATGGGTCACAGCGAACGAATCTCCGCCGACTGCTGCACCAACGTCGACGGTATCAAGGATCAGCCTCTCTTCAAAAGCGGCGTCGAGTATTTCGGATAAAGAAACTTTCATAATAAGACCGGCTCCGGGATCATTCCACGGAGCCGGCCTTTTTATTTCATTTTCAAAATACTTATATTACCGCCGCGGCGATAATATATAAAAGCTTTCTTTACATTTTTCAGAATAAATTGCTTTTCACCGCAGATAATATTCCCAACGGAGCAAAGAGCTCCCGCAAAATAATGCACCGAAAGGAATAATATATATGAAAGCAACCGGAATAGTCAGAAGGATAGACGATCTCGGCAGGGTCGTAATACCAAAGGAGATACGAAGGACCATGCGTATACGGGAAGGCGACCCGCTGGAGATATTCACTAACGCCGAGGGCGAGGTCATATTCAAGAAATACTCGCCCGTGGGGGACATAACCGACCTGGCGAATCAGTATGCCGAAGTGCTGGCGAAGATCGGCGGCTGCCCCGCTGCGATATGCGACCGCGACCACGTCATAGCAGTATCGGGTATGCAGAAGAAGGAGGTCCTCGAACGCCGCGTGTCAAGCTCGCTGGAGGATGTTATCGAGAGCCGCCGTCCGCTGGTGTATGCCTCGCTGGAGGATAAGCGCATAAACCCGATCGAGGGTATAGACAAGTACGCGATAGCCTGTGCGCCTATCGTGGCGCAGGGTGATGTGAACGGAGCCGTCGTTATGCTGTCCGGCGGAGCCAGCGAATACGCGACGCCCGAACAGACCGCCCTGGTGAGAGCGGCGGCTATGTATTTCTCAAAACAAATGGAAGAATAGAAAAATTCCCGGAAGCTGCAAGCCTCCGGGAATCGTTTATGTTATAGCCTTTTTATGCGGAATAATACTTTTCAAGCTCCGGGCGCGCGTCATAGAAGCTGTCACGCAGCTCGATATCGAACTGCTTTCCCATGCCGTCGTCTATGATACCGAAGGCATGCTCAAACGACATACTCTCCTTGTAGCAGCGCTTGCTCACCAAAGCGTCATACACATCGACGATCGCCATGATACGCGCCTCCAGCGGTATCTCGTCCCCCGTGAGACCCTCGGGATAGCCTGTACCGTCCATTCTCTCGTGATGATAGTGCGCGACATTCTCCGCTATGCGCTTGAAGTCCTCGTCGTCAGTACCCTCAAGCACCTGTTCTATCATCTCAGCGCCCTTGGCGGCATGGGTCTTCATCTGCTCGAACTCCTCCGGGGTGAACCTTCCGGGCTTCCTGAGTATGGCGTCATCGACGGCTATCTTGCCAAGGTCGTGCATAGGCGCGGCTTTGATAAGATTTTTGCAGAATTCGTCGTCCAGGTCGTACGCGCCTGTACGCTTTATGCTGTCTATAAGTATCCTTATGCAGTCGCTTGTCCTCCTGATGTGTCCGCCGGTAGAGTTGTCGCGGCTTTCTACCATTGTCGCAAGTCCGAGTATCAGCTTGTTGTGCATTTCGCTTATGTGCTCGGTCTTTCTCTCTACCTCGCTCTCCAGAATGGTATTATAATTCTTTATAAAGTCAAGGTGCTTTCTTTCCTCCGTGATATCGTTCAGTGTGATCTGATAGCCGTACTTTTTCTTGTTATTGAACAGATAATCTACATTTACGGAATATATCCTGTCCTCAAAGGTATAATCGAGATCGGACTTTCCGTCCTCGATGAAGTCCCATACCCACTCGTTGATCGCCTTTAGCTCACTGCCCTTTATCTTCGCGTCGATACGCAGATCTGCAAGAGCGGGAAGGATCCTCTTCGCCGTGATATTGCTGCCGAGGTAGTTGAAGCTGAGATCGAGCGAGACATACGCGTGCTCCTCGCTGTCTATCAGGCCCTCGATGACGTTGTCGCTTATATCATAGAGACAGATGCGGTTTATGATGAGCAGATAGCCCGCCTGCATCAGCAGATACGCAATCCCGACCAGATCGATATCGGAGTTTGTCAGCCTTCTTCCGAAGTAGAAGAACACAGCCAGTACATCAACGATGAACAGTATCATCACGTGCTTTATGGACACCTTATTATTCTTGAAGAAGCTGTATACGATGACCGCGAGATTTGCCGCGAACGAGACTATTACCCAAATCACGCACACGGTGTGCATGGGTCCGTACACCTTTATGAGAACCGGCGAATCTCCGTTGAATTCCATGCTTATATCCTTGTAGAACAGCTCGGAATGCTTTATGGACAGCACGGAGCTGTAAATAAGGGTCGCGGCGGCAAATGCCGCAACAGTCAGCGGCTTCGGTATCCTCACATCACATATCGAGTAGATGAACAGCATATAGAACAGCGGCAGGAAGCAGGCTCCCACATAGATGATCTTGTTGGCTATTATGGCTTCCTGGAGCGTGGTGCTGTTTGACAGCAGCCAGTAGCCAAGCTCGCAGAACGGTATGATCGTATAGAAGACTGCCGAATATACATTGAACCGCTTGCGCCACATCAAAAAGTAAACTCCCGACAGCGCAAATGACAATATTGTCAGGATAAGATAAAAGTTCTGCATACCGACTCCTTTTCCGGGAAAACTATGTAACCATTATAGCACAACGCCGGGAAAAAATCAACAGCAAATCAAAAAAATCCCCTTACTCCGCGGTATCGCGTCATAAGGGGAGGTATTGAGCCGTCTCAGCCCACGCCGGGCATCATATCGGGGTGCATGAGGTGATCGTAATCCGTGAAGTCCCTCACCGTGCCGCCCACGGCGTTATCGGTCACTACCCTGCCGTTCTCGCCGCTGACGAACGGGCTCCACTCTACCGTTCTGCCGGAGCTGTCGGTGACCCTGATGACCACATCTGAGTATATCTCGGTGGTGTTGCACTTCAGCAGCAGCGGATAGCTGAAATACTCGCCGCTGTACAGCACGTCGCTTTCACGGAGATTATCGTCGTTATCGGGAGTGAGCGCGGTCACGGTGATCGTTCCGTGCTCGTCGGCGGGAAGTATGTAGTAAAGCTGAGTACCGCTGCCGTTGTTCACGAACCTGTCGTAGGGGAAGGTCTTAAGCAGTCTCATTTTGCTCATCATGCCCGTCTTCTCAAATACAATGTTGTACACATCGCGTGCGCTGTCGATATCAGTCATCCACGAGTCCACATAGCCTATGTACCAGAAGCCAAGCATATCGCCGTTTTCAAGGAGCTCGTGTCTCTCGGGCATATCGGGTACGGCGGAAAACCTGTTCGGGTAGGGCATATCTACCCACTCGCCCTCAAACATCGTCAGGTCGACATCGTATGTCTGGCCTTTCTCGACCGCGACGCCGTTTTCCTTGTATGTGTATACCGTGCCCTTACCGGTATATCTGTCTATGGTATAGAGCGCCTCTCTGCTTCTCATGCCGTCGGTATCGTCGATGTCAAAAATGAGGATCTTTACGGGTCCGTTCCATTCGTCGATGTAAGGGTCGGCGCCCATATTTGAGGGGCAGTACTGGCTCATTCCGTACAGATACTTCGCCATTTCGCCGAGAGAATAGCTGTCATACCAGCTGAAATCGTCCTCGGAGCCCATATATGTCCACAGCTCCTCGACACCGGAGTCCAGCCACTTTACCCTTACGGTATCCGTGCCGACATCAATGATCTCCATTTCGGAATCGGCATCGGCAGCGCCCAGATGGAAAACGCCCCTGAGCGGGTCGTCGGCGTTCATTTCATAACCGAAGCCTACGCCTATGCCCATGGACTGTGAGCGCACGGAGCCTCCGCCGTTATCGCGGAAGCAGTAATAATTCTCATCGTAGTACATACCGTCATATTCTTCATTTGTCGAGAGCCATACTCCGAGCCTGAACGGGTGAAGCTTATCCTCTGTACCGGCAGCGGGCTCCTCAGCCTGAGTCGTGGTAGTTGTCTCGGTCACGGTCTCCGGAGACGCGGAGGTCACTGCAGAGGCGGTTGTTTTCTCCGGCTCGGTCACGGTCCCGGTCTTGGCAGGCTCCGTCACGGCTGCCGCTGTCGTCGTGGTCTCGCTCTGCGCAGCGGAAGTCGCAGCCGCGGGCTTGGGCTGTTCGGAACAGGAAGCCGCGGTCAGCGAAATAGCGCACATCACAGCGGAAACAAGCAGTTTTTTTGCTGTATCTTTCATTATGAAATTACCTCCTTTTCGGAATACAAGGATATTATAGCATATTCTTTTATAATATGCAAGTATTTTCTTGTCTGCGAACAGGCTCCCGGCTCCACCCTTCCGCGCCTCCGAAAAAAATATATGATCGTAATGTGAAGTTTGTGAAAATTTTGTTAAAATTAGCACTCTCCTATTGACATTGCTAAAAATCGTGCTATAATAAGAAACGAACAAAGGAACAGAGACGATATGAGGCGGAGCTCCAAAAAACAAATACCTCGTATCCCGAACCTCCGTGCCTCTGCTCGGAAGCATTCAAGGCAATAATGTTGATGAGTATGAAGGAGGAATGACCTATGTTGCTGCCTACAATTTTCAATGACGGTCTGTTTGACGATTTTATGGACATGAGCTTCCCGACGTTCGGGGACTTCGGAGACATCGACAGGAAGCTGTACGGCAAGAAGGCTTCTCACATAATGAAGACCGATGTGCATGAGCACGACGATCACTTCGAGGCGGATATCGACCTGCCGGGCTTTAAGAAGGAGCAGATAAAGCTTAAGCTCGAAAACGGCTATCTGACCGTAAGCACCGAAAAGGGACTCGACAAGGACGAGAAGGACAAGAAGGGCAAGCTTATCCGTCAGGAGCGCTATTCGGGCTCTATGTCCAGAAGCTTCTATGTCGGCGAGGATATCACACAGGACGAGATCAAGGCGAAATTCGACAACGGCGTTCTGAAAATAGAGATACCGAAGAAGGAACCCAAGTCAAAGCTCCCGACAAGCCAGTATATCGCCATATCATAACAGCACAAGCGAAAAGCCGGAACGAAAGCTCCGGCTTTTCTTTTTGTATCGGAACTGTTTTTCACGGGGATAATTCGCCGCGAATTATCGAAAAAAACTTGCAAATTCCGGCATAATATGATATAATAAAATGCACACGAGGAAGCGGCTGTAATAATAATTTCAGTTCTGCCCGCGGACATATTGACGGAATCACAGCCGGCAAGATTTTTTCAGACAGGACTGAACTCAGTATAATACCGCCTTTCTATCTCACAGTACAGGGTCTTCGCGGGATCGGCGTTCCGTAAGCGCGCACATCGCGTCAAAACGACTGCGCACATACGGAAGAAGGCTTCGGGGACCGGGGGAGAATATTATATTTATGAACGTGGATAATGAAACCAGAAAAAACGGCTTATCCGCAATACATAGTATGATAGTTACCACGCTTATCATTGTGTTTTTTGTAGGTATAATTATCATCTACTACTTTATGCTGTATTCCGAGACAAAGGATAACATCATAACCAGCGGAGAGCTCGACGCCGTAAGCTCGGCGGGACAGATAGACAAGTACCTGTCTACCGGCGTCGACGTCATCAGACTGACCGGGTATACTCTAGACAATATGATAACCGAGAAGCGCTCACACGAAGAGATGCTCGACTATCTCGAAAACCAGTCCGTAGCGGCAGCAAACATCATGTCCGGCAACGCCACGGGCATCTACGCCTATATAGACGGCGATTACCTTGACGGCGTGGGCTGGGTCCCGGACGCTGATTACGTACCAACAGAAAGACCGTGGTACAAAGACGCGATAGCCGGCAGCGGCGACGTAGTCGTCGTGGAGCCGTACCTCGACGCCCAGACCGGCACCATTATGATAACTCTCGCCAAGACTCTGTGCGACGGCGTAAGCGTGGTCGCGGCGGACTTCTCGCTGGAGCAGCTCCAGAAGATAACCGAGAATATTGTGCTTGTCGGAGGCTCGGATATGCAGTTCATCCTCGATGAGAAGCACCGCGTCATAGCTCATTCCGATAAGAACGAGATAGACAAGAACTACCGTAAGGAAGAGGGTACGCTCGGACACGCCATATCCGAGCAGCTGACAGTAACAGAGGGACGCTTCTTCTCTCTCAATCACGGCGCCAAGCAGTATTTCGTCTACTCTATGCCGATCGAGAACAAGTGGCTTTGTCTGTCGGTTATCGACACTACGCTGGTATTCAGAAGACTGGCTCTTCCGCTGCTGCTGACTATCGTCGTAGCGGCGCTCGTTATCGCTATTCTTCTTTTCATAATGATCCGCTCCGATAAGAAGAGCGCCCTTGCGGAAAAGATGAAAAAGCTTGCGGATATTCAGACGATATACGCCTATTACGACCAGATGACGGGGCTGAAAAACCGCAGAGCATATTCCGAGGAATTCGACAGGCTCTCGAAAGAGCTACCGAAGGACTGCTGCGTGATAATTTTCGACGTTAACGGTCTTAAGTCCGTAAATGACAGTATGGGTCACGAAGCAGGCGACGAGCTCATCATCGCAGCCGCCAAATGCATACGAGCCGCATTCGGCGAACAGGGAGACATTTACCGTCTCGGCGGCGACGAATTCTGCCTCATAATGACCGACCCCGAGAACAAAATCCCCGGCTGTCTCGAAAAGCTCGATCACGCCGCTGCGGAATACAAGGGAAAATACCTGAACGGCTTCTCCGTTTCCTACGGAACGGGTCTGTATAAAGAGGGCTCGGATTTCGGCGCGCTGCTGAAAGAAGCGGACAAGAATATGTACGAGAACAAGAACAGGTATTATATGACCTCCGGCAGGGACAGACGCAGCTCTCCGCGCTCCTGAACGGCAGCCGGAAGAAACAGAACAACAAGACCCGCGGCGCTTGAACGCACGCGGGTCTTTTTTTAGCGATAGCTTCCGTTTTTGCTCTTGTAGAGCTTCTTGTCCTCATACATCGCCTTATCGGCACGTTTGAATACGAGCTCGACCGTGCTGTCGTCCGAGGCGTACTCCGCCATGCCGACCGCTGCCGAGTATCTTTCGCACGGCTCGACGGACTCGTCCCGGCAGCTCTCCGCGAAGGAACTCCTCACATGCTCGATAAGAGAGTGTCTGTTCTGATAATCCCTGCCCCGAAGTATGACCACGAACTCGTCGCCGCCTATCCTGAACACGGGCGAATGCTTGAACGCCTCGCAGAGCACCTTGCCGGAGCCGAGGATATAGGCGTCCCCTGCCCTGTGACCGTATTTGTCGTTTATCTGCTTCAGGTCGTTAAGATCCGCGACCACGATGCCGAATTCGACATTTTTACTCTCTATCTCTTGGTTCAGCTCATCGCTCTTCTTTATATAGGCGGTCTTGTTGCCGAGACCGGTCAGCGCATCGCGGTATGCCTCTCTGCTTATCTGACCTATCTGCTCGTCCTTTGACCTTATATCGCTCTTTGCCTTTCTCAGACTTGACTTATATTTCATATTGTCGCGCTGCATAACGGACAGATCGTTTATATAGTCTATGATATTCGTCTGCATCGTTCGCACCGTCATATAGATGTCGTTTATCTCGTCCTTGCTTCCGATATCAATGTCGACGACGCCCGCCTCATGGTAATCTACACCCTCGGCCGGCTTGAATTTCTTCATTTCGGCAGTCAGCTTATTGAGCGGATTTACGATGACCCTGTTTACGAACAGTATCGCGACTGCAAGCACAATGATCGTCAGCAGTATCACCGCTACGGAAACATAAGCGATCAGCTGTGCTCGTTCCTCCATTATGCCTTCCATAGAGACGTCGCAGCCCACACTGCAGACAGTTTTTCCGTCCGGCGTGCGCACCGGTGCGTAAGCCGAGCACAGCCAGCCCCAGTCGCCGTTGGAGATGTAGGAATCGTCGCTGTTCGCGATATCCTTGCCGAGAAGCCCCTCTTCGCGGTCCTCGTAATATCCGGTCTCATACAGGGGCTGTTCATAATCGTCTATCAGATACATATCCTTGACCGCGTCTTTATCGCCTATGACTATTATGTACAGGTATTTCAGGTCGTACATATTGCTCAGGTAGGTACTGAGCCTTTCTCTTATATCAGAGTAGCCCTCCCACAGATCGTGTTCCGTAAGGTAGCTCTTTATAGCTTCCTCGTCATCCTCCTCTTCGGCTGTATCGCGGAGAGCCTGGAATTCGTCGGACTCGATGTGCTCCCTGAGCCGTGCGCAGTATTCGGCATCTATGAACGATGCAAAGTTGCGTGCGGAGTTATAAGCAAGGCGCTTGAAATACCGGTCTATCTGATCTGCGCTTATGAAATACGAAAGAGCCGCCGTGCCGAATGCCGCCGCCAGAACGACGCATATCACGAACACATACATCTTACGCCCTATTGAAAATCTCTTTTTATTCCCGTCCAATTCCGACACCTCTTTATCAGATAAATAGGGAGACA
>JAIKZF010000014.1 GCA_024682455.1 Ruminiclostridium sp. | reverse complement strand
TTTAAATACATATCGTAGCCGACAGCCGACATCTGCCCGGACTGGCTCGCGCCGAGTATCGAACCCGCGCCGCGTATCTCCAGGTCACGCATCGCTATGCGGAAGCCGGAGCCGAACCGCGTGAACTCGCGTATAGCGTCAAGCCTTTTCGCAGCCGTTTCCGAAAGCTCCTTGCCGCGTCTGAACGTGAAATAAGCGAAAGCGCGGCGGTTTGTGCGCCCGACACGGCCGCGGAGCTGGTGCAGCTGCGCAAGTCCCATGTAGTCGGCGTTCTCGATTATCAGCGTGTTGCAGTTAGGCACATCTACGCCCGTTTCTATCAGCGTGGTGCAGACGAGTACGTCTATCTCGTGTTCGAGCAGCTTGCGCCACACTTCGAGCAGCTCGTCCTCCTCCATTTTGCCGTGTGCTATGCCGATACGCGCTTCCGGGACCAGCTTGTGCAGATCGGACGCGCACTGGAATATCGACTCTATGCGGTTGTGGATATAATAGACCTGCCCGTTCCTGCGGAGCTCCTTGTTGATAGCCTGTGCAATAACTCCCTCGTTATGCTCGATAACGTAGGTAGTGACGGGCTGTCTGTCCTGCGGGGGCGTTTCGATGACGCTCATGTCGCGTATGCCGGACATCGCCATATTCAGCGTGCGGGGTATAGGTGTGGCGGAGAGCGTGAGTATATCCACTCCCGCGAACATCTGCTTGAATTTGTCCTTGTGGGCAACGCCGAAGCGCTGCTCCTCATCTATGATAACGAGACCGAGATCCCTGAACGATATGTCGTCCTGCACGAGCCTGTGCGTTCCTATGACGATATCAACGCTTCCGCGCTTCATACGCTCGATCGTCGTTTTTATCTCTTTCTGTGTGCGGAAACGGGAAAGAAGCTCGATATCCAGCCCGAACCCGTCCATTCGTTTCAGCACGGTCTGGTAGTGCTGCCACGCAAGCACCGTCGTCGGGCAGAGCAGCGCACACTGCTTTCCGCTCATTACGCACTTGAACGCGGCACGCAGAGCGACCTCGGTCTTGCCGAAGCCGACATCGCCGCAGAGCAGGCGCTCCATGGGCTTGTCGCGTTCCATGTCGAGCTTTATCTCGTTTATGCAGCGGAGCTGATCGTCCGTCTCGACGTAGCTGAAATGGTTCTCGAACTCCGACTGTTCCGGTCCGTCCGGGTCAAAGGCATATCCCTTTGTTTTCATGCGCTTAGAGTACAGCTCTATGAACTCCTCCGCCATTTCCTTCGCGGCAGCCTTTGCCCTTGTCTTGGTCTTCTGCCACTGGTCGGAATTCATCTTCGACAGCTTGACGGTGCTTGCGTCGCCGGCGCCTATGTAGCGCGATATCAGATCGAGCTGCGTTACAGGGACATAAAGCACGTCCGTACCCGCGTATTTTATCTTGATGTAGTCCTTGCTTATCTTATCCTGCGTCAGCTTCTGCACGCCCTCAAAAACGCCTATGCCGTAGGTGTTGTGAACGACAAGGTCACCGACGGAGATGTCGCTGAGCGAGTTTATGACCTCGGCTTTCCTGCGCTTGGGAGCCTCTCTCGTCTGTATCGTCACGGACGTGTGGGATATCGCCGCGAGCCTTGCCTCCCGGTAGCTGTAACCGGAGCTCAGCACGCCGGGCGTGATATACACGCGCTTTGCGTACAGCTTTTTCGGCTCTGACGCGAAATCCGCGGCTATGCCGTCGCTTCGGAGATCGTCCGCAAGCACCTTTGCCGCCTTTTCGGTACCTGCCATGACGATGACGCTGAAATTCTCGGAAAGGTAGTTTTTCAGCTCGTCGAGCAGGACGCGGTATTCGCCGCTCCACGGAGCGACCTGCCCCGCCGAAACGCTGAGCAGCTTTGAAAGTTTCAGGTCGCCGCCGCGCATGAAGTTGTCGAAATAGGCGCTGACCCTGCTTTCGGCGGCTGCGCGGTACTCCGCCTGTGTCAGCATATATCTGTCAAGTCCCTTGCAGAGTATCCCTTCCTCAAACAGCAGCCTGATATCCTCGGTGTGCTGTGCGAAAGCGGAACGGAAGCTCTCATTGCAGGACGTATTCTCGCATATTATAACATTGTCCGCGTAATCGAACAGCGTTTCCTCGCTGTCATAGCAGACCGGCAGATATCTGTCCGTATTGGCGCAGCCTGCCCCGCCGCTGACATTGCCGATATCGCGGCGTATGCGCTCCTTCACCTCGGCGGCTTTTTTGCCGCGTATCTTCGGCAGCAGCGCTTCGAGCTTGTCGCAGATCTGCGCGTTGTCGAGGAACAGTGTTTCGAGTGCGGGAGCAATATCTATCTTCTTTATGGTATCTATTCTGCGCTGTGATTCGAGATCGAACACCGAGATGCTGTCAACGTCGTCTCCCCACAGCTCTATTCTGACCGGCATACCGAAGTTCACCGGGTAAACGTCGAGTATCGAGCCGCGCAGTGAGAACTGCGAAACTCCTTCTATCCGGTCACAGCGCGAATAGCCCGCCTCGACCAGAGCGGACGTAACTCCGGAAAGCGACAATTGGTCACCGGGGTTTATTGTCAAAGTGCGTTTTTGCAGTATCTTCCGCGGTATGGTTATCTGCGAAGCCGCTTCGGGAGTGGCGCAGACTATCTTCGCCCTGCCGTTCAGCATACGCGAGAGTATGCCTATGCGCCTGTGCTCGTACTCGCGCGAGACAGCGTCAACATCTCCGAGCACCATATCCTTTGCCGGGAAAGAGAAGGCTGTTTCCCCGCCGGTCATCGTGTTGATGTCCGTACAGAGTCTTGCGCCCTCGCCCTCGGTATCGCAGAGGACGATAACGGGAGCCCTGAGATCCGGTTCAAGCGATAGCGCCGCGAGGAAGTGTGCCTTGTGTATATGCGAAAGCCCCGTTACCATAACGGGCATACCCGGCACGGCGGCGGCCGCGGAACGGTATTCCGGGATCTGCCGTGCGGTATTGAGAAAATATTCCATTAAGCTGCCTTATTCTGCCGGCCCCGTCATATACCCGGCGGGACCGGCTCCTTATCTGTTCTTTATCTGTTCTTTATTTGTTATGGAGCATTTTGTTTGCGTAGCTGATTATCGTCACTATCACCGAGCTGAGAA
>JAIKZF010000008.1 GCA_024682455.1 Ruminiclostridium sp. | reverse complement strand
GCCCCCTTGCTCCCGCAGGTGTAGAGCACGAGCTTTACTCCCTGCCCGAACAGGTTGTGCGCGCCCATTGAGATATCCTTCGCTCCGGTGACGAATTCGAGCTCGTCCTCCGAGAGCTTCACTATATCGCTCATCGGTATGAACTCCTGTACGGCGCTGTGAAGAGCTTCACGGCTCTCCCAGAGATTGAAGCGCAGGTTCGGGTCAAAGCTCACTATCCCGCCGCGTTCGCGCATTATCCCGACTGCCTTTTTGTGCGCCTGCTTCATCGGGAAATCTCCGATATCGACGCTGCAGAAGTGGAGCGCGAACACATCTCCGAAGTATTCCTCCTTTACGCTGTCCTCATCGTACAGCATATCCGCGGAGGGCTTGCGATAGAATGAGAAAGTCCTGTCGCCGTTTTCGGCGAGCGACACGAACGCGAGAGCCGTGTTCGCCTTGTCGGTGAGGGAAATGCAGCCGGTATCGACGCCGACAGCGTTCAGCTCGTCTATGATCTTGTGCCCGAACGGGTCGTTGCCGAGCTGTGTCAGCAGCCTCGACTGCCCGCCGAGGCGCGAGAACGCCGCGCACACGTTCGCGGGAGCTCCACCGACCTTCGGCGAGAAGGCGGTCACGTCGCCGAACGCGCAGCCGCTTCTGTCGGGTATGAAGTCGATAAGCGCTTCGCCTATCGCCGCGAGCACGTTATTCATCGGATATCACCTCTATCCCGTCAAGCTCGTATACGGTTCCGTTCACGCCGTTCACCGAAAGAGTCACATCGGTATCCGCCGGGTACATTCTCGCGGACATCACCGTTCCGCCGCCGTTCAGATATACTTCAAGCGAGGCTGTGTCCGCGATAACGCGAATGTCTCCGCAGTCTGCAAGTTTTGCATATCTCACATCTCTGCCGCAGCCGGCGCTGTCGGAGGTGAAGGTGAGCGAAAACTCATCTTCCCGGTATTCGAGCGTCAATATGTTTTCAAATGTTACTGTGAAATTTCCGGCGGCTTTTCCGGTCAGCTCAAACGGGAGCTTCGTCTTTACGGTATCGCTGCTCTTTATCGTGGTTTCATTCCTGCGGAGCTTTTCAAGCTCTCGTACCGGCGTTTGCAGTATCACGCCGTATTCTCTCGCGGAAAGCTCACGCGGCAGCGTAAGACAATGCTGCCAGCCGAGCGGCGTTGTGGGATTGCTGTACGGGATATCGCCGATACCCTCCCAGCCTATCAGTATTTTTCTGCCGTCGGGAGCGTCGAAAGTCTGCGGCGCGTAGAAGTCAAAACCCTTGTCCCATTCCGTATAAACGCCCTTGTCGATGTCCAGATGACCGGAGCTGTACACGTTCTGCGAGAAATATTTCTCATGCGGAAGCCCCTGCGGCGATATGCTCAGGAACCGCCTGCCGCCGAGCGTGAACTCATCGGGACATTCCCACATATAGCTGCCGTCGTTCCCGTAAAGAGTCCTGTCATATTTCCAGTCAGCAAGATCGTCGGAAACATAGTACAGCACGCAGCCCCTGTTGTCGAGCGTTCTCGCGCCGAGCACCATGTGATACATGCCGTTTTCCTCCCAGACCTTCGGGTCGCGCACGTGGCACGAGCAGTAGTCCGGGTAGTCGGAATTGCGCAGCAGGACGCGCTTTCCGCTCATGTTATGCCCGTCTGCGGTCGTGACGAGTATCACGTTCGCGCCGCGCCCGGAGGTGATGTAGTCATGGTCGCCCTCCTCCTTCACGTTGCCGGTGTAGAAGAGGTACAGCGTATTGTCTTTCACGAAGCCGCAGCCCGAGTATACGCCGCTGCGGTCGTCGGGCGTGTCGGGGAAAAGCACCGTCCCCGTGAACTGCCAGTGAAGCAGGTCGGGGCTCTTCCAGTGTCCCCAGCATTTACGTCCCTTGCCCTCGGCGCTGTCCGGCGAGTACTGGAAATAAACGTGATACCCGCCGTTGAAGAAGCACAGCCCGTTCGGGTCGTTTAGCCAGCCGCTCACGGGTTCGAGATGCAGCTTTTGCCTGAAGTCGTTTTTCATCTGCAAAGCTCACCGTCCTTGCGAAAATATCACTTCGTTGTTTCTATCAGCTTGTCGAGGAAATCGACATTTCCGTCGGCTGCCTTGTGTATATCCTTATAATCATCGGGATTTGTGATGATAACAGGGGTTATCGTCTTATATCCCTTGCTCTGTATCAGAGGGATATCGAATGTGATGAGCGTCTGCCCGCGCACCACTTTATCGCCCTCCTCGACGTGAGCCTTGTAGCCCTCGCCGTTCAGCTCTACGGTATTGATACCCACATGGATAAGCATTTCCATGCCGTTGTCGAGAGTAAGCCCAATCGCGTGATGTGTGTCAAACAGCGTGCTGACCTCGCCGTCCGCGGGAGCCACGACCTTGCCCTCGCTCGGGTCTACCGCAGCGCCCATTCCGAGAACGTCCGTCGCGAAGGTCTCGTCGGGAACGTCCGCCATGAGGACTGCCGCGCCCTTGAGCGGGGAATAAACGCAGCTGTCGTCGTAGCTTGCGGCGGGCTTTGCTTCGACCGCGGGAGCCGGAGCTTCCTCGGCGGCGTCTTTATAGAGT
>JAIKZF010000102.1 GCA_024682455.1 Ruminiclostridium sp. | reverse complement strand
TACCGTCAAGGTCGCTTACGTATAGCGTCATAATTGTTCTCCCTGTCATGTTTTACCGTCATTATACCATATTTTGGCCGGAAATTCAATGGCAACGCGCCATAAATAACAGAGAAGCCGAAAAAAGCCCCCGTCCGGAGCTTTACCGGGCGGGGAGGCTTTTGCTGTGCGACATAAATCAGCCGTAATTCTTATTTTTTCTTGACGATCAGCGTTATCTCCGCGTAGTCGCCGTTGTTCATGTACGCGCGTATTTTAGCCTTGCCGACCTTGAGCGCCTTTACCTTTCCCTTATCGACAGACGCTACAGCGGGCTTTGTGGACTTCCATGTGCATTTGCCGGTGTAGTTGCTGGCAAGAGCCGAGAAATCAAGCTCGTCGCCGACCTCTACATTGAGGGCGAGGGAGATAGTCGGGGTGTTGTCGGGTTCAAAAGAATAGTAGAAATTAGATACACTTGCATAGTCTGTTCCAGATTTACCTCCTGAATAATAATCGTACTTACGATCGAGATTAATTTTAATCAGATATGTACCTTTTTTCTTAATATTAATTGTTTGTTCAAAAGATTCACTTAAATACTCATCAAAAATTGATGTTCCATTTGAATCAGAAACATAAAACCTTTCAGTACCCCAAAATGATTTTGTCCTTTCGCCGTGAAATGCGAGTTTGCCAGAATCTGGTAGATTAATTTTATAATAATAGCTCTTGTCTTCATTGGTTTTGTTTATAATACTTATCGTTTCAAGTTGTTTTATCGTTTTTGCATCATTTAGGATATTACCTGCATAAGCCGACGCGCTAAAACAACACACTATCATCATCATTGAAAGAAAAAACGCCGCAAGCTTTTTAAATCGTTTCATACTTTTATCCTCCGTAAATTTGATTTTTTTGTGAAAGAAAAAAGTGCGCAGCAAGGAGCCGCGCACCCGTAAAAATGCAAAGCTCGATTTGCTGCGACACAAATTTCTTTCAACATCAACTATAAAAGCACACGAAGAAAGAGCCTGCAAATTTACCATAATAGTATGATAAATTTGTGTGCCTATATTTGATGTTTTAAAATTTATGTCGCAAGTATATATTACCATATCCGCAGCGAAAAATCAAGACCTGATTATCATATTTCCACAAAAAAATCAACTTCCGGGCAAGTATAGTTAAAGTAAAATGAGAACCGTTCCGAAATTTCCGGAAACGGTTGACATTTTTCGTCGGAAGAGGTATAATAATAGGTAATAATTTATTCGGCAACAGGTGACAGACGCAGTATGAAAGGAGAAAAAACATGGCATTTATTTATTCCGAGCCCTCGCATACCTTCGGCGAATACCTCATTATCCCCGGTTATTCCTCATCGCAGTGCATACCCGCGAACGTATCCCTGAGAACTCCCGTCGTGAAGTTCAGAAAGGGCGAGGAAAGCGCGATCAATATGAACATACCCATGGTATCGGCTATAATGCAGTCGGTATCGGGCGAGAAAATGGCGATAGCTCTCGCGAAAGAGGGCGGCATCTCGTTCATCTACGGCTCCCAGACAGTCGAGGACGAGGCTGCTATGGTCGCAAGAGTAAAGGCTTACAAGGCAGGCTACGTTACCAGCGATTCCAACCTGAGCCCTCAGATGACGCTCAGGGACGTTCTCGCGCTCAAAGAAAAGACCGGTCACTCCACAATGGCAGTCACCGAGGACGGCACGACCGGGACAAAGCTCGTCGGTCTTGTTACTAGCCGTGACTACCGCGTATCAAGAATGGCTCCCGACACCAAGGTCGGCACATTCATGACCCCCTTTGACAAGCTCATCACGGCTCCCGCAGAAACTACCCTGAAGGAAGCCAACGATATTATATGGGATCACAAGCTCAACTCCCTGCCGATAGTGGACAAGGAAGGAAAGCTGCTCTACTTCGTGTTCCGCAAGGACTACGAATCCCACAAGGAGAACAGCAACGAGCTCCTCGACGCGCAGAAGCGCTACGTGGTGGGAGCCGGCATAAACACCCGCGACTACGCGGAGAGAGTACCCGCTCTCGTGAACGCGGGAGCAGATGTGCTTTGCATAGACAGCTCCGAGGGTTTCAGCGAGTGGCAGAAGCTCACGATAGAGTGGATCCGCGCGAAGTACGGCGACGCCGTAAAGGTCGGAGCCGGAAACGTCGTTGATAAGGAAGGCTTCCGCTTCCTCGCGGAATGCGGCGCCGATTTCGTAAAGGTCGGCATAGGCGGAGGCTCTATCTGCATAACCCGTGAGCAGAAGGGCATCGGCAGAGGACAGGCGACCGCTCTTATCGAGGTATGCGCCGAACGCGACAAGTACTTCGAGGAGACCGGTATCTACGTTCCGGTATGCTCCGACGGAGGCATAGTACAGGATTACCACATCACACTCGCGCTTGCCATGGGCGCGGATTTCGTGATGCTCGGCAGATATTTCTCCAGATTTGACGAATCCCCGACAAACAAGCTCATGCTCAACGGCAGCTATGTCAAGGAATATTGGGGCGAGGGCTCGAACCGCGCCCGCAACTGGCAGAGATACGACATGGGAGGCGACAAGAAGCTCTCGTTCGAGGAGGGAGTCGACAGCTACGTTCCCTACGCGGGCTCGCTCAAATCGAATGTCGGCAACACTCTCGCGAAGGTGCGCTCGACAATGTGCAACTGCGGCAGCCTGAGCATTCCCGAGTTCCGCGAGAAGGCAAAGCTCACTCTCGTTTCCTCGACCAGCATCATAGAGGGCGGCTTCCACGACGTTATACTTAAGGAGAGCCGTTCGGGAAGAGCGGAATAAAACAGATAACGCGTCCGCGGCACCGCGGACGCGTGAGAGTGTCAAAGAAGCCGCTTGCGCTCGAGTAGCCGCTTGCGCTCGAGTGCCTCCGGCGGCCAGGTCTGTCGGTCAGCCCCTCTGGCTCCTTCGTCGCCACCTCCCCGCTAACGGGGAGACCACCTTTTGAAAAAAGGGCTGGACCCTAAAACAAATCGCTTCGCCTTGCAGCGGGGGTAGGTAGTGCTCCTTTTAACAGTAAAAGAAACGGAAACAACCATAAATTTTGATAAACTGACGCGTCCGCGGCACAGCACCGCGGACGCGTTTTCTATTTTTATGGGATAAGGTCGCCGAGTATGCGCTCGAACTCAACGCCGTTTCGTTCGGGTCTGCCGCTGCCGACGGTAACTCCTACGGCGCGGTGAGAAAAGCGGGTCGCGGCTTTTACCGCGTCGGAAAGCGTATCGCCGAGCATGAGTCTGCCGGTCATCACAGAGGCAAAGATATCTCCCGTCCCCGGGTATGACGCGGGGAAAGGCTCCCAGCACACGCGTGTGTAGTCGCCGCTCCTGCCGTCAAGGCTGAGGTTGGCATGCTCGCCGGTATCGAGCACAACTCCCGTGATAACGGCGGCGGACGCGGAAGCGCACAGCCTTTCGAGCCAGCGACGTGCCTCTGTCTCCGACAGCCTTTCCGGGTATTTTTCATCGAGCAGCATAGCAGCCTCGGTTATGTTGGGGGTTATCACCTCGGCTCCCGCGATGAGCTCCTTCATGCGCTCGACAAGCTCGGGAGTGTAGGTCCTGTATCGCTCGCCGTCCTCACCCATTACGGGATCGACTATGCGCTTCGCCCGGGGAAACGCCGAGAAGAAGTCCAGGCAATGCCCCACCTGCTCCTCGGAAGCCAGAAAACCGCTGTATATCGCGTCAAACTCGACTCCGAGCTTCTTGTAGTGCTCCATGCAGGGCTCCATAAAGCCGGTCATATCGCGGAAAACGAAATCGTCGAAGCCGCCGGTGTGCGTGGACAGCACAGCTGTCGGGACCGGCACGCACTGTATGCCCATAGCGGAGATCACGGGTATGATGACGGCAAGCGAGCATCTGCCGAAGCCTGACATATCGTGTATAGCCGCACAAATAAGCTGCCTGTCCGTAAAATCACCCCTCATCGAATCGCGCAGCGAAAAAATACTGCGATTATTAATGTCTGTTCGCCCGAAGGGCGAAATGAGCTTGACATCAAGGAATGTGTCCGCTGTGAAACACTCTGAAAGCGCGTTTTACAGCGAGCCCCAATCCTGTAAAACAGGATTGGGGACAACAACTGCCAAACGGCAGTTGTTGAGAACACATTTATTATATCATATCCGCGGCGAATAGTCAAGCACCCGGAAATGTCACACGGGCATAATATCTGCCGCTGCTGTACGGAAAGCTTTGCTTGATTTTGTTTTCTTCTCCTATTGCCTTTTTCTTCTCTATGTGGTATAATAAACACATACCATTCAAGGAGAAAGACTATGTTCAGAACAGACGACTTCAATGAGCTTTCCATGCTCCACAAGGCTGTGATAGCCGCGAAATTCTCCGGCGCTCCCGCCGACGACGAGCTCGCGTCGGATCCGACACTTGCGGGAGTTTCCGACAGGATATACGACGCCCTCGCCAAGGAGGCGGAAAAGCGCAAATCCGGTCCGGACGAATACTGGCAGGACTGGCGCAGGATAAATACGTCTCAGGGCTACCGCGGTCAATGGAGGACAGCCGTGATCGCTGCGCGCCGTGACTTCATGCTGCAAAACGCCAAGCCCGAGGAGCGCATCTCGATCGCGAAATGCTATCTGAGCCCGTTCACCTGCACCGAGGGGGAGCTGCGCGCTTTCCTCGACGAGGTCGACGGCAAGACCGGCAACCACAGCCTTGACGAGCTGGCAAAGGAGCACAGCTTCACGGGAGCTTCGCTGCTGGGCTGCTCCTGCGAGCTGGGAGGACTGGCGCATATCGTGCTCATGGAAAAGGGAGGCAGAGTCTGCGATATATTTTTCAGCGGCGTGAGGAGCTTTGAGCTGTCCTCTGCAAAGGGCATGAGCCCCGACACCATAGATATCGTGGACAAAATGACCATGTCCTCCGGGAAAACGCATAAGCTCGAAGCGGTGCTCTCCGCGGGCAGAGAAAAGAAGAAGCTTTGCGTAGAAGCGACGTCGGTAGATTACTGGCTGTGATGTTTTTTCGATTTTCTTTAAAAAATTAAAAAAAAGACTTGACAAACCCCGTTATACGTGATATAATAATCAAGCAGTTTGAAACTGCTGGTGTAGCTCAGTTGGTAGAGCAGCTGATTTGTAATCAGCAGGTCGGGGGTTCGAGTCCGTCCACCAGCTCCAGCGGCAGTTTGCCGCAGCCGTTTTCCTTGTCGTATCGGCACGGACGGTATCATATATTGTTCTGCCGGAAGGCAGGAATGTTTCCGGTAACGGAAACTGATAGATGGAAGCGTTCCCGAGTGGCCAAAGGGGGCAGACTGTAAATCTGTTGCGTCTTCGCTTCGGTGGTCCGAATCCACCCGCTTCCACCAACAAAAATCGTCGTCCGCACGCTTTACGCGGGCGGCGATTTTTGTTGTTATGGGATCGAGACGGATTCGGGCAACTTATAAAGTTTTTCTTTTTTCATAAAAAACTCTTGACAAACAGGAAGGTATGCGTTATAATATAAACATATTATTCCGATATGTATTATAAGATAAAGGAGACAGACTATGCCGGTAACAATAATTATCCCGACAACGCTGCGTATGTTCACGGAGCACAGGTCGGAAACAGAGCTTGAAGGCAGTACCGTGGGCGAGGTGATAACCGCGCTGTCGGACGAGTACCCGGAAACGAAGAAGGTGCTGTACGGCGAGGACGGGAGGCTCCGCGAGTTCATCAATGTGTTCGTGGGAGCCGACAATATCCGCGACCTGCAGGGCTACGACACTCCCGTAAAGGACGGCGACGAGATCATGCTGATACCCGCGATAGCAGGCGGCAGCGGCGACACGGTCAATGACGAGCACCCGTCCGTACTCGGCGACAGAACGGGCGACAAGCTCACAAACGACGAGATCAAGCGCTACTCCCGCCACCTGCTCCTGAAAGAGATAGGCGTAAAGGGTCAGCGCCGCCTGAAAGCCGCGAAGGTCCTGATCGTCGGAATGGGAGGGCTCGGAACTCCCCTCGCGCAGTATCTCGCTGCGGCGGGCGTGGGGACGCTCGGACTTGTGGATTTCGACGAGGTCGAGGAAAGCAACCTGCAAAGACAGGTGATACACGGCTCCCGCGATATCGGACGCCCGAAGGTCGCCAGCGCGAAGGACAGCATAAAGCAGATAAACCCGCTCGTTAAGGTCGAGACCTACAACGTGCGCCTGACCGCCGAGAACGCCCGGGAGCTGATCGGGCAGTACGACGTTGTCGCGGACGCCTCGGACAACTACCAGACCCGCTATCTTGTCAACGACGCGTGCGTGCTGCTCGGAAAGCCCGACGTGTTCGGCGCGATGTACCAGTTCGAGGGGCAGGCGGCGGTCTACTACGCAAAGGAAGGCCCCTGCTACCGCTGCATGTACCCGTCGCCGCCTCCCGCGGGACTTGTACCGTCCTGCGCAATGGGCGGAGTTGTCGGAGTCCTGCCCGGCATCATAGGCACGGTGCAGGCTAACGAGGTCATAAAGCTGATTGTCGGAGGCGGAAAACCGCTGATAGGGCGGCTCGTGATGTTCGACGCGTGGCGTATGCGCTGGCGAGAGCTGAAACTCCGCAAAAACCCGGACTGCCCGATATGCGGCGCAAATCCGATAATAACGGAGATCGAGGACTACGACTATGAGGACTTCTGCGGCATAAAAGCGCAGGAGGAGGAAAACGAGGAAGTAGAGGGCATCGAGCCGAAGGAGCTGAAACGCCGCATAGACGCGGGCGAGAAGATAACGATAGTCGATGTCCGCGAGCCGCACGAACGCGCGATAGCGAAGTTCCCCGACGCGATCGTTATCCCGATAGGTCAGCTCGCGCGGCGTCAGGACGAGCTCGACCCCACAGCCGATACCGTCTTTGTCTGCAAGGAGGGCAAGCGCAGCATTCTCGCTGTGCGCACTCTGCGCGAGGCGGGCTATAAGGGCGCGGCATACAATCTCGCCGGCGGCACCAACGCGTGGTCGCGCGAGGTGGACAGCACCTTCCCGCAGTATTGAGCGGCCGCTGCGCTTGAGTTCCGGGGAAAACTTTTTGAAAAAAGTTTTCCCCGGACCCCTTTCAAAAACTTTCAAACGCTTCGCGCCAAAATAAGAAAATTTTCAAAACCTATTGCATTTTCTAACAAAATATGATATAATGCTTATTAAACATATTATTTTGATAGATTTAATGTGTTTAAAACCATAATACAACACCACAGGAGGCAATCAAAATGGCAACCAAAGATGAAGAAAAGATCATAGCTCTCGGAGCAAACGCGGCATATAACCTTGCCGACATCAACAAGACAAAACCCCAGTACGCGGCACTCACGCCGAAATATCTGACGAAAGTTCTCGAATTCAAGGGTCTCGATTCCGGTATCTACCGCGTGAACAAGGTAAAGGAGGGAGACACTCCCCTTGACGTGCTTTGCAGCTCGGAGAAGAAGTCCAACATTATCCCTCAGGGCTACGTTGAGTACGAGGAAAAGCCCCGCGAGTACCGCCTTGCCAACATCTCGACGATAATCAACGTACATACCGCGATAGACGATGTTTACAGCTCGCCGTTCGATCAGGCGAAGGAACAGCTCTCGCTCGCTATCGAGAGCCTTCGTGAGCGTCAGGAGAGCCAGCTCATCAACAACGACGATTACGGCCTGCTCAAGAATATTGCGGACAGGCAGCGCATACAGCCCGTGTCGGCAAGCGGAGCTCCCACCCCGGACGACCTCGACGAGCTCATCACAAAGGTCTGGAAGGACCCGTCGTTCTTCCTCGCTCACCCGCGCGCTATCGCGGCATTCGAGCGCGAATGCACCAAGCGCGGAGTTCCCCCGACAACGACCAATATCGCGGGAGGCACGTTCATTCTCTGGCGCGGTATCCCGATAATCCCCACAAACAAGCTGCTCGTTGACGGCGTAAAGGAGCCCAAGGGCAAGGGCGGCAAGACCAATATCCTTCTCGTCCGCACAGGCGAAGCAAAGCGCGGCGTTATCGGTCTCTATCAGCGCAACCTCAAGAACGAGCAGGGACGCGGCCTCGCGGTACGCTTCCGCGGCATCGACGACAAGGGCGTTGCTTCCTATCTGCTGTCGCTCTACTGCTCCGCCGCTATCCTCGCTGACGACGCGATAGCCGTACTCGAAGACGTTGAAGTTGGTGAATACTATGACTATGAATAATTGGGGAGTTCCCAATGAAGCCGAGCTGGAGCAGTTCGCGAACTCGCTCTTCCCCGATCTTGACGCGCAGCACTGCGCCGACGGTATCGAAAAGCTGGTAACGGCGGGCGATACCTCGGTGATTTACGAGGCGGCACGCAAGGCGGAGAACTACGCGGAAAGCTACGGCGATTATGAGCAGCTCGCGGAAAGCTTCGTCGGAGGTTTTTACCCCGAATATGAGAACCTCGCGAACGAGCTGATGAACGAGGCTGCCGCCGCGGAGGCCGTGAACGCGCCCGCACAGGCGAGCGGCTACTCTCCGTCGGTCATGTCCGAAGCGCAGGCGGCAAGCTATATTCCGCAGGCGCAGACGGCTGCCGGACAGGCGGCTCCGGTCTCCGCGAGCAATAACGTCGTTGTCGGCACAAAGACGCTCGAACAGATACGCGCGGACTTCCCGATTTTGAAGGAAGTCATCAACGGGCACCCGCTCGTGTGGCTCGACAACGGCGCGACCACTCAGCGCCCGCAGGCTGTCATCGACAGACTTTCGTACTACTACACGCACGAGAACTCGAACGTTCACCGCGGCGCGCACGAGCTCGCGGCACGCTCGACAGACGCGTATGAGAAAGCGCGGCAGATAACCGCGGACTTCCTCGGAGCACCGAGCAAGGACAACATCGTGTTCGTGCGCGGCACGACCGAGGGCATAAACCTCGTCGCGAACGCCTATGTCAAGCCGCTCCTTAAGCCCGGCGACGAGATAATACTGACCATTCTGGAGCACCACGCGAACATCGTGCCCTGGCAGCTCGTCGCGGAGGAGACCGGCGCGGTGCTGAAGGTCGTGCCCTGCGACGAGAGCGGTCAGCTGATACTGTCGGAATATGAGAAGCTGTTCACGCGCAGGACGAAATTCGTGAGCGCGGCGCACGTTTCCAACGTTCTCGGAACCATAACCCCCGTCGCGGAGCTTATAGCCGTCGCACACGCACACGGCGTTCCGATACTCATTGACGGTGCGCAGTCCGTGGCTCATATCCCCGTGAACGTGACCGCTCTCGACGCGGATTTCTACGTTTTCTCGGGTCACAAGATATTCGCCCCGACCGGCATCGGAGCTCTTTACGGAAAGTCCGATCTTCTCGAAGCCGCGCGCCCCTACCACGGCGGCGGCAATATGATAAAGGACGTGACCTTCGAGCGCACTATCTACAACCCCGCTCCGAATAAGTTTGAGGCGGGAACAGGCAGCATCGCGGACGCGGTGGGGCTCGGAGCGGCTCTCGAATACCTGAGTGCTATCGGTATGCCGGCTGTCAACAAGCATGAGCATGACCTGCTCGTTTACGGAATGAGCGAGCTTCGCAGGATCCCGGGACTGCACCTTATCGGCACGGCTGCGGACAAGGCGAGCGTGCTTTCGTTCGTACTCGACGGCCACAGCAATGAAGAGGTCGGAGCCCGCCTCAACGAGCTCGGTATCGCCGTGCGCACGGGTCACCACTGCGCACAGCCCGTACTGCGCCGCTTCGATCTCGAAGGCACCGTGCGCCCGACGCTCGCGCTCTACAACTCCTTTGAGGACATAGACGCGCTTGTCAGAGGCATAAGGAGCCTGTAAAAATGAATAGTGAATAATGAATAACGAATAATGAATAGTTTTGGTGCCGCCTTCGGCGGCGGTTCCGAATCGTGACGAGACTTCCCCGTTTCAAAAAAGCGGGGAAGTCAATCTAATAAAAGTGCATTTTTTTATTTATAATTATTTTACTACCAAAAGCCGCACTACCTACCCCCGCTGCAAGGCGAAGCGGTTTGTTTTAGGGTCCAGCCCTTTTTTAAAAGGTGGTCTCCCCGTTAGCGGGGAGGTGGCGACGAAGGAGCCGGAGGGGCTGACCGACAGACCTGGCCGCCGGAGGCACTCGAGCGTAAGCGACTTCTTTGACACTCTCACTTCCCCGTTTCAAAAAAGCGGGGAAGTTTTTGCTTGTTTTCTCTTGACAAACGGTTCACAATGATGTATAATAAAGCATAGCATTTTGATAAGTTTTATGGAATTAATAGGAGATGAAGCAATGTCCGAATTACTGAAAATATCCGGTCTGCGCGTCGGTGCGGAGGATAAAGAGATACTGCACGGCGTTGACCTTACGATAAACGAGGGCGAAACCCACGTCATAATGGGTCCGAACGGCGCGGGTAAATCCACGCTCGGAGCCGCGATAATGGGCAGCCCGGAATACAGCATCACAGGCGGGAGCCTCATCTTCGGCGGCGAGGATATCACAGCCGAAACTCCCGACAAGCGCGCGAAACGCGGCATATTCCTGTCATTCCAGAATCCCGTGGAGATACCGGGGATAACGCTTTCATCGTTCCTGCGGAGCGCGTATGAGCAGGTGACCGGTGAACGCATAAAGCTGTTCGCGTTCAAAAAGAAATTGCAGGAAGCAATGGAGATATTGCAGATGAACCCGGAATACGCCGACCGCGAGCTGAATGTGGGCTTCTCCGGCGGCGAGAAGAAGAAAGCCGAGATACTGCAGCTGCTCGTCCTGCGCCCGAAGCTCGCCATTCTCGACGAAACGGACAGCGGGCTCGACGTTGACGCGGTAAAGACCGTCTCGGCGGGAATAAAGGCATACAGGGAGCAGACAGGAGGCTCGCTGCTGATAATCACCCACAACACAAAGATCCTCGAAGCCCTGACGGTCGACAGGACCCACATCATCGCCGACGGGCGCATAGCTGCCGAGGGCGGCGCGGAGCTTATTGACGAAGTGACCGCGAACGGCTTTGACAAATACGTTTCCGGGGGCTCGCTATGAAAGAAAAAACACAGGTCGCGGACGTTGACCGCGCCTTTTACGATTTCCGCTATGACGAGGACGAGAAAAACTTCCTCGACAGCGGCATAACGCCCGACATAATCCGCGAGATCTCCGCGGAAAAGGGCGACCCGGAGTGGATGACGGAGTTCCGGCTGCACTCGCTCGACGTGTACAGCAGGCTGAAAATGCCGCAGTGGGGTCCCGACATAAGCGGGCTGGATATGGACAGGATAGTGGCGTACCTCCGCCCGCAGAAGCGTATGCAGAGCGACTGGAACAGCGTACCCGATGACATAAGGGAGACCTTCGAGAAGCTCGGCATCCCGCAGGCGGAGCGCGAAAGTCTCGCGGGCGTCGGAGCGCAGTACGACAGCGAGCTCGTGTATCACAACGTCCGAAAAGAAGTAGCCGAGAGCGGCGTCGTTTACACCGATTTAGAAAGCGCGATGCACGACGAGCACTACGCGGAGCTGATAAAAACGCACTTCATGAAGCTCGTCCCTCCGACCGACCACAAGTTCGCGGCTCTGCACGGGGCGGTGTGGTCGGGAGGATCGTTCGTGTACGTTCCGGCGGGGGTGCGGCTCGATATACCGCTGCAATCGTACTTCCGGCTGAACGCGCGCGGAGCGGGTCAGTTCGAACACACTCTGATAATCGTCGAGGAGAACGCGTACCTGCATTTCATCGAGGGCTGCTCGGCTCCGAAATACTACGAAGCGAGCCTGCACGCGGGCTGCGTCGAGCTGTATGTCGGGAAGAACTCGACTCTGCGCTATTCGACTATCGAGAACTGGTCGAAGAATATGTACAATCTCAACACTAAGCGCGCGACAGTCGCCGAGGGAGGCAAGGTCGAATGGGTGTCGGGCTCGTTCGGCTCGCACGTTTCGTATCTCTACCCGATGTCGATACTGAACGGCCGCGGAGCCCGCGCCGAGTTCACGGGCATAACGTTTGCCGGCGAGGGTCAGAACCTCGACACAGGCGCTAAGATAGTCCACAACGCGCCTGAGACCTCGTCCTATATGAACACCCGCTCGATATCGAAAAGCGGCGGCATAAGCACATTCCGAAGCTCCGTCGTCGTCAACGAGAACGCTGTCGGCAGCAAGTCCGCGGTGTCCTGCGAATCTCTCATGCTCGACAGTATATCGCGTTCGGACACGATACCCGCAATGGTCATAAAGACCGACAAGGCGGACGTCGGGCATGAAGCGCGTATCGGACGCATAAGCGATGAGGCGGTGTTCTACCTGATGTCGCGGGGTCTCGACGAGAACAGCGCGAAAGCCCTGATCGTAAGCGGCTTCGCGGAGAACGTCTCGAAGGAGCTCCCGCTCGAATATGCCGCCGAGATGAACAACCTCATCAACATAGAAATGAAAGGAAGTATCGGATAAAATGTCAGGATTAAACATACTTCCTTTGCCGACATTCGCGCGGCTCGGTGTGAATTTTGTCGAGCGCGATGCCGCGTTTGAGACAGAAAAAATATCCGTTCCCGCAGGCACGGAACGGCAGATCATACAGTTCGTTGAAACGGACAGCGAAACATCTGTGACAATTGCGGAAAACGCGAAATTAAAGCTTGTGCAGGTATTCACGGGCAGGTGCGCTTCGGTACTGAAAACCGCCGTTGCCGACAATGCGCAGTTCGGGCTGATACAGCTGTATCTCGGCGGCGATACCGTCAGCGAGATAATAACCGGGCTGAACGGGTATAAAGCCGCGTTTGCCGCGAGCATAGGCTATGATCTCGGAGCGGTCGGCGCGCTCGACCTGAACCTCGTCGTAAACCATTACGGGCGCAAAAGCACGTCGGAGATAACCGCGAACGGCGTTCTGCGCGGGAACGCACAGAAAACCTTCAAGGGTACTATCGACTTCAAGAACGGAGCGTCCGGCTCAAAGGGCAGCGAAAAAGAGGACGTTATCCTGCTCGACGAGTCGGTCGTGAACAAGACCGTTCCCGTCATTCTCTGCGCCGAGGAGGACGTCGAAGGAAGCCACGGCGCTACGATAGGCCGGATAGACGAGAAACACATCTATTATATGCGGTCGCGCGGCATTCCCGAAGATAAGATCTACGAAATGATAACTTGCGCAAGGCTCGCGCGGCTTATCGGAAGGATCGGCGACGAAGAGGCGAAAAAGCGCATTTACAGCATACTCGGGTGGGGTGATGAAGATGAATGAGCGCAGTTATAAAGCCGATTTCCCCGTGTTTGAGCGGTACCCCGACCTCGCGTATCTCGACAACTCCGCGACCACGCAGAAGCCGCGTGCCGTGCTCGACGCGGCGGCGCGATATTACCGCGAGGAGAACGCCAATCCCCTGCGCGGACTGTACGAGCTGGCTGTAAAAGCGACCGACGCCTACGAGAACGCGCGTATCGCTGTCCGGGACTTCATCGGCGCGGCGAGCGAGCGCGAGATTATCTTCACCCGCAACGCCTCCGAGAGCCTTAACCTTATCGCGTACAGCTACGGGCGTGCGAATATCCGCGAGGGCGACGAGATACTTGTGACGATCTCCGAGCACCACAGCAATTTTCTCCCGTGGCAGATACTCGCGAAGGAAAAGGGCGCGCGGCTGAAATTCCTGAAATGCACTGAAAGCGGCGAATACACGCCCGAAATGCTTGAAAAGGCGCTCACTCCGCGAACGAGGATATTTGCAGCAGCGCAGATATCGAACGTGTTCGGGAGACTGAACCCTATAAAAGAGTTCGCGGAGATATGCCGCAGAAACGGAACTCTCATCGTCTGCGACGGAGCCCAGAGCGTGCCTCATATCCCGGTAAATGTGCGGGAGCTCGGCGTGGATTTCCTCGCGTTTTCGGGTCACAAGATGCTCGCGCCCATGGGTATAGGCGTGCTGTACGGACGGGAAGAGCTGCTCGAAAAGATGCCGCCGTTCCTGTACGGAGGTGAGATGATAGAGTATGTGACTCTGTGCGGCGCAACGTTCGCGGAGCTCCCCCACAAGTTCGAGGCTGGAACGGTCAACGCTGGCGGAGCCGTCGGACTGCACGCAGCTATCGACTATATAAACGCGCTCGGTTTTGACGAGATCGAACGGCGCGAAAACGCGCTTACCGCAAAGCTGATGAACGAGATCCGGAATACCCCGCACGTTCACATCACCGGCTCGGACGACCCCGACGAGCATCACGGTATAGTGACCTTCACGATAGACGACGTACACCCGCATGACGTCGCGGCGATATTCGACGAGGCGGGAGTCGCCGTCCGCGCGGGGCACCACTGCGCCCAGCCGCTCCACAAGTTCCTTAATCTGCAGTCCACAGTCCGCGCGAGCGTGGCGTTCTACAACGACGAGCAGGATATAGAGCGGTTTTCGGACTGCCTGAAAACCATACGAAAGAGAATGGGATATAATGAGTAATTTTTACAACGAGATACTGACCGACCACAACCTGCACCCGGTGCATAAGCACGAGCTTTCCTGCTGCAGCTGCACGCGCGACGGCGTGAACCCGTCCTGCGGCGACGAGATAACGCTGAATCTGCGCGTCGAGGACGGCGTTATCACCGACGGCTCGTTCACCGGGAGCGGCTGCGCGGTATCGCAGGCCTCCGCCGACATAATGCTCGATCTTGTTATCGGCAGGAGCACCGCCGAGGCTCTGCGGCTGCACGGGATTTTCATGAAGATGATACGCGGCGAGGCGACGGACAGCGAGCTCGACGAGCTCGACGAGGCAGGAGCCCTGTCCGACATTTCGCACATGCCCGCCCGCGTTAAGTGCGCTGTCCTCGGCTGGCGCACGCTAAACGAAATGATCTCATAACAGCAAAAGCACCCTGCATACGCAGGGTGCTTTTGCTGTAAATGAAGGAGTCCGCTTATATATAATACATCGGCTGCGTAGAGTCGGAAGTCAGCCTGTCCGCTATATCACGGAGCGTCACGCTGTCGGTGAAGCTGCGCAGATACGCGCTCATTTTGCTCCACAGACACTCCGAGACCGCGTCGGCAATGCGTGAATCCTCCTTAGCGCTGTAATCGGCAAGCACCGTGCAGTCAAGCGCGTTTATCACGTCCCGCAGAGTGATCTTCTCCGCAGGCCGCGTGAGCGTGTAGCCGCCGTGCGAGCCCTTCACGCTGCGGATAATGTCCGCCTGCCTCAGCTGCGGGAGTATCTGTTCGAGGTACTTCGCTGAGATGTTCTGCCGCGCGGATATGTTTATGACCGTCACGACGCTGTCATTTGAATATATGCAGATATCGACGAGCGAGATTATCCCGCACTCGACCTTGGAAGATATTTTCATCGCTGTATTCTCCATTTCATTGTAATCCTACTGTTTTAATAAGTATAACATTTTTGCGGCGTTTTTTCAATGGTCGGAATAGATAAAAAAGATTTATTCCTACTATATTTATATGTTTAATGTGTAGAAATAGATTAAATCCTATTGACTTGGTATGAATAAAGATGTATAATATTGGCAAGTTAAACCGAAAGCCGGTGATAGAATGGGATTCAACACTTCGCTGCTGCACGGCGCGGCGGTGAACGACAAATACGGCGCAACACAGCCGCCGATATATCAGGTCAGCGCGTTCTCACACGACAGCGCGGAAACGCTCGAAAAGGTCTTCGCGAACCGGGCTCCGGGGTTTTCCTACTCGCGTATCGGGAACCCCACGGTCGACGCCTTCGAGAAGCGTATCGCGGCGCTGGAGGGAGGCATAGGCGCCGTAGCCTGCTCGTCGGGAATGTCCGCGGTGACAATGGCGCTGCTGAATATCCTGAAAGCGGGCGACGAGGTGATCGCTGGAGCAGGGCTGTTCGGCGGGACGATAGAGCTGTTCGCCGATCTGAAGCAGTTCGGCATCACAGCGAGATTCGTTGACGAAGTGACCGCGGAAAGCATAGCCCCGCTGATAAACGAACGCACAAGAGCGGTCTTCACCGAGCTAATCGGCAACCCGAAGCTAAACGTCGCGGATATAAAGAGCGTCGCCGGGGTCTGCCACGGCAGCGGCATACCGCTGATAATCGACAGCACGACCGCTACGCCGTACCTCGTTCATCCGTTTGAACACGGAGCCGACATCGTGGTACATTCCGCGTCGAAGTACATAAACGGCGGAGGCAACTCGATCGCCGGCATCATCATCGACAGCGGAAAATTCAGGTGGGACAGCGAAAAATATCCCGAGTTCGACGAGTACGGCATATTCGGGAAGTTCGCCTATCTCGCGAAGCTCCGGAACGGCTTCTGGCGCAATGCCGGAGCCTGTATACCGCCGTTCAACGCGTATATGTGTTCGGTCGGGCTGGAAACGCTCGGGCTGCGAATGGAGCGGATATGTTACAACGCGAAGAAGCTTGCCGGGCATCTGCAAACGCTTGACGGCGTGACGGTCAACTACCCCGGTCTTGAAACGAGCCCCTACTTCCCGCTCGTGCAGTCGCAGTTCGGCGGCAGAGGCGGAGGTATACTCACGATACGCGCCGGCAGCAAGGAAAAGGCGTTCAGACTGATAAACTCGCTGAAATACGCGCTGATAGCCACGAACATCGGCGATATACGCACCCTCGTCATCCACCCCGCAAGCACGATATATCTGCACTCGACTGCCGAGCAGCGTGAGAGGGCTGGCGTCTACGACGACACAATCCGCGTGAGCGTGGGTATCGAGGATATAAACGATCTTACCGAAGATTTTGAAAACGCAATAAAAGGAGAGAAACAAAATGGCTGATTTTAACATCACGGACACCGTTGACATCACCGATGTCAACTGCCCGATAACATTCGTAAAAGCAAAGGTAGCTCTTGAAGAGCTCAACGACGGCGACATTCTCGAAATCCGCCTCAACGACGGCGAGCCGGTCCAGAATGTCCCGCGCAGTCTCAAGGAAGAGGGACACAAGGTGCTTGAGCTGACAAAGAACGACGACGGTACCTACCGCCTGATCGTGCAGAAGGTCGGTGATTGACGTGCAGGCGCCCGAGGCGGTCGTGTGTCGGCGGGTCACGTTATCATCTGTTCATTTGATATCATTAAGGTGGTGAATATATGGCTGAAAGAATTACTTCCGCGGACTTTGAAGAAAAGGTGCTGAACGCGGAGATACCCGTGCTTGTGGACTTCTACTCCGACACCTGCGTTCCGTGCAAGATGCTTTCGCCGGTGCTGGCGCAGCTCGAAAGCGAGCTTGCGGGGAAACTGCTGATATACAAGGTGAATGTCGGCTACGAGCAGGAGCTTGTCGATAAGTACGAGGTACAGGCTTCCCCGACGCTGATATTTTTCAGGAACGGCGCGGAAGCGTCCAGACTGCGCGGTATGACGCAGAAGTCCGCTTTGATCGCGGAATATGAGAAATTGCAATAATACAAACAAGGAGAACAACTATGAAACTTACAGTCGCAGGAAAAAACAAGGAATACGCAGACGGCATCACCGTCGCGGAGCTCGTCGAGCTTGAAAATGTCGAGACCCCGCAGTACGTCACCGTCACTGTGAACGACGAGTTTGTCGAGAGCGGCAGCTTCGCCGGTACGACGCTCAAGGACGGCGATACCGTCGAGTTCTTATACTTCATGGGAGGTGGCTGCTGATGGCTTTTACGAACGAACAGTTAGAGCGCTACTCCCGCCACATCATCTTAAAGGAAGTCGGCGCGAAGGGTCAGAAGAAGCTCTCGCAGGCGAAGGTGCTTATAATCGGCGCCGGGGGGCTGGGAGCTCCGGCGGCTCTGTATCTAGCGGCGGCGGGCGTCGGAACTATCGGCATAGTCGACGCGGACGAGGTCGATCTCTCGAACCTGCAAAGGCAGGTGATACACACCACAGCGGACATCGGAAAGCCGAAGGTGCAGTCCGCGAAGGAGACAATGGAAGCGATAAACCCCGACGTGACGGTAAACACCTATCACACGTTCGTGACGAGCGCGAATGTGCTCGACCTTATCGGGGACTACGATTTCATTCTCGACGGCACGGACAATTTCCCCGCCAAATTCCTGATAAACGACGCGTGCGTAATGGCGAAGAAGCCCTTCTCACACGCTGGGATAATCCGCTTCAAGGGGCAGCTCATGACCTACGTTCCCGGGCAGGGTCCCTGCTACCGCTGCGTGTTTAAAAATCCCCCGCCGAAGGACGCGGTGCCGACCTGCAAGCAGGCGGGCGTTATCGGCGCAATGGGAGGCGTTATAGGCTCTTTGCAGGCTATGGAGGCTGTCAAGTACATAGTCGGCGCGGGCGACCTGCTGACCGGGTATCTGCTGACATTCGACGCTCTTAAAATGGAATGGCACAAGGTGAAGCTGCCGTCCGATACGAGCAAATGCCCCGTCTGCGGCGACCACCCGACTATCACGGAGCTTGTCGATTACGAGCAGGCGGAGTGCGATATGAAGAAATAATGAATAGTGAATGGTGAATAATGAAAAGTGAATAATTGTGGTATTCCGCTGCGCGGAATATATTTAAAAAAGCGTCGCGTACGGTATCATTACTGTTCATTATTCACTGTTTCCGGAGGCATCTGATTTATGATAAAACTACGAAAAGAAGATTATGAGACTATCCTCGCCCACGCAAAAAAAGAGGCTCCCGTCGAAGCTTGCGGGCTTATAGCGGGGCATATCGACGACGGCGACAAGATCGTCGATAAGGTCTATATCCTCACGAACACCGACCACGCCGAGGAGCATTTCACCCTCGACACGCGCGAGCAGCTCGCCGCGGTCAAGGATATGCGTGCGAACGGGCTGGAGCAGCTCGGGAACTGGCATTCCCACCCTGTCTCGCCGTCGCGCCCGTCCGACGAGGACAAACGGCTCGCCTACGACAGCACCGCGAGCTATCTGATACTCTCGCTCATGGACGACGAGCCCGTCCTAAACTCGTTCCACGTCGAAAACAACGAAGCGACAAAAGAAGTGCTGAAAATAGTGAATAGTGAAAAATGAATAATGAATAGTGAATAATTGTGGTTGCGGCTTCGCCGCTTATCCGTATCCGACAAAAGGAGAAGTTTTTTCCGATCACGTCACGATTCGGATCTATCCGCGCAGCAGATACCACAATTATTCATTTTTCACCATTCACTATTTATTATTCACTGATCCCCCCCTCTCCCGAGAGCCTTGAAGGCTTTCGGGGGCTTTTTTTGCCGTTATCTTTCCCCTGCCAACAGCGGACGGACTGATAACGGATATTTTTTTGAAAAATAATAAAAAATGCTTGACAAAACATAGATCGCGTGTTATAATACAGATGTTATATAACGTTTGTTATTTTTTTGAGGTGATGTTTATGCCGCCAAAAGCGAGAATAACCAGAGAAATGGTGATAGAAGCGGGACTGAACATAGTGCGGAAGGAGGGCGCGGAGGCGCTGAACGTCCGCAGGGTCGCTTCGGAGCTTGACTGCTCGACGCAGCCGGTGATGTACCACTACAAGACCGTCGGCGAGCTGAAAGCCGATGTTTACGCCGCCGCGGACGGCTTCCACACAAATTATCTCATGAACCCGGACGAGAGCACCGCCGATCCGAGACTGTCGATAGGTATGCGGTACATCCGGTTCGCGAATGAGGAAAAGCACCTGTTCCGATTCCTGTTCCAGTCCGGAAAATTCCGCAACGCAGACCTGCGCGATCTGATATATTCGGACGAGCTCGCGCCGCTGATACAGGCGATATGCGGGCAGACGGGACTTTCAGGCGAGCAGGCGAGAGAGGCGTTCGAAACGCTCTTTGTGTGCGTTCACGGCGCGGCAAGCATACTCGCGAACAACGAAATGGAGTTCGACGAAGCATATTATGTGAGAATGCTCGGGAACACCTTTAACGGTATGGTGAGCGTTCTGAAAGGAGAGGAAAAGAAATGAAAAAACTGTTTGACAAAAATGAAGTTACGTTCGCTGTCATTCTGATAGTCGTTTATGTTGTCGGCTCAACGCTGATGAATAAGGTCTCGGAGGCTGTCAGCACAGAGTTTCTCACCGAAGCCGTGTTCGGTATCGCGCTTTTTGCGGTGATCTCCGTATTCATTGCAAAAAACGGACTGAAGGAGCACCTCGGTCTCTGCAAGCCGGAGGTACCGTCGGGAAAGATGCTGTTCTATATCCCGCTTGTCCTTATAGCGTCGGTGGGCATAATATTCGGGTTCGCGCCGCAGTATGAGTCTGTCACGCTCGTCGTGCATACGGTGTATATGATTTTTGTGGGATTTCTCGAAGAGATCATTTTCCGCGGCTTTCTGTTCAGAGGAATGGCAAAGAACAATATGACAGCCGCAATAATAGTATCGGCAGTCACATTCGGTATCGGACATATCGTGAACCTGCTGAACGGCTACGATATTGCGAGCAGCCTCATGCAGATAGTTTTCGCGGTAGCTGTAGGCTTCCTGCTTGTTTTCATTTTTATCAGGACAGGCAGCCTTGTGCCCTGCATCGTTTTCCACTCGCTTAATAATGTGCTTGCCGGATTCGGCTCGGCGCAGCTGCTTACCGACATCGCCGGCAGCGAGCAGGGCGGGCTCATGCTCAATGTCACGATCAGGATAGTGCTGACGGCAGCGTATCTGCTTTATGTGCTGAAATGCACGCCGAAAAAGAACTGCCTGAAATAACAGGCGGCAGTACCGGTGCTTCATATCGCCCGGAAAGCGAGCGCTTTTTTCG
>JAIKZF010000099.1 GCA_024682455.1 Ruminiclostridium sp. | reverse complement strand
CTGCGTATTAAAAGCTATCGGATTATTAATTCCTGCATCGCTTGATGTCTTTTTCGTTATGCCTTTTTTCTCATAGAAGATTTTCGAAAAAGTTTTACAAATTTTTCGTTTTTTCTCTTGACTTTTAATAGTCAGTCTTTCGGAATGAATAATATCGGGAAAACGCGCGGAGAGTGCGCCGTGCTTTCCGGATATCGGCGGGACGTGCGTCCCTCAGCCGGTCTGTGATAGTTTATTATAACATATAACGGTTAAATAAGCAACCGAAATTTGTAATTTTTAATTAAATCCATAATTTTTTAAAAAAAGACTTGCAATTGGAAAAAAAGTGTGTTATAATAATCTCTGCATTATCCGAAAATACGTAAGGAGATAAAGAAAATGACGGTAATAGAAATAATATTCGCAATTTTGCTGATACTTTCATGCGTTTTCATAATCGCTGTCGTGCTCATGCAGGAGTCCAAGCAGGGTATGTCGAACGTTATCTCGGGCGGCAGCTCGGATAACTACTTCCAGAAGAACAGCGGCAGAACGAAAGAAGCAAAGCTCTCCAGAGCAACAAAGGTCGCTGCGGTGATCGTGTTCGTAGTCGCTATCGCGGTCAACCTCATCACGGTTTACTGGGGCGGCGATCAGAACAGCTCGTCGGCTTCCGACAATATCGCGGTGGTCACCGACGCCGATTTCTCCATTGACGACATCGCGCCCGATTCCGAGGCCACAGAGGCTCCCGAGACTGCGGCTCCTTCGTCCGACGAGGCTCAGGACGTCGTTGAGAACACGGTCGCAGCCGAATAACGGAAACAGGAACAGTCCGATGCCGCGGTACGGGATATCCCGTACCGCGCAGTTTTTACTGTAAGGAGGATTCAATATGGAGGTAAACGCGGCCACATACCAGAGATCCATATATTTCAAGCTTCCGCGCCGCGCCATAGTGTCGAACGGGAATATCTATACCGGAAGCGAAAACACGTTCAATTACCGCTACAAAGCCGATAAGGAGACCCACAGGATACATCTCTGGGTGTGGTACGGAATGAAGTGCTTCGAGCTCTCCGAGCCCGTGACCGAGCACGAGGAGGACGACACCGACGACGGCTGGGCAAAGCTCACCTGCGCGCTCGATTACGACTATGACGATTACAAGGAAAAGCTCGCGTCCGGCGAGGTGAAGGGCAGACCTACCTACGACGACCTCAAGTACGACGGCCCCATACTCTCCGATTACGAGATATTCGCCGAGGACGAAGAGGAGAACGGCGGAGAGCCCGGCGCGGAGCCCGACGATGCGGGAGCCGACGGAGACGAGGATAAGCCGGACTGACGCTCTTTTCGCCGGAATACGGAAAAAATTTCGTAAACCCCTTGACAAACGGAAAATAATGTTGTATAATAACGAACGTATTATAAACAGAAAGAAGAGAAACTCTCACCCGCCGACGCTTTGAGGCAGTCGGGCGCGGTTGTTTATAAGATCTGCGGAATAATTGTCGGATCGTATAGACGCGGGTGAGACCTGCGTCTTTTTGTTTGGCTTTTAGAGTGAAAGGGAGTGTACACCATCAGCAAAAAGGATATGCTCATCAACGATGAGATTCGCGAAAAGGAAGTCAGAGTCATCGGACCGGAGGGCGAACAGCTCGGTATCATGTCGTCCGCGGACGCGCTCGCAAAAGCGGAGGATGAGGAGCTTGACCTCGTGCTCATCGCACCGCAGGGAAATCCGCCCGTATGCCGCATCATGAATTACGGCAAGTACCGCTTCGAGCAGTCAAAGCGCGAGAAGGAAGCCCGCAAGAACCAGAAACAGGCTGAGCTCAAGGAGATACAGATGTCCTTGAACATCGACACCAACGATTTCAATACCAAGGTGAATCAGGCTGTTAAATTCCTGAAGGGCGGCGATAAGGTGAAGCTGCGCGTGCGTTTCAGAAGAGCCAGAGAAATGTCGCATATGAACCTCGGTGAGGATCTGATGAAGAAATTCGTGGATGCCTGCGCTGAATACGGCAGTACAGACAAGCCCGCGGTGCTTGAGGGAAGAAACTATATGGTGGTCATTTCCCCGAAGAGCCAGCAGGCTTCACAGAAAAAAGCAAAAAACGCCGAGGCGGGCGCCGACGGCGAAGAATAATCAAGGAGGACCAGAAAATGGCAAAGAACAAGATCAAAACTCACAGCGGTGCCAAGAAGCGCTTTAAGTTTACAGCTACCGGAAAGATCAAGTACCAGCGTACGAACCGCCGCCACAGACTGACACAGAAGGCTACCAAGCGCAAGAGGATCAACCGTGCGGCAGGCTATTCCGACAAGACCAATGTCGCTGAGATCAAGGCACTTATGCCCTACGCAAACTGATTGATAACAGGAGGAACAAACGATGGCACGTGTAAAAGGCGCTTTAGCTACGCGCAAAAGAAGAAATAAGACATTAAAGCTCGCAAAGGGCTATTGGGGCGGTAAGAGCAAGCTCTTCAAAACAGCGAAGGAAGCCGTGTGGAAGAGCGGTCAGTACGCTTACATCAGCAGAAGACTCAAGAAGAGAGATTTCAGAAAGCTCTGGATAACAAGAATATCCGCTGCCTGCAAGCTCAACGGCATGAACTACTCGACCTTTATCAACGGTCTCAAGAAGGCTGACATCTCGCTCAACCGCAAGATGCTCTCCGAAATAGCTATCAACGACGCAGCGGGCTTCACGGCTCTTTGCGATAAGGCAAAGGCTGCTCTTTAAGAAAAAAGATATATCACGTCCGCGCGCGTGCGGGCGTGATATTTTCGCATTATACGGGGTCTTGATTCACCGCTTTTCCGGTGCGCCGGAGCTGTCGGCGATGACCTTTTCGGAAAGCACGGTCTCGTCGGGGTGACGGCTGAAATACAGCACGCACAGAGCCACGCACGCAACTGCCGCGAGCACCGTCCCGCGCGTGATGTAGCCCATGACGAAGCCGTCGATCTCCGGAGCGGAGGCAAGATACGCGGGATATTCCCGCAGCGCGGTCATAAAGCCTGCGCCGCTGAGCTGAGCGAGAGCCTTCACGCCCGCGCCGAGCCCCGACAGTATCACCGCCGCCAGGGTCAGCACCGGACATATCATCACGCCGCACGCGTCCAGCTTGCGCGCGAGGAACCGATAATCCGCGAAAACGACTGCCGCGGTGAGACCGGAAAGGATATATGCCGAGATCTCCGTCGAAAGCCCGAACGCGTCGGTCTCAGCCTTGACGTTGACGAGCAGCACCGCGATGACGACCATCGCCGCCGCGCCGACAACGGCGCCCGCGATGCCGAGCACGCTGCGCAGGTCGAAGCCGAGCTTCACGCGCTTTACATCCGCCGCCGGCTTCGCTTCGGGAGGAGTATCCTCTGCGAAGAAGCGGTACGGCTTTCCTGCGATACCGAGCGCCGACAGCCCGTCGGTAAGCTTATCCAAGAATTCTATAAGATAAACGGCATTCTCCTGCAAAAGACTGTACCCGCCGAGTACGACGGTAACGGTCTCATGTCCGAGGGACTGCGACAGGAGCGTATTTTTGGGTAAGCCTTCACCGAGACTGTTTATAAGAGAGACGATGTCCACTTTCCGGGCGCCGGGCTCTTCGCAGAATATATCGACGATGTAGCGTCCGTCCCTGTCGGAGACGGTCACGCCGAAGCCGCGCTTCTTCCCGCACAGGGCATTGTCCCCGTCGGAGTACGAAAGCCCCGCTTCGGCGGCTATAAGGGAAAGTTCCGAAAACATCCGATCACCCTCAAATTTCAGAATATACGTTAATTTTAGCACATAAAACGATCAATGTCAATGCTTATAACATCAAGAAAAAATCAGGCGCTCGCCGCCTACCGCGAGCTTGACCGCGACCGGAAATGCCGTGAGCGCGAGGGCAGGTTCAACATCGAGGGCGTGCGGCTCTGCGAGGAAGCCCTGAGCGCTGGGCTGAGGCTTGCGGCGGCGTTCATGACGGAAACGGCTGAGCGCAGATACCCGGAGCTCGGAGAACGGCTGGAGCATATAACGATCACCGACGAGCTCGGAGACTATATAGCCGATACGAAGTCCCCGCAGGGCGTGTTCGTTACCGCGGAGATCCCGCGGCGGGAGTTCGTTCCCGCGGGGGACGGACTGATACTGCTCGACGGGCTTCAGGACGCCGGCAACGTCGGCACGGTGATACGCACGGCCGAGGCTCTCGGCATGGGCGGAGTCGTGCTCTCGCCGGACTGCGCGGATATATGGTCGCCGAAGGTCGTGCGCGGCGCTATGGGGAGCCTGTTCAGGCTGCCCGTCACGGTCGCTCCGCTTCCCTGCTTCATCGCGGGGCTGCAGGCGGACGGCTACAGGGTGTACGCCGCCGTGCTGAACGAAAAAGCCCGTAGCATAGACGAAGCCGTGCTTTCGGGGAAATGCGCCGTAGTTATCGGCAACGAGGGCAGCGGCGTTTCAGCGGAGGTAATAAATTCCGCGGACGAGGATATATATATACCGATAAGGAACGCGGAATCACTCAACGCGGCGATAGCGGCGGCGATATTCTGCAATGAGATGAGAAGGAAATGAAAGGATAGGTCTTTAAATTGTCCGATTTAGTAATTGTTGAGTCGCCGGCAAAGGCGAAAACGATCAAAAAATATCTCGGCAAGGATTTCGACGTGGTGGCGTCCGTGGGTCATATCCGCGACCTGCCGAAGTCGAAGCTCGGCGTGGATATCGAGAACAACTTTGAGCCGCAGTACGAGAACAAGCGCGAGAAATCGGCGCTGATAAAGGAGCTCAAGGCTCAGGCCGCGAAGTCCGGCACAGTTTATCTCGCGACCGACCCGGACCGCGAGGGTGAAGCGATATCGTGGCATCTTGCCCATGTTCTCAAGCTCGACGGCAGCAAGCCTATCAGAGTGACGTTCAGCGAGATAACGAAAACGGGCATACAGAACGGTATGTCCGCGCCGAGAAGCATAGATATGGATCTTGTCAACGCACAGCAGGCAAGGCGCATACTCGACCGCATCGTGGGCTATAAGCTGAGCCCGTTCCTCTGGAAGAAGGTGCGCAGGGGCCTATCGGCGGGACGCGTTCAGTCCGTGGCTGTGCGGCTGATAGTCGACCGCGAGAACGAGATCAAGGCGTTCGAGAGCCAGGAATACTGGACTGTGGACGCGAAGCTCCACGGCACCGCGTCGAAGAAGCAGTTCCCGTCAAGGCTGGCGGAGATAGACGGCAAGAAGGCGGAGCTGAAAACGAAGGAGGAAGCCGACAAGGTGCTCGCGTACCTTAAGGACAAGGACTTCATAGTGTCCGCCGTAAAGAAATCGGTGCGCAAGAAGCAGCCCGCGCCTCCGTTCACGACCTCGACCCTCCAGCAGGAGGCTTCCCGCAGACTCTCGTTCAACGCGAGAAGAACGATGAAGGCGGCTCAGGAGCTCTATGAGGGCGTTGAGATCGAGGGACGCGGAGCCGTGGGTCTGATAACCTATATGAGAACGGACAGCCTGCGCGTTTCCGAGGAAGCGCAGAGAGCGGCAGCCGAGATGATAAAGCAGCGCTTCGGCGAGGAATACCTCCCCGCGAAGCCGCGCATCTACAAGTCCCGCAGCAATTCGCAGGACGCGCATGAGGCGATACGCCCCTCGACGATAGACATACTGCCCGACGAGGTGAAGTCCAGCCTCACCTCCGACCAGTACAAGCTCTACAAGCTTATCTGGGAGAGATTCATGGCGAGCCAGATGGAGAACGCTCTTCTTGACTCGGCTGTGATAGATATAGCGGCGGGGAACTGCCTGTTCAAGACAACGGGCTTCACCGTCAAGTTCGACGGCTTCACGAAGCTTTACGAGGAAGCCTCTGACAGCGCCGACGAAGAGGGAGGCGCTATACCGAAGCTGACAAAGGACGAGAAGCTTACCGTGATGTCGCTGCTGGGGAACCAGCACTTCACGCAGCCGCCTCCGCGCTACACCGAGGCTACGCTCATCAAGGCGCTGGAGGAGAACGGCATCGGACGTCCGTCCACCTACGCGCCGACGATCACTACCATACTCGACCGCCACTATGTCGAGCGCGAGCAGAAGCAGCTGAAACCCACACCTCTCGGCGACGTCATCACGGAGCTGCTTAAGGAGCATTTCGAGAATATAGTCGATACCAAGTTCACCGCGCAGATGGAGGGAGACCTCGATAAGGTGGAGGAGGGCAAGGAGCAGTGGTACGAAGTCCTGAAGGACTTCTACGGCGACTTTGCCGTGACTCTCGAAAAGGCGGAGCACGATATGGAGGGCAAGCGCGTAAAGGTGCCGAACGAGCCCACCGATATAATCTGCGAGAAATGCGGCCGTCGCATGGTGATAAAGATAGGACCCTACGGGAAATTCCTCGGCTGCGAGGGCTTCCCGGAGTGCACGAATACACGCAAGATAGTGACCGAGACCGGCGGCAGCTGCCCAAAGTGCGGCAAGCGTATGCTCGCCCGCAAGAGCAAGAAAGGCAAGCCGTTCTTCGGCTGCGAGGACTACCAGAACTGCGGCTATATGACGTGGGATACGCCTGTGCCGGACAAATGTCCCAAGTGCGGCGCGACCATGTTCAAGAAGTCCGGCAGAAAGGGCAAGGTCTACTGCGCGAAGGAAGGCTGCGGCTATGAGGCCGACAGCGGCGAAAAGGAATGAGGATCACCGTTATAGGAGCGGGGCTCGCGGGGAGCGAGGCGGCATGGGCTGCGGCGAACCGCGGCGCCGATGTCACGCTCGTCGAGATGAAGCCCGCGAAGATGTCTCCCGCTCACAGATACAGCGGCTTTGCGGAGCTGGTATGCAGCAATTCCCTCAAAGCCGCCCGCGTTGACAGCGCGGCGGGTATGCTCAAGGAAGAGATGAGGCTGCTGGGCTCGCTGACCATGGAGGCTGCCGCCGCGACGGCGGTCGGGGCGGGGGGAGCCCTCGCCGTAGACCGCAGGGACTTCTCGGATTATGTGACCGCGAAGCTCCGCTCGCACCCGCGCATCACCATAGAGGAGCGCGAGGTAACGGAGTTCCCGGAGCGCGACACCGTCATTGCAACGGGTCCGCTGACCTCCGACGCTCTCGCGGCGGAGATATACGGACGGCTCGGGAAGGCTCTGAGCTTCTACGACGCGGCTGCTCCGATAGTCACGGCGGAGAGCATAGACACGGATAAGGCGTTCTTCGCTTCGCGCTACGATAAGGGCGGCGCGGATTACCTGAACTGCCCGTTCGCAAAGGAAGAATATGAGGCGTTCTATGAGGCTCTGGTGAATGCTGAGACCGCGCCTCTGCACGAATTCGAGGATCTGACGGTCTACGAGGGATGTATGCCCGTCGAGGTGCTCGCAAAGCGCGGCATAGACAGCGTGCGCTACGGCTGCATGAAGCCCGTGGGTCTCACCGACCCGCGCACGGGCAGACGGCCTTACGCCGCGGTGCAGCTCCGCAAGGAGAACGCGGACGGCACGATGTACAACATCGTGGGCTTTCAGACGAACCTTAAATTCGGCGAGCAGAAGCGCGTGTTCGGCATGATACCCGGACTTGAAAACGCCGAGTTCGTGCGGTACGGCGTTATGCACAGAAACACGTTCCTGAACTCGCCGGTGCTGCTGGACGGGGGATTCCGGCTCAAAGGCAGCGAAAACATATATTTCGCGGGTCAGATGACCGGCGTGGAGGGCTACACGGAGAGCGCCGCAAGCGGCATAATAGCCGGCATAAACATAGTGCGGGCGCTGAACGGGCAGGAGGCTCTGCCTCTGCCGCGTACCTCGATGACGGGGGCTCTGGCGCTGCACGTCAGCACGCCGAACGCCGATTTTCAGCCAATGGGCGCGAATATGGGACTGCTGCCGGAGCCCGTGACGCACATAAAGAACAAGCAGGAACGCTACGCGGCGCTCGCAAAGCGCGGCATAGACGACTATAAGGATATGATCGGGAGGATATGATGAGGATAGCGGTCGACGCTTTCGGCGGAGACAACGCGCCCGATGAGGTTATAAAGGGCGCAGCCGAAGCGATAAAGGAATACGGTGTCGAGGTCGTGCTGACAGGCGACGAGGCGAAGATAAACGAACGCATCGCCGCTCTGGGTATCGACAGGACAGGCATAAGCACAGAGCACGCCGAGGGCGTGATACGGATAGAGGACGACCCCATGGACATACGCAAGGGCAAGCCGAAGGCCGGCTGCTCCATGGGAAAGGCTTTTGCTCTCGTGAACGAGGGCGCGGCTGACGCTTTCGTCAGCGCAGGCAGCACCGCGGCTATCGTAGTCGGCGGTACCGTGGTCACGGGCAGATTGAAGGGCGTCAAGCGCCCGGCGCTCGTACCGATAATGCCGAGCACCGAGGGGCTCTACCTGCTGCTGGACGGCGGTGCCAACGCCGAATGCCGCCCGGAGATGCTTCTCCAGTTCGCGGTCATGGGCTCGGTCTACATGGAGCGCATAATGGGCGTGAAGAGCCCGCGCGTGGGACTTCTGAACATCGGCGCGGAGGAGGAAAAGGGCCGCGAGCTTGAGCATGGGGCTTATGAGCTCCTGAAAAGATCGGGCCTCAACTTCGTCGGCAACGTGGAGGGCAGAGACGTGCCCCTCGGAGCCGTGGACGTGATCGTGACCGACGGCTTCACGGGGAACATCTACCTGAAAGCTGTCGAGGGCATGGGCAAGTTCATGAAGAAGGCTCTGAAGGAAGACATATTCGGCGGCGGCTTCGCGAAGATCGGAGCTCTGTTCGCCATGAAGGGAATAAAGAAGATATCGAAGCAGATGGACTACCGCGAGGTAGGCGGCTCACCGCTGCTCGGCTCGGCGAAGCCCGTGTTCAAGGCTCACGGCAGCAGCGACGCTCTCGCCTTCAAGAACGCGATACGTCAGGCAAAGGAGTTCGCCGAGAAGGACGTTAACGCTCAGATAGCGGCGGCGCTGGCGGCGGTCGGTGAAAAGACGAAAGAGGCTGCAGATGAATGAGTTTGAGAAAGCCATAGGCTATACCTTCGCGAACCGGGTCTATCCCGAGCGCGCCCTGACCCACTCTTCGTATGTCAACGGCAAGCACGGCAGCAACGAGCGCATGGAGTTCCTCGGGGACAGCGTGCTGTCGGTAGTGGTATCGAAGTACCTCTTCGAGTCCCTGGACGTGCCGGAGGGCAGGCTGACGAAGATCCGCGCGAAGCTGGTCTGTGAGGACACGCTGTTCAAGTTCGCCAAGCGCATAGGGCTCGGCAGATTCATAAAGCTCGGCAAGGGCGAGGAAAGCACCGGAGGCCGCGGGAGGAAGTCTATCCTCGCGGACGCTTTCGAGGCCGTGATCGCGGCGATATATCTCGACGGCGGTCTTGAAGCCGCGTCGGAGTTCGTGCTGCGGTTCATGCCTCCCATAGAGCAGATAAAGAGCGACAAGCTCATAATCGGGGACTACAAGACCAGTTTACAGGAGGTCATCCAGCGCAACCCCGAGGAGCACATAGAATACGTCATTACCGACGAGACCGGCGCGGCGCACTGCCGCACGTTCACGGCGCGGGTGCTGCTCAACGGCCAGTCGATAGGCGAGGGCTCGGGGCTGAGCAAGAAGGAGGCTGAGCAGGCCGCCGCCAAGGAAGCCCTGTCGCTCATGGGATATGAAACAGACTAACATATCGGTGTTCGTGCCGCACTACGGCTGCCCGCACCGCTGCACGTTCTGCGACCAGCGCTCGATAAGCGGCGCTCAGGCTCCGCCGTCCGCTGAGGATGTCGCGGCTCTGCTGGCCGGACAGGCTCCGCACCTGCGTGATACGGAGACCCGCGCGGAGATAGCGTTCTTCGGCGGGAGCTTCACGGGGATCGGAGAAGAGTATATGCGTTCGCTGCTGACTGCGGCGCGGGACGCCGTACGGAGATATCCGGACGTCTACACCGGCATACGCTGCTCGACCCGCCCGGATTTCATCGACGACCGGATACTCGGTATACTTGAGGAGTACGGCATGACCGCGGTGGAGCTGGGAGCGCAGAGCATGAACGCGGAGGTCCTGCGGCTGAACGAGCGCGGACACTCTCCGGAGGACGTGGAGCGCGCCGCGGCGATGATACGTGAGCGCGGATTCTCGCTCGGGCTCCAGATGATGACCGGGCTGTACGGCGACAAGCCCGGATACTGCTACGAGACGGCGGAGCGCTTCATAGCGATGAAAGCGGACACCGTGCGCGTGTACCCGACGGTGATACTCGACGGCACGCGGCTCGGGGAGCTGTACAAGGCGGGAGAATACAGGACGTTCACGTTTGATGAGACCATAGATATCTGCGCGCGGCTGCTGCGTATGTTCGGAGCGGCGGGGATCCCGGTGATAAGGCTGGGGCTGCACGCAAGCGCGGAGGTCGAGGCGAAGATGCTGGGCGGAGTGTATCACCCGGCGCTCCGTGAGATAGCCGAGAGCAGGATCTTTTACGGGGATATGCTCGCGGAGATGAAGAGGCTCGGCGGGACGCGTTTCATCGTGTACACCGACCCGGCTAACATAAGCAGGGTCTCCGGGCAGAGAAAAGAGAACAGAAGAAGGCTCGGGGAGCTCGGATACACCTTTGAGATAAAAAGCGAAAAAGGAACAAGACTAAGGATATATGCACTTCAAGACACTTGAGATACAGGGCTTCAAGTCCTTCGCGGACAAGACCGTCCTGAATTTCGACACGAAAATGACCGCCGTGGTCGGCAGCAACGGCAACGGCAAGAGCAATATAAGCGACGCTCTGCGGTGGGTAATGGGCGAGCAGGGAGCAAAGACCCTGCGCGGCGACAAAATGGAGGACGTCATCTTCCACGGCACCGTGTCCCGCAAGCAGATGGGCTTCGCAAAAGTCTCGCTGACCATTGACAATACGGACAGGGCTCTGGGGCGCGACACCGACGAGATCGTCATAACCCGTAAGCTCTACCGCACCGGCGACAGCGAATACCTGATAAACGGCGATAAGGTGCGCCTGAAGGATATTCAGGAGCTTCTCATGGGAACCGGTCTCGGGCGCGAGGGCTACTCGATAATCGGGCAGGGCAGAGTCGCGGAGATCGTCAACGCCAAGGGCTCGCAGCGCCGCGAGATATTCGAGGAGGCGGCGGGAGTATCGAAATTCCTGCACCGCAAGGCCGAGGCGGAGCGTGAGCTCCAGCGAGCCGACGCGAACTACCAGCTGCTTAAGAACACCGAGGAGCAGCTCGGCGAGCGCGTTCCCGTGCTGAAACGGCAGTCCGAGAAGGCGATGAAGGCAACAAAGCTGAAGGAGCGCGAGAATATCGTGGAGATATCCGTCACCACGGCGGAGATCGGACGTATCAGCAAGGATATGACGGTCATCGAGAACACGATACTCGAAAACCAGGGTCAGTGCGAGCACTTTGACCGCGAGCTCCGGGAGCTTGACGAGGAGAGCGAGGCTCTCGCGCTGAAAAAGTCGCAGTACGCGGCACAGGTCGAGGAGCTGCGCAGAAGCTCGGCGTCGGCGAGAGACGCGGTCGCCGAGGCGGATAAGAACATCGCTCTGCTGGAAAGCGAGATAAAGCATAACGGCGAGAAAACAGCCGAGATAGAAAAGCGTAAAAAGGAAGCGGGAAAGAGCACCGAGGAGCTCACCGCGCGCATAGCGGGGCTCGAAAAGGCGGCTGCCGCGAAGCGCCGCGAGGCTTCAAATATCGGCGCGGAGATCGAAAAGCTGCGCACGAGCCTTGAAACCGCCGAAGCCGGCGACAAGGAGCTCGACGACGAGCACCGGGCTCTCGATACGCAGACCAGCGCCATGTACGCGAGCCTCACCGAGGCGACGATAACGCTCCAGCAGGCGCGCAAAGCGAGGCAGGAGCTCGCGGAGCGCATAGAGGCGGACACAAAGCGCATTGACGAGCGCGAGCAGGAAGCCGAGGCTTCAAGAGCGCGCCGCAGGAGACTCAAGGAGCGCCTTGACAGCCTGACCGAGGAAAAGTCGGAGCTGGAAAATAAGCTGAGCGGCTACAACAGGCTGTACGAGAACAAGAACTCGAAGCTCACCGAGAGCCGCACGGCATACGAGCAGCTGAGGCAGAGCTTTGACCGCAAGAGACAGCAGTTCGAGCTGCTGTCCGATGTCGAGAAGAAGATGACGGGCTATTTCGCCAGCGTAAAGGCGGTTGTGAACGCGTCGCGCGCCGGCAGGCTCGGAGGCGTGCACGGCACAGTCGCGGACGTGATATCCGTGGACAGGAAGTACGCTCAGGCTGTCGAGACCGCACTCGGCAACGCGATGCAGAACATCATAGTCGACAGCGACGAGACCGCGAAGCGCTGCATAAACTTCCTCAAGGAGACGGGCGGAGGACGCGCGACCTTCTATCCGCTGAACACGATAAAGGGCAGCACGATAGACCAGCCCGGGATAACGGAGGAGGACGGCTTTGAGGGCATTGCGTCGGAGCTGATAGGCTGCGACGAGAAGTACCGCGCCGTCGTACGGTCGCTTCTGGGCAGGACAGCAGTGGCGGACGACCTGAACTCCGCGAACCGCATAGCCAGAAAGTACGGGTACAGGTTCAGGATAGTATCGCTGGACGGACAGATAATAAACGCGGGAGGCTCGCTGACCGGAGGCTCCGCGGATAACAAGAACGCGGGCATAATCACCCGTAAGCAGGAGATAGAGACTCTCGAAAAGGATATAGCGAAGCTCTCGGAGAAGATAAAGGTCTCACAGGCTGACTACCAGACGCTTTCCGCAGAGGTCGGCAAGATGTCGATAGAGATAGAGGGCTTTACCGAGCGCGTGAACGAGCTCAGACAGGACGAGGCGCGCGTCACCGCCGAGATAAACGGCGTGAAGGATCTCATCGCGCAGTCCGAACAGCAGCAGGAGGAAGCGGAGACCGCCATTGCCCGCAGCAAAAAGCAGGCTGAGGAGCAGGACGCGCTGATCCGACGCTGCGAGGCGGAGGAGAAAGATCTTAAGGACCGCATAGCCGGAAACGAGGAAAAGCTCAAAGCCGCAGGCGAGAAGCTCGAACGTGCGGCCGCAGCCCGCGCCGGGATATCGGACAGGATATCGGAGCTTAATCTGGCGAAGCTGACCGCCGAAAAGGACGCGGAGAACCTCGACGCGCAGCGTGCCGACGCGGAGAACGCGAAGGCTGCCGCGGCGGGCAGCGGTGAGCGCTTCGACCGCGAGATCGAAGAGATCAGAGCCGATACCGAGCGTCTGCGCGGGGAGATCGAGACGGAAAAGAGAAATATAGAGAAGGCGAACGAGCGCTTCGGCGACACGAAGCAGGCGATAGACGCGGCGATCGGGCAGGAGAATTCCTGCGAGATGCGCATGAACGCCATAGCGAAGGAGATCCGCGAGAAGAACGAGGACAGACTGAAATTCTCCAACGCTCTCGCGGCGGCGACCGAGCGCAGGAGCAACGCCGAGAAGGAAAAGGAAAAGCTGATACTGACGCTGTGGGATAAGCACCAGATGACGTTCAGCGAGGCTCAGGCGCAGGCTCAGCCGCTGGAGGGCGACCTGTCCGAGGCGCGCAGGGAGCTCCAGGAGCTCGGCAGACAGCTCAAAGCTCTGGGCGACGTGAACTTCGCGGCGATAGACGAGTATGAGGAAGTAAAACAGCAGTACGACGCTCTCTCGCAGCAGCTCTCCGATGTGGAGAAGTCGAAGAACGAGCTCGAAAAGCTGATCGCGAAGCTGACTGCGGACATCAAGTCGCAGTTTTTGCAGAGCTTCAACGACATAAACGAGAAGTTCAGCAAGATATTCGTCGAGGTGTTCGGAGGCGGCGAGGCTCACCTTGAGCTCATGGATCCGGACAATGTGCTGGAGAGCGGCATAGAGATATTCGCCGCACCTCCGGGCAAGCTGATAAAGAACCTTATCTCGCTGTCCGGCGGCGAGCAGACCATGGTCGCGATAACGATATATTTCGCGATACTGCTGCACCGCCCGACGCCGTTCTGTATGCTCGACGAGGTCGACGCGGCTCTCGACGAGATAAACGTGGTCAAGTATGTGACGTACCTGAAACGCTTCTGCGCGAGCACGCAGCTCATGATAATCACCCACAGGCGCGGCACGATAGAGGGCTGCGATGTGCTCTACGGAGTGTTCATGCAGGAAAAGGGCGTGTCGAGGCTCATTCATCAGGAGCTTATCGACGAAATGGAGCTTGAGCTCGACTGACGGCACGGAGAATGATATGGGAAATATAAGACAGGCGGTCCCTGCGGACGCCTCGCGCATCTCGGAAATAATAATCACCAACTACCGCACGAATTTCTTCCCGTTCTTCCATAACGAAGATTTCTTCTTCCGGGAGCTGAACGTGGCGGATATGTCGGCGGAGTACTCCGAGGGCTCGCAGGAGCTCGGGAACACGTTCGTGTATGACGATAACGGCGTGATAAAAGGTATAATAAGAATAAACGGCAGCGAGGTCGAAAAGCTGTACGTCGAGCCGCAGTTCCAGAGCGCGGGCATCGGAGCAGCGCTTCTGGAGTTCGCGGTGAACGAGAAACGGGCTTCACATCTCTGGGTGCTGGAATACAACAAGCGCGGCATGGCGTTCTACGAAAGGCACGGGTTCGTGCTCACCGGAGAGCGCATGATCGAAGACGGCTATGTGCCGCTTCTGAATATGATCAGAGAATTATAGGGAGGATAACCGATTGGGATTTTTCAGTAAACTGAAAGAAGGACTCAAAAAGACAAAGGACAGCTTTGTCGCGAAAGTCAACCTGCTCGTGAATTCATTCACGAAGATAGACGAGGATTTTTTTGAGGAGCTGGAGGAAACGCTGATACTGTCCGATATCGGGGCAGTTACGGCGGAGAATATCTGCGACAGGCTCCGCGCCGAGGTCAAGCGCACCGGCACCACCGAGACAAACGCGGTAAAGGGTCTGCTGAAAGGCATAATCGCGGATATGCTGCGCGGCGACAACTCGCTGGCGCTGGATACAAAGCCCTCGGTGATACTCGTCATAGGCGTTAACGGAGCGGGCAAGACAACGACGATAGGAAAGCTCGCCCGGAATCTGAAAAACGACGGCAAAAAGGTGCTGGTTGCGGCTGCGGATACATTCCGCGCGGCGGCTATCGAGCAGCTCAACGTCTGGACGGAACGTGCGGGCGTGGATATCATCAAGCGCGCCGAGGGCAGCGACCCGGCCTCCGTCGTGTACGACGCCTGCGCCGCCGCGAAGGCGAGAAACGCCGACGTGCTGATAGTCGATACAGCGGGCAGACTGCACAATAAGAAGAACCTTATGGAGGAGCTTCGCAAGATATCGCGCATAATAAATCAGCAGCTCCCCGAAAGCTCGCTTGAAACGCTGCTGGTGCTCGACGCCACCACCGGACAGAACGCCGTCAATCAGGCGCGGCTGTTCAAGGAGGTCTGCGACATAACCGGCATCGTGCTCACCAAGCTCGACGGCACAGCGAAGGGCGGCATAATCCTGCCGATAAAGGACGAGCTGCAGATACCCGTGAAGCTGGTCGGCGTGGGCGAGAAGATAGACGATCTCCAGAACTTCATTCCCGAGGACTACGCGGAAATACTGTTCGCCGACGACGGAATGAATAAGAACGAAGACGACGAGAACGACGAAGAGGATAACGAAGAAGAATGAAACTTATAATTGCGACCAATAATCAGGGCAAGGTGCGTGAAATAAAGCAGATGCTCGAACCGCTCGGCTATGAGCCCGTATCGCTTAAGGACGCGGGCATAGAGACAGAGGTCGTCGAGGACGGCGATACCTTTGAGGAGAACGCGCACCTGAAAGCCAAGGCGGTGTATGATATATGTCATTGTCCGGTGTTAGCCGACGACAGCGGCCTGGAGGTCGATTTCCTGGACGGAGCCCCCGGCATATACTCGGCGCGCTACGCCGGCGAGAACGCCACTGACGAACAGCGTATCAGGAAGATACTCGACGAGCTTGACGGCGTTGACCGCAGTATGCGCACGGCGAGGTTCGTCTGCGCTATGTACTGTATTCTCGACGACGATACGGAGTACAGCGTGCGCGGGATCATGGAGGGCTTCATAGGCGAGGAGCCCATGGGCGGGAACGGCTTCGGCTACGACCCGATATTCATGGTGGACGATGATACCAGCGTCGCGATGCTGCCTGCGGAGGAAAAGAACCGCATCAGTCACCGCGCGTCCGCGTTAAAGCAGATCACGGATATATTATCCGGAGAAAAGGGAGGAAAATAATATGAACAAGATGGCAGTGGCAGTGATCGACAGGAAGGTAAAGGAAACAGCCTCGGCGGTAGCTCAGGCGGCGGAGGAAATGATCACGATCAGCAGAAAGACGTTCACGCTTGAGATAGCGGTGGCTCTTCTCGGAGGCATAGTTCTCGGTATGTTCCTGTCTCCGCGCAAGAAGGTGACCTACAAGATCGCCAGCAACAACCGTATCAACGCGGACAAGGACGACGAGGACGAAGAAGAGGACGACTTTTCCGACGAGGACGAGGACAGCGGCGAGGACAGCGGCGAGGACGAAGAGCTCCAGGAAAAAGGGAAGTTCATAAAGCTGTAAGGGAGAATATATGACAGGAAAACAGAGAGCGAAGCTCCGAGGCATAGCCAACGGCTATGAGACTATACTGCTCGTCGGGAAGAACGGAGTTACCGACGAGGTGATGAAGCAGGCGGACGAGGCGCTGTCAGCCCGCGAGCTGATAAAGGGCAAGGTGCACGAGACCTGCGAGCTTACCCCGCGCGAGGTGTGCGGCGAGCTTTGCGAAAGGCTGAACGCCGAGCCGATACAGGTGATAGGCACGAAGTTCGTGATATACAGGCAGAACCGTGACCCCGAAAAGAGAGTAGTGTTCGTCGATGAGTAAGATCGGTATTCTGGGCGGGACCTTCGACCCGCCGCACATCGGGCACATTTCGCTGGCACAGCAGGCAAAGAGTGAGCTTAAGCTTTCCGAGGTGCTGGTGATACCCGCTTACAGGTCCCCGTTCAAGGCGGACAAGGCCTCGCCGTACAAGGACAGGTTCGAGATGACGAGGCTCGCGTTTGAGGGCATGGAGGGCTTCGCCGTGTCCGACATCGAGAAGAAGCTCGGCGGCACGAGCTACACGATAAACACGCTCCGTGCGCTTAAGGAGATATACCCGCAGAAAACGGAGTTTTACTTCATCATCGGCGGCGACCAGCTCTTCACGATAGAGAAGTGGTACCGGTATGAGGCGATACTTAAGGAGTGTCACGTCACTGCGGTGACGCGGGGCGGTATAAGCTACACCGATATGCAGGAGTACGCCAACGAGCTCGGCAGGATAAGGGTGCTCAATCTCGATATCCCGGACGTTTCCTCGCATGAGATACGCGCGATGGCGGCTGCGGGCGAGGATATCTCGGCGCTTGTGCCTCCGGCTGCGGCGGTTTACATCGGAACGGAGGGGCTGTACCGTGGCTGAGGACTACAAGGCTCTGATAAAGGGCATGATGGGCAAGAAGCGCTTCATACACAGCTGCAATGTGGCGGATATGTGCGTGCGGCTCGCGGAGATATTCGGCGGGGACACCGAAAAGGCGTACATAGCGGGGATACTGCATGACTGCCGCAAGGAAGCCGACGCTGAGACCCAGAAGCGCGAGATGCTTGCGAGCGGGTACTATGTCGACCCCGCGGAGCTCGCCTCGAAGAGCACATGGCACGGCATAGCGGCAGCGTATTATGTGCGGCACGAGCTGGGGATAGAGGACGCGGATATCTGCGGCGCGATACGCTACCATACGGTTGCGCACGCGGCTATGACGAAGCTGGAGAAGATCGTGTACCTCGGGGATCTTGTCTCTGCGGAGAGGGACTTCCCGGACGTGGAGAAGTACCGCGCGTGGGCGATGAGGGATCTGGACGACGGAATGTACCGCGCTCTGAAATGGTCGATAGGCAGCCTCAGCGCCGACGACAGGAAGATACCCGTCTGCACGGTGGAGGCATTCAACTACTATATGGACAAGCGGAAGAAGAAAGGCGACTGATATGACAGATATCGAAGAAGTAAAGACTGCGGTAAGGGTTCTCGACTCGAAGAAGGCGGGGAATATCCGCGTCATACGCATAGGCGACATAACGGTGCTTGCGAACTACTTCGTGATAGCCGAGGGCACCAGCTCCACGCAGGTCAAGGCTCTCGCGGACGAGGTGGAGTTTCGCATGGGCGAAGAGGGCGTACAGCCCAAGTGCTCGATAAATCAGCAGGGCACGAACTGGATAACGCTCGACTACATCGACGTGGTGGTGCACGTTTTCCTCAACGAGACCCGTGAGTTCTACGGACTAGAAAAGCTCTGGGCGGACGGCGAGGAGATAGATGTGAGCGGGTTCCTTGCAGGCTGAATTGTAGATTTTCACAACAGATCGGGCGGAAATCCCCCTATAAAAGACCCGCGGCGCCGAAAAAATATGTTGGTTTTTGTTTGATATGCCGAAAATGTGAGTTTAGGGATAAATTATACTTGACAAATTTTGTTATATAATGTATAATGACTTGTGGGTTTAAGTCAGACCCGTAAATACGATCATTACGAAAAGTTTTGATATTTTATCCTGTGCCGCTAAGGCAAAGGGAGGGAAACAGGAATGGCAGAGATACGTCTTGGCAAAAACGAGTCGCTGGATACCGCTCTTAAGCGTTTCAAGCGTTCGTGCGCAAGAGACGGCGTGCTTGCTGAGGTTCGTAAAAGGGAACATTACGAAAAGCCTTCTGTAAAGCGTAAGAAAAAGTCAGAAGCTGCACGCAAGCGTAAGTTCAAGTAATGCTGTTACACAGGATTTAAGCGGTCTCGCGCAGACCGCTTAATTTGTTGTATGATATGAATACAGAGATAAGTTATGCCGCTTTTTAAACCGAAATACTGGATAAAAAACGTGCTCTGCATAGACAGGGAATTCCTTGACGAGCACGGTATAGACGCGCTTATCCTCGACCTGGACAATACCCTCTCGATGCACGGAGACCCCGCCGCCGAGGAGGGAATACCCGAGTGGCTCGACAGAATGCGCGGGGAGAACGTGCCTATGGTGGTGGTCTCGAACAACACCAACCGCCGCGTCGCGCCCCTTGCGCGGAAGCTCGGACTGCCCTTCGTCGCCAACGGGGCGAAGCCCCTGACTATCGGGCTGTCGAGGGCGAGAAAGTACATGGGCACGGACAAAAGCCGCACCGCCGTCGTGGGAGATCAGATATTCACCGACGTTATGGGAGGCAACCTCGCCGGAATGCCGACGATACTCGTCGAGCCGTTCCATGCGGAGAAGAACATCTTCTTTAAGATCAAGCGCGCGGCTGAGGGCCTTGTGTTCCGGCGCGACCCGGACAGAATGACGAAAGGAAAATGATATGAGGATATTTGTCATAAACGGACCCAACCTCGATATGCTGGGAAAGCGTGAGCCGGAAATATACGGCAGCGACACCCTCGAAAGCATAAACGCCGGGCTCGCGGAATTCTGCGCGGACGCCGGGGTGGAAGCGGAGTTTTACCAGTCCAATTCCGAGGGCGGACTTATCGACATCATACATTCCGCGAGAGACAGAGCCGACGGCATAGTCATAAACGCGGGAGCCTACACACATTACAGCATAGCCATACGCGACGCTATCGCCGCCGTGGAGCTGCCCTGCGTAGAGGTGCATCTTTCCAACGTGCATAAGCGCGAGGAATTCCGGCACAGATCTGTGATCTCGGCAGTATGCACGGGTGTGATATGCGGCTTCGGAAAGAAAGTATACAGGCTTGCGATAGAAGCCCTTATAAACTGACAAAGGAGAACCGGCACCGATGACAAGAACAGACCGAATAGCCGCCGCGCTTAAGGACAATACGCACGCGGCTATGCTCACAAGTCCCGTTTCGAGGCAGTACGCCACAAGCTTTCGTTCCTCGGCGGGAGTGGTGTTCGTAACAAAGGAAAAAAGCTATTTTCTCATAGACGCGAGATACTACGAGCACGCCGTGCGCGAGGCAAAGGGCGTTGACGTGATACTTCTCACCGACTCGCGCAGACAGCTCTACTCGATAATCGAGGATCACGGCATCAAGACCATTTCGATAGAAAGCAAGTCGGTGACCGTCAACGAGCTCAACGATTACCGCAAGCTGTTCGGGACGCTGGAGATCGACGAGTCCGACTGGCTCTCGAACACGCTCGAAAAGATGCGCCTCATCAAAAGCGAGGAGGAGGTGCAGAAGATCGAGGCTGCCCAGCGTATCGCCGAGGCCGCGTTCCAGAAGCTCCTGGGGCAGCTTCGCGTAGGAATGACCGAAAAGCAGGTCGCTTCCGTCCTCGATTTCTTTATGATGGATCTCGGAGCGGACGGCATTTCATTCGATACCATAGCGGCTTCGGGGATCAATTCCGCCTGCCCGCACTCGGTGCCGACGGATAAGCCCCTGCAGAAGCACGAGTTCCTGACCCTCGACTTCGGAGCCGTGGTCGACGGCTATCATTCCGATATGACGAGAACAGTCGTCATCGACGAGGCGGACGACCACATGAAGGAGATCTACAACGCCGTATGGAGCGCGAACGCCGACGCTATGAAGGCTGTGCGCGCGGACGTCACCGGAAAGCTCGTGGACAGCGTGGCGCGCAGCACCCTCGACGCGTGGGGCTATGACGAATACTTCACGCACGGGCTCGGGCACGGCGTGGGACTTGAGGTGCATGAGGCCCCGACAGTCTCCTCGAAGAGCCCCTATACCCTGCACGAGGGCATGGTCATAACGATCGAGCCGGGAGTCTATATCCCCGGAAAGTACGGAGTGCGCATCGAGGATATGGTCCTCGTCACCGCCGACGGCTTCAGACTGCTGACCAATGCGCAGAAAACACTTATAAAAATATAGGAAATTTCAAAAAAACTATTGCAATTTCCGTAAAAATACAGTATAATATAGAAGATAGTTATGCAAAAAAATCAGGAGGACAATTTCTATGATAACAGCAGGCGATTTCAGAAACGGAATGACCTTTGAAGAAGACGGCCAGGTAATGCAGGTCGTTGAGTTCCAGCACGTTAAGCCCGGCAAGGGCGCGGCTTTCGTAAGAACAAAGACCAAGAACGTCATCACAGGCGCGGTGGTCGAAAAGTCCTACAACCCGACAGCCAAGTTCCCCACAGCATTCGTTGAGAGAAAGGATATGGAATATACCTATTCCGACGGCGCTCTCTACCACTTCATGGACAGCGAGACCTACGAGGACGTTCCGATCAACGCTTCCGAGGTCGGCGACAACTTCAAGTTCGTAAAGGAGAACATGGTCTGCAAGGTGCTCTCCTACAAGGGCAAGGTGTTCGGCGTAGAGCCCCCCAACTTCGTTGAGCTTGAGGTAACACAGACAGATCCCGGCTTCAAGGGCGATACCGCTACCAACGCCACAAAGCCCGCAACTCTCGAAACAGGCGCTGAGATACGCGTTCCGCTGTTCATCGACATCGGCGACGTTATCCGCATAGATACGAGAACAGGCGAATATATGGAGCGCGCCAACAAGTGACGCGTTATTGAAAAGCATTATAAGGAGGTAATATTATGGACAACATGACTATTGCCGAAAAGGTCTCCTATATCAAGGGACTTACCGAGGGTATGAAGCTGGACACCGCGACGAACGAGGGAAAGGTCCTTGCGGCTATCCTCGACGTGCTCGGTGATATAGCGCTCAATATCGAGGACATCGACAGTGACCTCGCGGATCTCACCGACGTGGTTTCGGACGTTGAGGACGATCTCATCGAGCTTGAGGATTATGTCTATGACGAGGACGACGATACGAGCACCTATGACGGCGACGATGACGAGGAGCTCTACGAGATAACCTGTCCCGACTGCGGCGAGACGATAACCGCGGACTTCGATGTTATCGCGGACGGCGGGATCAAGTGCCCGAACTGCGGCGCGGAGCTCGAATTTGACCTCAGCGCTCTCGACAGCGAAGAGGACTGACAGTTTAATAATTTACCGATAATTGTTTTGGGGCGGGGTGAGATTCCCCACCGGCGGCAGCGAAGCCCGTAACGGGTCTTCGGACAGTCCGCGAACTCCCGCGAGGGAGCCGAACCGGTGAAATTCCGGTACCGACGGTCATAGTCCGGATGGGAGAAACAAAAAAGCGTACGGATATTGTACCGCCCTTTTGCTTTGCGCAAAAGGGCTCTTTTATTTCTCCGGAAAGGAGCATAAAAATGTCAACAGCAGCAAAAACAGTCAGAACAGTAAACAAAAAAAGCATAAGCAATACGAAATTCATCACGATAACGGCGATACTCACGGCGATAGCGGTGGTGCTGCAATACCTCGAATTTCCGGTGCCGATGTTCATTCCGCCGTTCGTGAAGTTCGACTTCTCGGATCTGCCGGCTATACTCGCGGCGTTTCTGGTGTCGCCGGTGTCGGGAGTGCTGGTGTGCCTGCTGAAAAATGTGATACACATAGCAGTGTCGCAGTCCGCGGGAGTCGGGGAGCTGTGCAACTTCCTGCTCGGCGCGGTCATGGTGGTACCGGCATGGCTTATCTACAAGATAAAGCCCTCGAAGGGCATGGCAGCCGCGGCAATGGCGGTCGGCTCGCTCATTACCGCTGTGGTGAGCATCTTTATAAATTACTTCATCACCTACCCGTTCTATCAGGAGGCTTATCACCTGCCGATAGACGCGATAATCGGAATGTACAGGGAACTCAACGGCGGCGTCGGCACGCTGTGGGACGCGCTGATATGGTTCAACGCGCCGTTCACGTTCGTGAAGTTCCTGCTTGACTCTATGATCGTGTTCTTTGTCTACAAGCCGCTGTCAAGGGCGGTAAGGAAGGACTGACCCGAATATCCTTCATTCCGGCGGGAATGAGGGATATTTTCATTTCCGGAAATATTACAATTTTATTACAATTTGCAAAAAAGGTTGATTTAGGCGCGCGGAAGTGTTATAATATTAAAGTATAATACTGTCGGAGCGACAGAGTAAGAGAAGAGTAAATGAAAAGGATATAAAATGGTTCACAACAGGAAGATACAGCAGATAGCGGACGAGGTCGAAAAGGTAATAGTCGGAAAGCGTGATGTGGTCACGATGCTGCTGATAGCGCTGCTGTCGGGAGGTCATGTGCTGGTCGAGGATGTGCCGGGCACGGGAAAGACCACCCTGGCGACTGCTATCGGACGTTCGGCGGGACTCGTGAGCCGCAGGGCTCAGTTCACCCCCGATGTAACGGCTTCCGATATCACGGGCTTTACCATGTTCAACCGCGAGACCGGCAACTTTGAATACCGCAGCGGCCTTGTAATGACAAATATATTGCTGGCGGACGAGATAAACAGAGCTACCCCGAAGACCCAGTCGGCTCTTCTGGAGGCTATGGAGGAGCAGAACGTCACCGTTGACGGCATAACCCACAGGCTGCCGGTGCCGTTCATGGTCATAGCCACGCAGAACGAGCTCGGATATGTCGGGACGTTCCCGCTGCCCGAGGCTCAGCTCGACCGCTTCATGATGAAGATATCCATGGGCTACCCCACCGTCGAGCAGGAGGTGGGCATTATAGCCACAAGACAGAAGAACGACCCGCTTGAGATGCTGATACCCGCCTGCACCAAGGAGGACGTGCTTGCAGCCCGTGACGAGGTCAGGGATACCAACATAGAGCCCAGCGTCTACCGCTATATCGTGGAGATAGTCGCCGGAACGCGCAATCACCCCGCCGTCGAGCTCGGCGCGAGCCCGCGCGCTTCGCTGGCGCTCATGCGCGCGGCGCAGAGCTACGCGTTCCTCAACGGCAGAGCCTACGTGGTGCCGGAGGACGTGCTCAGAATGACGCCCTATATCCTGCCCCACAGGATAAGGCTTACGCAGGAGGCTAAGGTCAAGCACGTTGACACCATGGATATGCTTCGCGACGTAATAAAGGCGGTAAAGCCGCCGTTCACGAGAGGAAGCTGAAGCCGTATGGCAAAATACAGACTGTTGTACGCGGTTATATGGGTAGGCTCCGCGGCGTTCGCTCTCGCTTATGAGAGCAAGCTGACATTCGTGCTGTTCGTGAGCGTCGCCGTGCTGCCGATAGTCTCGCTGATACTGCTGGTGCTGACCGGGCTGCTGATGAAGGTCGAGCTCGTGCCGACGGAGGCTTATGTCGGCAAGATGCAGCATTTCAGCGTCACAATAAAGCTGACCAACAGATTCATAATACCCGCCGCCCCCGTACTTATAACGGGGGTGTTCCATGAGGAGGACGGCACGATAGCGCAGGACAGACATATCGTGCTGAGCGCGGCTCCGTTCTCGAAGAGCGAGTTCGAGTTCGGGGGCTGCATACGCTACCGCGGCGAGTATTCGCTGGGCGTGGAGCGGGCTGTGATCTATGACCTGCTGAGGATATTCCGTTTCAGGCTCGTGCGGACGCCGATGTGCTCCGTCACCGTAACGCCGAGGCGGATAATGCTGGACGAGACCAACGCCCTGTGCGCCGACGACTATGAGAGCAGCCTGACGAACATCTCCTTCATGGACAGCAGCTCGTTCGTGTCCGTGCGCAAGTACGCCGACGGCGACCTGATGAAGCACGTTCACTGGAAGCTCACCGCGAAGCATGACGAGCTCATGGTCAAGGAAATGGAGCAGAACCTTGGCAGCAGCGCCGTCATCGTCACCGATATCCACGCGGTGTCCGAGGACGAGGACGAGAATATGCGCGTGGCGGACGCCTGCGCGGAGGCTGCTCTGGCGATAACGAGAAAGATAATCTCCGACGGGCGCTCCGCCGTCAACGTGTACCGCACGAACGACAAGAAAACAGACATACTCGCCGCCGAAAAGCCCGCGGATTATGAGCAGCTCGTGTCCATTTTCGCGGTGCTGCCGATAACTGAGGCAGGCAAGGGCGCCGAGTCGATGATATCGAAGGCCGCCGAGCGTCTGACCGGCACGGAGCCGGTGTTTATAATAACCACGGGGATAAGCGCAAAGGCGTTCTCCGGCATTATAGAAAGGATCGGAAGCGGCGGGGGAGAGATAAGAGTCTACACCACCGAGCCCGAGCCCTCGCCTATGCTGACGGCGGCTGCCGAGACCGTGCGCGGAGCGTCGGTGCACCGGATAGACCCGGACGATGTAGCCGTCTCCCTCAGAAATACTCTGCGCTGATACAGGATAAAATGAAGAAAACGAATGACAGGGACAAAAGCAGGAGACTGCGATCATTGCACGATGAGCCTGCCGCGGTGCTCGCACCGGCGGTAAGGCTTGTTTTGCTGTGCGCGATGTCCGCGTCGTTCATACTCATGCTTTGCGAGCTGTACGACTATGACGGCAGTAAGTGGGCGCTTGCGGGCATAGCCGCGGGAGCGTCGGCTCTGGTGTTCACGCTGGCATCTGTGCTGCCGTCCGGCATCGTGTACGGAGGAGTGCTGCTGGCGGGCGGAGGAGCCGTGTGGCTGTTCCGGGAAAGGGTGCTGCACTATGCCCGGTACTTCTGGGATTATATGATGCTGAAGCTCGACAGCCGCCTTATCGACACCTCGCGCAGCTTTATACACAGCGCGGCGAAGATAAAGGCGGGGCTGCCCGGCGAGACAGCCGAGATGCACAAGGGCTTCATCGTTGTTTCGCTCATTCTGATACTGCTGAGCGCCGTAATGTTCACGGCGGCGGTGCGTACAAGGTTCCATCTGTCGGTGCCGGTAATTGCGGCGACTGTGGTGCTTTCGCCTGCCGTTGCCGCGGAGAGGGCGGGGTATGTGCCGTCGTTCTTCGCGTTTGCGGCGTGCGTGTTCGGGCTTGTCATAACCACCTCAAGCTTCGAGCTTGAGCTGGGCTTCGTGCAGGGGCATCTGCCCTCGGCGCGGCTCAAGGAGCACAGGAACGACCTCGCCTACTACCGGCGCACGCGCTTCCTGACCTTCGGCAGAAAGCTGCACGGCGACTCTGAGCGCTTTCACGGCTACGCCGGCAACAGCATAGCGGTCGCCGTTATGGCGGCGCTGGTGTTTTTCGGCAGCGCCGCGCGGATACCCGAGGGCAAGGGTCTGAAATATCAGGATATACTTGCCGCGCTGGAGGAGCTCAGCTACAGCGCAGCCGACGCTGTAAGCCAGCTGCTTGGCTCGACCTTCGGGTCGTCCGACGACCGCGGGTATTTCAGCGATATCGGATACAATGACACCGGCAGCAGCATAAGCATAGCTCCGCCGAGCAACAGCGACCGTCCCGTGCTGGAGGTCACCCTCTCGCGCAACGACGTGCCCGTGTATCTGCGCGGCGATATAGGCGTGAACTACCACAACGGCTCCTGGAGCGGCATCAAGATGATAGACGGAAGATACCGCAGCGCTGTGCCGGAGAGCTTCCGACCTGAGACCGAATATCAGATGTTCCGGAAATACCTTGCTGTCGTCTATTCCACGCCGGAGCTCCCCGATATGGTGATGCCCCTGCAAATGGTGTCGGTCAGATACCTGCGCAATACCCGCGTCATCTTCCAGCCCCTCGCCGCGTACGAGCTGAATTACCGCGAGAACCCGCAGTATGAGTGTTTTTCGGACTTCATACTCCGCACGAGGCAGGGCTTCGTGAAAAACTACAACACCCTTGCTCTGACGCCGAACTTCGAGCGCGACGATATATCGGTGACCGGCATAATAAAGTCCGAGCCCGATATCGCCTACTTCTGCCGTGGAGCTCACGCCGGCAGCGGAGATATGATCTCCTCCGGAGCGATAGGAGCTCCCGACGGCATGACCGCGGACGAATACATCGCGGGACTGGAGAGCTACCGCGGCTATATCAGGGATAACTTCCTCACGACCTGGCCGGGAGTAGGGAAGTTTGTGTCGAGCCTTGTCCCGGCAAGAGGATACGTAGATGAGACCGACGAGAACGCCGGTCTGCTCAGATATCTTATCGCGGAGGATATGTGCGACCGGTTCGCCGAGGAGTACACCTATTCGCTCGACGCCGACAACGGCGAGGATCAGCTGAACGGCTTCCTCTACGACACCCACAGCGGTCACTGCGCTCTGTTCGCGACCGCAATGACGCTGGCTCTGCGTGAGTACGGCATACCCGCGCGCTATGTGACGGGCTACGTCGTCGAGGGCGAGGGCGAGCCTGTGGCGGACGGCTATAAATATGTGCTCACCGAGCGTCAGCTGCACGCGTGGGTCGAGATCTACTTCAACGGCATAGGCTGGATAGCCTTCGACCCCACCGCGAGAGTGCCCGGCTACGACGAGGTGCGTTCCGGAGCGTGGGACGGCACGGGCGAGCATGACTACGGCACGGCGACCTCCGCCGCGGAGCCCGAGCCTCCGGAGACCACGACCACTGCCGCGCTTACCGATGCGCCCGGCACCGAGCCCGCCGTTACGACCACGCCGGACAGCTCCGCCGATACGACGCGTGAGCCGGACAGCGAACCCGGTGTCAGCGGCGAGCCCGGCGGCGTAACAGCCGCGCCCGGGCATGAGGATCTGTTCGCGGCGCTGCTGCCGGTCATCGTGGCTGCCGTACTGCTGGCGGCGGTCATCATCATAGCGGTGATGTTCGCGTCGAGCCTGAAACGCGCGGAGAAGAAGGTATTCCGGGGCTTCAGGGAGCTGCCGCCCACCGAGGCGAGCACGCTGATGTACCGCTTCGTGCTGACTCTTCTCGAAAAGAGGGAGCTTCGCCCGGGCTTCGAGCAGTTCTACGACTTCGCCGAGCGCGTCGACGGCAGCATTGAGCTGAAAGGCGCAAACGTGTTCATGATGGACGTCATGCCGGTGTTCGAGAAATGCGAGTTCGGCAGACCCGAGATATCGCCTGTCACCGAGGACGAACGCGCCGCGGTATACAGGTTCACGTCCGCAGTCTACGGCAAGATCATGTCGGGCTATTCGCCGCTGAAAAGATTTTTTGTTAAAATCTCATTATTTTTATAAAAAACTGTTGCAAAATTTTTCACTTTTTGATATAATGGTTTTATAAGTTTTATTATCGAAGATATGGGGGAAATGTTCTATGAATCTTATAACTCGTTCAGACTTTGACGGACTCGCGTGCGGAGCGCTGCTCTACGAGGCGGGCATAATTGATACATTTACGTTCAAGCACCCGAAGGATATACAGGACGGGCTCGTTCCGGTCACCGAGAACGACGTTCTCGCGAACGTACCGTTCGTTGAGGGCTGCGGACTGTGGTTCGATCACCATTCCAGCGAATTCGAGCGTCAGCAGCTCAAGGGCAAGTACAAGGGCGAGAGCCGCATAACCCCGAGCTGCGCCAGGATCATCTATGAGTACTACGGCGGAAAAGAGCGCTTCCCGCAGTTCGACGACCTCATGGAGGCTGTCGATAAGGTGGACAGCGGCAACCTGACCGTTGACGAGGTGCTCAACCCCAAGGGCTGGATACTCGTGGGCTTCCTTATGGATCCCAGAACGGGTCTCGGAAGATTCAGAAATTTCACAATAAGCAATTATCAGCTCATGGAGAAGCTGCTCACCTGCTGCCGCAGCATGACGACGCAGGAGATACTCGATATGCCCGACATCCAGGAGCGCATAAAGGTATACAACGAGCAGAGCGAGCTGTTCAAGAAGATGGTGCATGAGCACACCGTGATAAAGGGCGATGTCATAATCACCGACCTGCGCGGCGTTGACCCGATCTATACCGGCAACCGCTTCATGATCTACAGCCTCTATCCCGAGCAGAACATTTCCGCGTGGATAGTGACCGGCAAGGGCGGTCTGGGCTGCTCGGCCGCTGTGGGCTATTCCGTGATGAACAAGACCAGCCACGTCGACGTCGGCAGCCTTATGCTGAAATACGGCGGCGGCGGACACCGCAAGGTCGGCACCTGCCAGTTCAAGGACGAGGAGCTGCCCGAGAAGCTCGACAAGATGCTCGACGAGCTTGTGAACTACGACAAGTATTACGGCGAAAACAAGTAAGCCGTCTGCTGCCGCGGTAAAACCAATACATGACGATTACCCCGCAAAACCTGCGGGGTAATTTTTAAAGGAGACAATATGACCGCACAGGAATTCGGGAAAATACTGAACGACAATATCTCAAAGGTAATAATGGGCAAGAGCGCCGAGATACGCGTGATAACGGCGGCTCTGCTCGCAGGAGGCCACGTGCTGCTGGAGGACGTTCCGGGCACGGGAAAGACCATGCTCGCGCGCGCGGCGGCGAAGTCGCTGGACTGTGAGTTCAGACGGATCCAGTTCACGCCCGATCTGCTGCCCTCGGATATCACGGGCATTAACTTCTTCAATATGAAGACGCAGGAGTTCGTTTTCCGCAGGGGCTCGGTGTTCACGAACGTGCTGCTCGCCGACGAGATCAACCGCGCGACTCCGCGCACCCAGTCGGCGCTTCTGGAGTGCATGGAGGAGAAGCAGACCACCGTTGACGGCGAGACGTACAGGCTCGAAGCCCCGTTCTTTGTAATAGCGACCCAGAACCCCGTTGAGACCGCCGGGACGTACCCTCTTCCGGAGGCGCAGCTCGACCGCTTCATCGTTCGTCTGCACCTCGGCTACAGCCCGAGAAGGAGCGAGCTGGAGATGCTTGCCGCTATCGGCGAGCGCCACCCTATCGAGAGCATAGGCGCGGTGCTGACAAAGGAGGACATCGCCGCGGCTTCGCATGAAGCCCTGAACGTGAAGCTCGGTGAGGCTTCGGCGGAATATATCTGCGAGATCGGCGAGGCGACCCGCAGGAACGAGAAGGTGCGCCTCGGACTCAGTCCCCGCGGACTGCTGGCGATGAAGCGCATGGCGCAGGCATACGCTGCGCTGGGCGGCAGCCCCTTCGTCACGCCCGACCATATCAAGGCTGTCGCTCCCTATGTCATACCGCACAGGCTCATCTGCAAGGAGTACGCGGTCAGCCGTAAGAGCAGCACCGCCGACGAGGTAGTGAAGCAGATACTCGACGATACGCCTGTGCCTACCGAGCAGTTCTGACACGGCTGAGCATTTTGCGGGGGGGTGCGTTTTTGGAGATACTTGCGATACTGATACTGGCGGGCATAGTCATAATCGCCGAGCAGCAGATATTCCTGCGTCTTGTGCTGAAAAACGTCACCTACACCGTGCGTTTCAGCAGGTCGGAGGCTATGGAGGGCGACACGTTCGAGATCGTCGAGGAGATAATCAACGACAAGCGGCTGCCCGTGCCGTGGGTAAAGACCGAGCTCAATACGAGCCGCTGGCTGGAATTTTCGGGTACTCAGGCTGCGCGCGGCTCGGATACGCGCTTTGTGCCGAGCGTATTTTCGCTGCGCCCGAGGCAGAAATGCACGCGCACAAGGACTGTCACAGCCCTCAAACGCGGCAATTTCACCCTCGAAAGCGCCAATATGGTAGGCAGCGACCTGTTCGGGCTCGTTACCGTCTCCAGGAAGCTCGATGTGAACGAGACTATCCGCATACTGCCCTCGCCGTATGAGCTGCGCGAGGGAGAGCTTTCGCAGGAGGAGCTCTACGGTGAGATGACGGCGCGCCGCTTCATCTGCGACGACCCGTTCCTGATATCCGGAGCGCGCGAGTACACCGGCAGAGAGCCCATGAACCGTATTCACTGGAACAGCACCGCCCGTACAGCGCAGCTCATGGTGTTCAACAACGACTACACCACGCTGAATCGCGCGGCGGTGATAATGAATATGCAGAAGAGCCCGATAGGAGATACCCGCCCGCTGATAGTCGGCGATATCGAGACCTACATCAAGGCGGCGGCGTTCATCTTCGATATGCTTGCCGCGAACTCCGTGGACACGGATTTCTACACCAACGGCTCCGGAGGCGTACACGCGAGAGGCGGCAGCGACAGGGAGGACTATATGCGCCTTCTCCGTGAGCTGGCGCAGATAGAGAATACCTGCTGGCTTGAATTCGGCTGGTTCCTGCGGGATATGGAGGCGAACGGGCAGTTCCTGAAAGACCGCACCGATATCTTCATCATCACCGCCTACATCGACGACGCCATGGCTGACTATGCCTCGGTGCTCAGGCGCCGCGGCAAGAACGTCATATTCTACTGCAACGACGACTCCGTGAACGACCCGCGTATTATCCGGGTCGGCAGAGTCAACAGATACTACTTCATGAACGACCGGTAAAGGGAGGTGACCGCCGTGAAAGGCGCGATACTCAAGGCGCTTGCTGTCGCGGCATTCGCGGCGGTGGTGTTCCCGTTCATTTTCAGCTGTGACATCAACACCTACGGCAATATCAGCGCCCTGCGGCTGCTGTACTACTACGGCATCGGAGCCGTGGTATCGCTGCTCGGCTTTCTGACGACATTCCCGGCGAAGAAGCGCCCGAAGCTGCGCATACTGTTCCGCGTGCTGGGAGTGCTGACGTGGGGAGCGGGCTTCCTGTCGCTGACCATAGGCGGGGACGGGGTGACGGTCTTTGCGTTCGGGGTGCTGTGCGTGTTCATGTACTTCCTCGGCGAGCGAGCCGGGTACAAGAACTTTGCCGATATGTTCCCGCTGTCGTCGTTCGCGTTTTACATCGCGCTGACCGTGGGCTGCTACATTTTCGCGAGGGTGGCTGCCCGGGAAACGATAAACGAGACAGCCGCCGACACGATAGTGGCGGCGTTTGCCGCGGAGTTTGTCGCCGCGGCTCTGCTGGTGAACCAGAGCGGCATATTCGAGCGCGCCAATATGCGCCGCGAGACCCGCACCGCGCTCCCGAAGGGGCTTGCGGGCTACAATGCCGCGCTGATACTCGGTTTTACGGTGACGGCTCTGGTGCTGCTGGTCTTCAGGAAGCCGCTGGCGTGGCTGCTGGAGCAGATCGGCATACTGTTCATGAAGGTCTCTATGTTCATCGCGTCGCTGTTTACCGCGGAGTATATGGAGATACAGATCGGCGAGCAGGCCGAGCCCGGGCAGATGAGCTACGCGGAGTCCGGTCTGACCTACATTTTTGAGGCTCTCGTGGTCGTGATACTCGTCGTACTCGCGATAATATTCCGCGAGAAGATATTCAAGGGGATAAAGGCGTTTTTCGCGTTTCTCGGAAATCTGTTCAGCGGGCACCCGGAGGAATCGGAGCGCCCGGACTTTATAGACGTGTTCGAGAATTACAGCTCAAAGCACCGCCGCCGCGAACCCGACAGCATCTACGCCGTGCGCAAGAAGTACGCCTCCGAAAGGGATCCCGTGAAGAAGTTCCGCTTCGGGTACCGCATACTGCTGCTGCGGATACTTGAGGTCAACAGGCGGCTCACGCCCGCGGACACGGTCTCGATGCAGGCTGAGCGCGGCGCGGACTATTTCGGGAAAGAAAGGATGACCGAGATCGCGGAAATTTATGACGGAGTCCGCTACGGCGGCAGGATACCGGACAGCGGAGATCTGGAGAAGATTGACGGCTTTACAGGACATTCGAGATAAGCATATCAGCCCCTCGGAGCGCAAAATTGCGCGCCGAGGGGTACTTTTTTGCGCAATTGTTTGTCCGCACGTTTGTCATAAGTGTCGAAAATGTCACCATATATTTATAAAAAATGTGAATTGACACAATTAAATGTTTGTGATATTATGAATTTGTGAGCAACCGATTGCGCGGCGGCGAGCCGCCGCTCCCGATCCGTCTGTTACCGCAGACAAGCGGGCAGGTCATCTGCCTCGCAGCCGTTATATACCGCGACAGGCGGGAATTGAACAGCGCAGAGCCTGCGCACCCAACCCGTATTTTACCGCAGAGAAACGGGCTGGTCATCTGCCTCGCAGCCGTTATATACTGCGACAGGCGGGAATTGAACAGCGCAGAGCCTGCGCCCCCAAACCGTATGTTACCGCAGACAAGCGGGCGGGTCCTCTGCCTCGCAGCCGTCAGATACTGCATTACAGCAGAACCGCGCATCAGCGCCCCGACAGGAGATAACTTATGAGAAAAACACACAAAAAAACAGCAGTCTGCGCGATCATGGCGGCTGTCATGATGTTCTCGTCATGCGGCGCCGACAAGCCCGCACAGACATCTGCGAGCACCGACGCGACGGCGGCTGAACAGACTGTCCCGCAGGCTGAGAGCGCGGCTGCAAAGCCCGTCGACCCCATACCCGGCGACAGCCTTTATGTTAAGAAGGTAGAAAACCTGCCCGACGATTTCATCATGGGCTGCGATATTTCCACCGTGATCTCGCTGGAAGAGTCCGGCGTGAAGTTCTATGATTATGCCGGGAATGAAAACGATTTATTCGACACGCTGAAACAGTCCGGCGTGAATTATATAAGAGTGCGCGTATGGAACGACCCCTTCGACGCGAACGGCAGGGGCTACGGAGGCGGCAATAACGACATAGAGACCGCCTGTAAGATAGGAAAGCGCGCCGCGGACGCGGGAATGAAGCTCCTCGTCGATTTCCACTATTCCGATTTCTGGGCAGACCCCTCAAAGCAGATGTGCCCCAAAGCGTGGGAGGGCATGGAGATCGAGGAAAAGAAGGAAGTTCTCTATAAGTATACGAAGGACTGCCTTACAAAGCTGAAGGAAGCCGGCGCGGACGTGGGAATGGTGCAGCTCGGCAACGAGACCAACGGCAAGATGAGCGGCGAGAAGATATGGATGAGCATATACTATCTCATGGACGCGGGCTCCCGCGCGACCCGTGAGATACTGCCCGACGCGCTCATCGCGGTGCATTTCACGAACCCCGAGTCCTCGGACAGGATGCTCAATTACGCGAGCAAGCTCAAATACTACGATCTCGATTATGACGTGTTCGCGTCCTCGTACTATCCGTACTGGCACGGCACTCTCGATAACCTCACCTCGGTGCTGAAAACAGTCTCTGAGACCTACGGCAAGAAGGTCATGGTCGCCGAGACCTCATACGCCTACACCCTCGCGGACGGCGACGGCAGCGGCAACACGATAGGCGACGTGGTCAACTACGAGAAGCATTACCCGATAACCGTTCAGGGGCAGTCCAGAGAGCTGCGCGACGTGATACAGGCAGTCGCCAATGTCGGTGAAGCCGGCATAGGCGTGTTCTACTGGGAGCCCGCGTGGCTGCCGGTGCCCGGCGAAACGTGGGAGGAGCGCTCGGCGCTGTGGGAGAAGTACGGCTCCGGCTGGGCTTCGAGCTTCTCGGCGGAGTACGATCCCGACGACGCGGGCAAGTACTACGGCGGCAGCGCTTGGGAAAATCAGGCTATGTTCGACTTTTCCGGCAAGCCCCTCGAATCCCTGAAAACGTGGGGTCTTGTGCGTACCGGCAACGAGACAGAGCCTGTCCCCGACGCGATAAAGGACAGCGAGCTCATGGTAAAGCTCGGCGAGCCGATAACTCTTCCGACAAAGACCGCCGCCATATACACCGACGGCAGCGAGCATGAGATAGACGTGGTCTGGGAGGAAGCCGACCTTGAAGCAATGACGAACGGCGAGCCCGGGACCTACACGATAAACGGCACGGCGGGAGGCATGGCTACCGTGTGCAGAGTCGCCATGGTGGACGCCAACTACGTCGAGAATTACAGCTTCGAGGACGAGGACCGCGATATGTGGGAGATCATAAACGTGGACAACAAGACCACGCAGATCGACTATCAGAAGAAGGCTCTCGACGCCTCCACCGGCGAATACGCTCTGCACTTCTGGGGCGAGAGCGTGACAGCGTTCAGAGCTTCGCAGGTGATAAAGGATATACCCGCGGGAACGTACAGCCTGACGGCTTCGATACAGGGCGGCATCGACAGCGGCGAGGAGGGTCAGGACATCTATATTTTCGCCTATACCAACGACAACGAGGAAGGCATGATCTGCGGCAGCGCGGAGCTTTCCGGCTACGCGAACTGGCAGAACCCGAAGATCACGGATATAGTCGTGAACGAGGGCGATACCGTAACGATAGGCGTATATGTCAAGGCGGGCAAAGGCTCATGGGGAACGATAGACGACTTTATGCTCAACCCGCAGAAGGCCAAGGGGTAATACTCCCCGGAATGATAACTCAGGAACTCTAATTCTTCATAATTTCTCCAAAAGCCGATCGTTCCCTTCCCGCGGAAACGCGGGGAGAGAATGAAAAGCGGCTGACTGCCTCGCAGTCCGGAGACCCGTTATTGAACGAGCGTAGCTCGTTTGATATATAAAACAGTAAAAAATACGGCATAATGCCGTAAAGAATCAAATCAGGAGGTCACTAAATGAAAACAGCAAAGAAAACTCTTCCGATAATGCTCGCATTATCACTTATCGCGACCGCGGGCGCCTGCTCCGGCGGTTCAACAGCTTCCACGACAACGGCTGCTGCTGCCAAGCCTGCCGACACAACAGCTGCGGCGGCTCCGGCGGATACTACGGCTGCTCCGGCACCGACCGCTTCCGCAGACAAGCAGACTATTACCGTATGGGCGCCCGATGAGGTAGTTGAGCTCACTCAGACCAACCTCAACAACTGGCTCGCGGGTCAGGCTGAATGGAACGGCAAGTACACCATCACCGTATCGGCTATGGGCGAAGGTGACGCTACTACCCAGATGCTCACAGACGTTGAGGCGGGCGCAGATGTATTCGGCTTCGCACAGGATCAGCTTGCAAGACTTGTTGCGGCTGGCGCTCTCTCCAAGCCCGGCGGAGTGTTCCTCACCAATGTAACCACCAACAACGACGCGGGCTCTGTCGGCGCCGTAACGCTCAACGGCGACATCTACGCTTATCCGGAGACATCGGATAACGGCTACTTCCTCTACTATGACAAGTCCGTCGTTACCGACCCGTCCACACTGCAGGGCGTTATCGAACAGTGCGCGGCAGCAGGCAAGAATATGTATATGGATATACAGTCCGGCTGGTATGATGTTGCGTTCTTCTTCGGTACAGGCGCAGAGTGCTATTACAATTACGACACAGAAGGTCTTGTAACAGGCTGTGTATGCGATTACAGCAGCGAAAAGGGTCTCGCAGCAATGAAGGCTATGGTTGAAATGGCAAAGAGCAAGGGCAAGGGCTATGAGCAGTCTCCCGACGGCGCTGCGGCTCTCTTCAACCCCGAGGGCGGCACAGCAGGCGCTCTTGTATCCGGTACATGGGATTACGCTACCGTTAAGGACTACCTCGGCGAAAACTTCGGCGCAGCCAAGATGCCTACATTCACAGTTGACGGCCAGACTTTCCAGATGAGCGGCTTCGGCGGCTTCAAACTCGTTGGTGTTAAGCCTCAGACAGATTCCGACAAGCTTACATTCTGCCACCTCGTAGCAGACTACATCACATCCGAAGAGATGCAGATGGCAAGATTTGAAGCTAAGGGCTGGGGTCCGTCCAACCTGAACGCTCAGAAGTCCGACGCTGTACAGGCTAACGAGGCTCTTGCGGCTCTCGGCGAGCAGCTTGCTTTCTGCGTAGGTCAGGGGCAGTATCCTCAGGCTTACTGGGATCTCACACAGGCGTTCGGTACGGACATCAACAGCGGCAAGTATGCCGATGCCGATGACGCGACGCTTCTCGCGGCTCTCAAGGATCTCGAAGATTCTCTGAAGGAAGCAAAGTAAGGCATTATCCGGTCAGGTCGGGCAAGCTCCCGACCTGCCGTTTCCGGAGTGTACAGCTTTGGAACGTTTCGGGCTGTACATTGCGGAAACGTGCGGTGAACCGCCGCTCCCGATCTCTGCTGTCTCGCAGAGGTTTCAATAAGTGCAGTAATTAACGTATCTGCAAGGCGAAGCGGTCAAAGTTTTTTGAAATGGGGTCCGGGGGAAAACTTTTTTCAAAAAAGTTTTCCCCCGGTCTCAAGCGCAAGCGACAAAGAAAGGGTGAGAGAATGAGCAAGCTGACGGAACTGGAATATCTGGGTCTGCCGCCGATGAAGCGGAAGCTGTACAATGCGGGGCAATTCTTTGTGAGGCTGCCGGGCAATGTACTGAACTTCCTGAAAAAGATACCTTTGGGTATCTGGAAGGCGATATGCGCCGTGGGGAGGTTCTTTGCGGGCATAGGAAAGATATTCGCGGACGGGGACTGGAAAACGAGACTGTCCTTTCTTGTTATGGGCTTCGGGCAGTTCTTCCGGCATCAGATAGGCAGGGGGATACTCTTCCTCGGCATGGAGGGCCTGTTCATCTGGTTCATGTGCGCCATGGGCGGAGGCTATCTGTACGGACTTAAGGACCTTGGCACGCAGGCGACGATCAAGACGCTCAACGATTACGGTCTCGAAGTCGTCACATACAAGGACAACAGCCTTAAGATATTGCTGTACGGCGTGCTTACGATCTTCATAGTAGTCGGCTTCATCTACACATGGCTCATAAACATACGCCAGAACTACACCGCGCAGAAGCTCATCGAGAAGGGCGTGCGCCCGAAGTCGTTCAAGAATGACCTCAAATCCCTCACCGACGAGCAGTACTACAAGACTCTGCTGGCGGTGCCGCTGCTTGGTATAACGCTGTTCACCGTGCTCCCGATCTTCTTCATGATACTGATAGCGTTCACCAACTACGACTACTCGCATCTGCCTCCCGACAAGCTGTTCGGGTGGGTAGGCCTGGAGAATTTCCGGACTATGCTCGCGACCGACGCGTCGGGCTCCGACAAGTTCGCCTACACGTTCCGCGAGATACTTATATGGACTATGATATGGGCTCTTGTAGCGACGTTCTCGAACTACTTCCTCGGAATGTTCGTTGCTATCTGCATCAACCGCAAGGGCATCAAATTCAAGAAGGTCTTCCGCACCGCGCTCGTTATGACGATAGCTATACCGCAGTTCGTTTCGCTGCTGCTGGTATCGAAGATGTTCGCCGACGAGGGCATCGTAAACAACATACTGCTGCAATTGGGGTGGATCAGCGAGAAGATCGGCTTCTGGACTACGCAGGACATGGCGCGCGTAATGGTGCTCGTCGTGAACCTGTGGGTCGGCATACCCTACCTAATGCTAATCGCTACCGGAGTGCTGATGAACATACCTGCCGACCTCTACGAGAGCGCGAAGATCGACGGAGCCTCGGGCATAAAGCAGTTCACGAAGATAACGCTGCCGTATATGCTGTTCGTTACGGGTCCGTACCTGCTGACCAGCTTCACGGCGAACATAAACAACTTCAACGTCATCTACCTGCTGACCGCGGGCGCGCCGAAGACAATGGAATTCCAGGGCGGCGCGGGAGGCACCGATCTGCTCATCACATGGCTCTATACGCTGACCGTCACCAACAACGACTACAAGATAGCGGCGGTAATCGGTATCCTCGTATTTATCGTCGTGGCGGTCATCTCGCTCATAGTTTATAACGTTTCGCCCGCTATGAAGAATGAGGAGGATTTCCAGTGAGTAAGAAGAAATACACCAGCAAATCGGGAAAGGAGCGCGCGGTACGCATCGCTATCTACATATTCCTTACGGTGCTGTGCGTTATCTGGCTCATCCCGTTCGTTTACCTGATCTTCCAGGCGTTCCGCGGCGAGTCCACCTCAATGGTCACCTATGTGTTCCCGAAGGAGTGGTCGTTCAAGAATTTCATATTCCTGACCGAGAAAACGCCGTTCTGGCATTGGTATCTCAATACTCTGATAATCGCGCTTTTCAACGCCGTGCTCCAGTCCGCGATAGTGCTGTGCGTGGCGTACGCGCTGTCGAGAATGAGGTTCAAGGGACGCAAGCTCCTGATGAACTTTATGCTCGTGCTCGGAATGTTCCCGGGCTTCCTGTCGATGATAGCGACATACTTTATCTTAAAGCTGTTCGGACTTACGAGCGAGAACGCCGTGCCGGGGCTGATACTCATTTACGCAGCGAGCTCCGGAATGGGCTACTACATCGCGAAGGGCTTTTTCGACACAATACCGAAATCTCTGGACGAGGCTGCGCGCATTGACGGCGCTTCGAGAGCGAGGGTATTCTTCCGCATAATCATGCCTATGGCGAAGCCTATCATCATTTACACGATAATGATGGCTTTCATAGCTCCGTGGGGCGATTTCATGTACGCTTCGCTGATAACGTTCGGACACGAGGAGGCGTACAACGTCGCGGTCGGTCTGTACAAGTGGCTCGACAAGGAGCACATCAGCAACTACTTCACGGTATTCTGCGCCGGCGGACTTCTGGTATCCATACCGATAACCGCGCTGTTCATGTCGCTGCAGAAGTACTATGTGGAAGGTGTCACCGGAGGAGCGGTAAAGGGTTAAACCGCATACATTCGATAACGTGATGATAAGGAGCATATTATGGCAGAGGTAAAACTCACTAACGTAAAGAAGCAGTATGAAAACGGCTTTGTAGCCGTCCACGACTTCAATCTTGAGATAAAGGACAAGGAATTCATAGTGCTCGTAGGACCCTCGGGCTGCGGCAAGTCCACCACCCTGCGCATGATCGCGGGGCTGGAGGATATAAGCGGCGGCGAGATTATGATCGGCGAGAATGTGGTAAACGACATGGAGCCCAAGGACAGAGACATAGCAATGGTATTCCAGAACTATGCCCTATACCCGCACATGAGCGTATATGAGAACATCGCGTTCGGTCTGCGCCTGCGCAGGCTCCCGAATGACGAGATACACAAGAAGGTCTGCGAGGCTGCGGAGATACTCGGCATAACCGAGCTTCTGGGACGCAAGCCCAAGCAGCTCTCCGGCGGTCAGAGACAGCGTGTCGCAATAGGAAGAGCGATCGTAAGAATACCGAAGGTGTTCCTGATGGACGAGCCGCTCTCGAACCTCGACGCGAAGCTGAGAAATCAGATGCGCGCGGAGATAATCCTCCTGCGCGAGAAGATACAGACGACCTTCGTGTATGTAACGCACGACCAGACCGAGGCTATGACGCTCGGCGACCGCATAGTCATAATGAAGGACGGCTATGTTATGCAGGTCGGGACGCCGCAGGAGCTCTTCAATCACCCGGCGAATCTGTTCGTTGCGGGCTTCATCGGCACGCCGCAGATGAACTTCTTCGACGCGAAGCTTTCAAAGGACGGCGGAAAGTACACCGCGTCTGTCGAAAGCGCGAAGATAAGCCTGCCGGAGTATATCTGCGAGGCGCTGTCGAAGAAGAGCAAGCTGCCTGATACCGTGACCCTCGGCGCGCGTCCCGAGAACCTTATACTCTGCGCGGACGGCACTCCCGGCGCGATATCCGCCGAGATAAAGGTGACGGAGATGATGGGCAGCGAAATACATATCCACGCAAGGACAGCGGGCGGCAAGGACATCATACTGCGCGTGCAGATAGCCGATATGACCGACGAGGAACAGCTTGAACTCATAAAGCGTAAGCACTTCTCGTTCACTATCCGTGAGCGCACCGTCAATATCTTCGACCCCGGCGACGGCAGAAATCTCGCCGTGGAGAACGCGGCAGCCGTTCCGCAGAAGGCGGAGACCGTCGTGAACACCGACGACTTCGGCAAAAAGAAGAAAAAGAAGGATAAAAAGAGTAAGGAGTAATCTCCAAGGGGGAAAATGGATAATATCGTAACGCAGGGCAAGGCCGCTCAGCTCGACGATATCGCGAGAGCTCTCGGGATATCGAAGACCACGGTGTCACGCGCGATATCGGGCAAGGGCAGGGTGAGCGCGGCTACCCGTCAGAGGGTGCTCGACTGCATAAAGGAAATGAATTATTCCCCGAATATGATAGCCAAGAGCTTTTCGGAGAACAAGACATATAATATAGGCGTTGTCCTGCCAATGGACAATATCGAGACCGAGGCTCCGTTCTTTCAGACCTGCCTCATGAGCATATCCAAGTGCTGTGCTCTGCGAAGCTATGACACGGTGGTCATAGGCGCGGAGAAGAACGATCTCTCTCAGCTGCGGCGCGTGCTCGACAGCCGTAAGGCGGACGGTGTGATAATCATGCGCCCGCTTCAGGACGGAAGCATGGAGACTCTGCTTTCGGAAAAGAAAATGCCCTATGTCACCATAGGACAGAGCACCGACCCCGACGCCGTCATAGTGGACAGCGCTCACAGCGACGGCTGCTGCGAGCTGACAGCGTATCTGCTGATGAACAATAAGCCCGCCTCGGTGGGGCTCGTGCTCGGCGATATGGGTCAGACCGTGAACCGCAGCCGCTATGAGGGCTTTGTCAAGGCGTTCGAGAATTCCGGGACTCCGGTTTCCGCGAAGAACATATTTATCGGCGTGAAGAGCGGCATACAGCTCCGCGCGGCGGTGGAGGAGCTGATACGCACGGGCTGCGGGTGTCTGCTGTGCGGCGACGATATGCTGTGCATGGACACGGTCAATATCCTTGCCGCAATGGGTAAGAGCATACCCCGCGATATCCGGGTGGCGTCGTTCTACAACAGTATGTATCTCGATATGTATTCGCCGCCTATCACCGCGCTTAAGTTCAAGGCGGGAGAGCTCGGCTCGACTACAGCCTCGCTGCTGCTCGACCTCATCGAAAACAAGGATATCCCGCGCGAGACCATACTCGGATTTGAGATGCTCATACGCAGATCAACAATGTGATACCGGCGGCTGCCGAAGATAAAGGCAGCCGCTCGTTTTATAAGGAGATTTATGACAAGACGACTATTCTGCGACAACTGGGAATTCGCGGAGACTCCTCTGTTTACGGAGTACGAAGACGCTTCCGGCTGGAGGCGCGTCGATATCCCGCATGACTGGCTCATATACGACGTAAAGGCGCTGTACCGCGACTCGACGGGCTGGTACAGGCGGAGATATACGCATAAGAACGACGGACTGCGCACCGTGCTGCGGTTCGAGGGCGTATATATGGACAGCAGCGTCTACGTCAACGGAGTCCGGGCGTTCGAGTGGAAGAACGGCTACACCACCTTCGACGCGGATATAACCGGATACCTGCGCGAGGGCGAGAACCTGATAGCCGTGCGGGCGGATCATCGGGCTCCGAATTCCCGCTGGTATTCGGGGGCGGGCATATACCGCAATGTGTGGTTATGCAGATACCCCGAAACGCATATCCTGCCCGACGGCGTGTACATAACCGCCGACGAGGGCGTTACGGTGACTGTGGAAGCCGAGCGTCCCGCAGGCGTGACGGTTGACGGGCTGACGATACATACCGCGATATATGACGGCGATAAGCTCCTCGCGCAGACCGAAAGCCCCTGCCTCGCGGCGGACAGCGGCGAGCTGCCCGCTCCCGCAGTCCGCGGGGGCTGCAGATATTCGATAAATACGCATAAGCTTTATACGGACGACCCGGTCAGGTGGGATATCGACGCCCCGAAGCTCTACGACTGCCTCACCGAGCTGAAGCAAAACGGCGAGGTCATAGATTCACGGGTGACAAGGTTCGGCTTCAGGGAAATGAGGTTCACGCCGGATAAGGGATTTTTCCTCAACGGCAGACAGGTGAAGATACACGGCGTCTGCGAGCACCACGACCTCGGGGCGCTGGGAGCGGCGATGAATAAGGACGCTATGCGCCGCAAGCTCACAAAGCTGCGCACAATGGGAGTGAACGCAATACGCACGGCTCACAACCCGCCCGCCACGGAGCTTATGGAGCTCTGCGACGAAATGGGGTTCCTGGTGCTTTCCGAGTTCACGGACGTCTGGGAGATACCGAAGACGGAATTCGACTACGTTCGTTTTGCGAAGGACTGGCGGGAACGCGACATTGCATCGTGGGTACGCAGGGACAGAAATCACCCGTGTCTCATCGGCTGGAGCATCGGCAATGAGATACCCGACACGGGCGCGGACGAGCACGGACAGGAGCTTACCACGCTGATGCGCCGTCTTGTTCGGCAGAGCGACCCGCGCGGCAACGGCGCAGTCACCATAGGCTCGAACCAGATGCGCACTGTGAACGGTCAGAAATGCGCCGACATACTCGGCGTCGCGGGTTACAACTATGCCGAGGAGCTGTATGAGCGCGACCATGCAGAGCGCCCGCAGCGTTGCATTTACGGCAGCGAGACCTCGTCGATAGTGACGAGCCGCGGCATATATCACTTCCCGCTGGAGGAAGCCAACCTCGGTGACGATGACGGGCAATGCTCGGCGCTGGGCAACGGCTCGCCGATCTGGGCGGCGAAGAATTGGGAATGGTGCATAACAAAGGACCGCGACGCCGAGTTCTGCGCCGGTCAGTTTATATGGACGGGCTTTGACTATATCGGAGAGCCCACGCCCTACGACAGCAAGAACAGCTTTTTCGGGCAGTTCGATACCGCAGGCTTTGAAAAGGACGGAGCTTATGTGTTCCGCAGCGCGTGGACGGATCCCGATACCGATCCGTTTGTGCACATATTCCCGCATTGGGGAGGCTTTGAAAACGGCGAGCTCATAGATGTAAGAGTCGCCTCAAACCTTCCGAGGGTCGAGCTGTACCTGAACAACAAACTGATAAAAGCGCAGGAGTTCGACCGCAGGCACGGGAGCGAGCTTCTGCTGGACGCGAGGATACCGCATGAGAACGGCACTCTGACCGCGATAGGCTATGACAGCGGCGGCACGGAACGCGCCCGCGGGAGCAGATGGGATTTCGGTGAAGCCGAGTATTTGCGGGCGATACCGGACAAGACCGTGCTGAAAGCCGACGGCCGTGATCTCGCTTTTATTGAGATAACGGCTCTCAGCGAGAGCGGAGAAGTGATAGAAAATGCCAATGACCGCGTATTCGTCGAGGTCACCGGAGCCGGACGGCTCATAGGTCTCGACAACGGCGACTCGGCGGATTTTGAGCAGTACAAGGGAACGTCAAGGCGGCTGTTCTCAGGAAAGCTGCTTGCGATAGTCGCTGCGAAGGATCACCCCGGCAGGATAGATGTGAAGCTGACATCGCCCGTTGCGGAACCGACCGTTGTAGTTCTGACTGCCGAAGCCGCCGGAGTGCCGGAGGGTATATCATGCATTGAAGAGAACTCGCACACCGAAGCCGACTGTCCCGATGAGACTCATGATATTCCTGTCACGCGAATCGTGCTGAAAAGCGAGAGCAGAACCTTCACGCCGGAGCGCCGCGTGATGCGCTTCGATGTGTGCCGCCGTCCTGTCGATGCGGTGTATAACGACATCACCTACCGCCTGACCGGAGCAAACGGTATAGACAGCAAGCTGGCGCGGATAGTAAGCTCCGATGATGACAGCGTTACGGTCGAGTGCCTCGGGGACGGGGAGTTTTATCTGCGGGCGCTGTGCAGGAACGGCACGGACAGGGTGCGGCTGATGAACTCGGTGCGCCTGACAGGCGAGGGACTCGGGAACGCGTTCCACGACCCGTATGAGCTTGTGGAGGCAGGGCTATGCACGCTGACGGGCGGCGACGTAAAGAACGGCATAGACCACGGAATGAGGTTCGGGCTGACGGGAGGCTGGTTCGGGACAGAGAACGTCGACTTCGGCGATACCGGCAGCGATACGGTGACGATACCGGTGTTCGCGGAGGTGAGCACGCCCTTCCCGATAAGTATATACGACGGCACACCCGACAGCGGGGAGCTCCTCGGCGTGTACGAATACTGCGAGCCTTCGGAATGGCTCGTGTACAAGCCGGAGACGTACAAGCTGAAAAAACTGCTTAAAGGCGTGCATACTATAAGCATAGCCGGGTCGTGCAAGTTCGACGTAAAGGGATTCGTCTTTGAAAAGCGGAGCAGGGAGCGCTCGGAGCTCTTCGCCGCGGAGGCTCGCGTATACGGCGACAGCTACACGGTGAGCGGCAGCGACGTCACCGGTATCGGGAACAACGTCATAGCGGACTTCGGCGAGTTCGATTTTACGGACTTCACGCCGTCGAGGCTGGTGATAACGGGCAGGACAAAGCTCCCGTTCAACAGCATACAGGCGGCGTTCGAGTGTGACGATAAGCGCACGGTGCTGTGCGATTTTGCCCGCTCGGAGGAATACACGGCCCGGGAGTTCCCGCTCGACGGGATAAAGGGCAGGGTAAGGCTCTCGCTGATATTCCTGCCGGGCTGTGACTTTGACCTGAGATCTGTCAGGTTTATTTAGGAAAAACTGTCTGAAAGGAGACGATACTATGAATATTATGGGACTCAGAGAAAAGATTAAGGAGGGCGGCCTTGACGCGAAGCTTGCCGAGCTGTACGGCGCGGAGGCTGTCGGAGCCCAGCGTGAGCGCTATATACAGGCCTGCGGGGAATTTGAGAACTACTTCCCCGAGCACCACAACGTATGGCTGTTTTCGGCGCCCGGCAGAACTGAGATCTGCGGCAACCACACCGATCATCAGCACGGCTGTGTTCTCGCGGCGGCGGTGGATCTCGATATTATCGGTGTCGTCGCGTTCAACGACGAGGGAGTGATCCGCGTGCAGTCTGCGGGTCACGCGATGAACGTCGTGAACCTCAGCGACCTTGCCCCGCAGAAGAGCGAGGAGGGTCATTCCGACGCGCTGATACGCGGCATGGCGGCGGGCTTCCGCAGCCGCGGGCTCAACATAGGCGGCTTTGACGCGTATACGACCTCGAATGTTCTCGGCGGCAGCGGGCTGTCGTCCTCGGCGGCTTTCGAGGTGCTCATAGGCACCATTATCGACAAACATTACAATAACGGCAGAGCGGGCGCTATCGAGACGGCAAAAATGGGTCAGCTCGCCGAGAACGCGTACTTCGGCAAGAAGAGCGGGCTTATGGATCAGACCGCGAGCGCGGTGGGGAGCTCGGTATTCATCGACTTCGAGAACACCTCCGCTCCGAAGGTCTCCGCCGCAAGGTGCGACCTCGAAGCGAACGGCTATGTCCTGTTCATCACCGACACCAAGGGCAGTCACGCCGACCTGTCGGACGAGTATTCGGCGATACCGTCGGAGATGATAAGCGTTGCCAAGCAGCTCGGCAAGGACTGGCTCCGCGCCGTGGACGAGGAGGAGTTCTGGCAGAGGCTGCCGGAGCTGCGCCGGGTATGCGGCGACCGTTCCGTGCTGCGCGCCGCGCATTTCTTCGCGGAGAACAAGCGCGCCGTTTATGCTGCGAAGGCGATAGAGAACAATGATATGAAGGAATTCCTGCGCATCATCAACGAGTCCGGCGAGTCGTCGGCTCTGCTGCTGCAGAACCTTTACGCCTGCAAGTCCCCGCAGGAGCAGGGTATTTCCACGGCTCTCATGATGAGCCGCCGCATACTCGGAGCCGAGGGAGCCTGCCGCGTACACGGAGGAGGCTTTGCGGGCACTATTCAGGCTTTCGTGCCGCTGCACCTTGCCGAGGCTTATCGTACCGGCATGGACAGGCTCTTCGGCGAGGGGAGCTGTCATAAGCTCCTTATCCGCAACTGCGGCGGTATCGAGATCGAGCTGTGAGCCGCTTCGCGTGATGATATTGACAAAAACCGCTCCTTTCGTGACCGAAAGGAGCGGTAAGTTTGTCAAAAAGTGCAGTTTTTGGTTATTTCTGTTTCTTTTACTATCAAAAGGAGCACTACCTACCCCCGCTGCAAGGCGAAGCGGTTTGGTTTAGGGGCCACCCCTTTTTAAAGGGGTGGCCGCCGGAGGCACTCGAGCGCAAGCGGCCTCTTGTTCCCGTTCTCGAGCGTTAGCGGCTTCTTTGACAAAAAACCGCTCCTTTCGTGACCGAAAGGAGCGGTTTTTTCGTTCTTCTAATTTCCCGATAAGGCAAACCATATAAGTCCGCCCACAGCGAGCGCTGTTGCCGACAGCGCCGATACGGTGCCTGTTATCAGAAGGGCTTTTTTGTTCTTTCCGTTACGCACGGCTCCGGCAAGGATAAGCCCGAGACCAGCGGTCCCGATAATGCTGAGTATCATAAGCATTACCGCGTACCGGGCAATATAGCGGATATACAGCGCCACTATCACTCCGATCATCAGAGTTATGAATATTCCCGCAAACGCCATAAAGCCCTCACTTTATATATCAGCCCTTTATCACCTTTGTGAACGCTTCCGAATACTTTGCCTGAAGCGCGGCGGCCTCGTCGTTGGTCTTGCCGATAGTCGTATAGTATATCTTGATCTTGGGCTCTGTGCCGGAGGGACGGATAACAAGGCTTGCGCCGTCCTCAAGATAGAGCGTGATAACGTTGGACTTGGGCAGGTCGATCTTTGTCTTTGTTCCGGTCGCGAGGTCGGTCTTTTCGCTCGCCTCATAGTCCGCGAAGGCTGTGACTTTCGTGCCGGCGACGTCCTTCGGAACGTCGGTGCGCAGTCCGGTCATGATGTCCTTCATCTTTGTCATGCCGCTCTCGCCCTCGAACGCGAAGTTGTCGAGCTTGTTGCAGTAGGAGCCGTACTCCTCGTACATCTTTCTTCTCGCCTCGATGAGCGTTATGCCCTTTGAGCGGTAGTATGCGGCCATTTCGCATATCAGCATGGAAGCCACGACAGCGTCCTTATCGCGCACATAGCCTCCCGCGAGATAGCCGTAGCTCTCCTCGAAGCCGAATATATAGCGGTCTGTCTCGCCCTTTGCTTCAAGGAAGCCTATCTGCTCGCCGATGAACTTGAAGCCTGTGAGCACCTCGATGAGCTCGATGCCGTACTTCTTCGCGATAGCGCGGGTGATATCCGTTGTAACTATGGTCTTTACCGCTACGGGGTTCGCCGGCAGAGTGCCGAGAGCCTTTCTTTCGCGGGCGATATATTCAAGCAGCAGAGCGCCTGTCTCGTTGCCGGTGAACAGCGCGTAATCGTCGCCGTCCGGAACTGCTATGCCTACGCGGTCGCAGTCGGGGTCGGTGGCAAGCAGCAGGTCGGGCTTCTCCTTGCGGCAGAGCTCCAAACCCTTCTGCAGAGCCTCCTTGAACTCGGGGTTCGGGTACGGGCAGGTGGTGAAGTTCCCGTCGGGGTTCTCCTGCTCGGGCACCACGATGACTTCCTTTATGCCGATCTCCTTGAGGATGCGGCGAACGGGCTTATTGCCTGTGCCGTTGAGGGGGGTGTACACTACCTTTAATCCCGCGTCCGCGCAGATCTCCGGGTGTACTGCCTGCTTCTTCACCTCCGCCATGTAGGCGTCGATGCACTTGTCGTCGATATACTTTATCATGCCGCTCTTTATGCCCTCTTCAAGCGAAATGGACATAATGCCGCCGAAAACGTCGGTCTTGTTTATCTCGGCGAGCACGGCGTCAGCAGCGTCGATAGTGAGCTGGCAGCCGTCGGGGCCGTAGACCTTGTAGCCGTTGTACTTTGCGGGGTTGTGCGAAGCCGTTACCATAACGCCCGCGTCGCAGCCGTAATAGCGCACTGCCCATGAGAGCATGGGCGTCGGCATGAGCTCCTTGTAGATGAAGACGCGTATACCGTTGGCGGAAAGGACTTTCGCGACGGATTCCGCGAAATAGGTGGACTTGATACGGCTGTCATAGGACACCGCCACCGAAGCTCCCTCGGGCTTTATCTTCATCAGATAGGACGCAAGACCCTGCGTGGCCTTGCATACGGTGTAATAGTTCATTCTGTTGGTTCCCGCGCCGATGACTCCGCGCAGTCCGCCGGTACCGAATTCGAGCTCGCGGTAGAAGCGGTCGTTTATCTCCTCGGGCTTGCCCTCGACGGATCTGAGCTCTGTCTGGAGGTCGGGATCTTCCGTGGCTTTTTCGAGCCAGAGTCTGTATAATGCATTGGTATCCATAGTATTCTATCCTTTCCGTCATTATTGTAAGCGGGTGCTTACCTTTGCTATATATTATACCATAATCAGGGTCAAAATGCAATAACACTTACAGAAAAATTTTACATGAACAGCGTCGGCTGACCGGTGAGCTTGTGGATAAGGTCGAATATCAGTATCAGCACGGGCTGGTGCAGCATATAGACGGCAAGACCGTGCTTTCCTATCCACGCGAGCTTGTTGAAGCGCGTCATATAAATGCCCTTCGAGGGTCTGCCGGATTTCAGATAAACGCCGAACGAGGCTCCCGCGAAGAACAGGAAGATATTCGGTATCAGCGGGAAGTAATCGGCGCTGTAAAAGCCTGCCGCCGGAAGTCCTAGCGGATAAAGCCAGTAATGCCCGTACAGGAACGACGGCATCTGCACCGTCCACAGCCCCTCGATACCGATGAAGCCGCGGGGGATATTCAGCGTGACCGCGTACAGCAGAGCGAATATTATCACCCCAAACAGCCACGGTATGCTTTCGGTGAACTTCCCGACAAAGCCGTATATCATGGCGGCTATGGCGTAGAAATGCAGCACTCCGAACAGTATCAGCTCCGACGGCATGAATATCGCCGTCACGAACGTCAGAAGCATTGCGCAGAAGAAGTATTCGACTCCGCGCTTGAAATTGTTTGACGAATAGTTCGAGGATATGCCCGCCACGACGATGAACGTCCCCGCAATGAGCGGCTGGAGCCATTTCATGAATATGCCGACGGCTCCGGGCATCTCATGTCCGTAGACGAACGCCAGATCGTAGTAGGCGTGGTATATTATCATAGCGATGTATGCGGCGCCGCGCACTTCATCAAGTATTCCGACTCTTTTTCCCATTTTTCGCTCCGTGATATATAGTATGTACATTATAGTGTATCATATTATCGGCAATTTTGCAAGGATTATTTTTGCGGGAAGCGATTTTGCGCCGCAAAACGTCCCCGACGAAGAAACTGACGGCTGCGGGGCAGGATAACGGAAAAAGTACAATGTAACGGACGGTCCGGGAGCGGCGGCTCGCCGCAAAAAAGCGCCCCATTTTCAGCAAATGGGGCGCCGTGGTATGACATCACCGCAGATATCAGAACAACTGATTATAGAGAACGCCGCTGAGGGCGGACGCGTTGGCCGAGCTGGTCACCGCGCCGGTCTTGGTGTATGTGCTGTTTGTGTCGAGGTAAGCCGCTGTCTGCGAATAAGCGGAGACTGCGTCAGCCTGGGTGGACATAAACGAAGCATAGGAGTTCTTCTTGCCGAATATCTCGTCAAGATCGCTCTTGTCCGCGTTTTTGAAAGCGTCCTTATCAATGGAGAGCTTTCCGTCGTAGCCGACGCTTATGCCGACCTTTTCGAGCTTGCGGGAGTATGCGTTCGTCATATTTGATATGAACTGCGATTTATTGGAAACAGTAGAGTTGCCGGAGCTTCTTGTGGACGAATAGAGCTCGTTATAGCTGTCGACGAAGGACGTCGCGGCCTCAAGAGCCTTATCGGTGTCTATCTCGCCGGTCTTGCTGTCCGCCGTGAATGCTTTTTCAAGTCCGGAAACTGCCTTTGATACATTATCCGCGTAGGTCTTGAGCTTATCGTTCTTGGAAGCGGAATAAGCCTTCGAAGCCGAAGAATCCTTCTTCTCGGTCACCTTGCTCGCAGCATCCTCGGCCGCAGATTTGGCGTTGGTCTTCTGCATATCAAAGTAAGACTTATAGAGATTTTTGCTTACGCGAAAATCACTCCACTGATTGATCACGCTGCTCATTGAAGAGTAGAATATGTTCATATCGCTCATAGTATCACTTCCCTTCGATAGCGGGAACGGGGCGCGGCTCTGCTGCCGGCAGAGCTGCCGCCGTGCCTGTCCCGTAAATAGAGCGCTGCGCTGATGTCATACTTTGCGGGCTACTGAGCCGATGCCTGAGTTGAGACTGCGTCTGCCTGGGCGTTGATCTCCTTCTCCCAGTCGTCGAAGCCCTGACGTACCTTGTCGAGCGTCTGATAGCTGACATCCGGGAGCTTGTCGCCCCAGATCTTTTCGCTTTCCTTGAAGCCCTTCTCGAACGCGTCCTTTACCTTTTTGAAGGAGTCGGGGTCGTTCTTGGCAAGGTTCTTTGCGAAGTCGAGTATACGCTCCGCTGTCTTATCCGCACCCCAGAAATCCTCCGAGCCGTCGCTTTCGATAGGCTCGATGTCGAAGCTCTTGAGTATGGAATCGAGGGTAAGACCCTTCTCACTGCCCGCACCGGACTTTGCCTGACCGATGAGCTGAGCGACCATATCCTTCATGCCCTCGTTCTTGATGTTGAGGGCGGACTTGCCCGCGTGCTCTGTCTTGACGCCCTTGGAATAGATCTTTGCGTCAGCCTTTCCGGAACGCTCGAAAGAATCTGTTTTCTTAGCGGAGTTTTCCGCTGCCGCTGCCGAGGTCTCGGCAGCCTTTTCTTCCTTGACTGCTTCCTTCACCTTGCCCGAGGACTTAGCCGTGTTCACGGGAGCGTTGGAGTAGCTGTCATAGATAGAATTGATACCGCTCATACACTATCATTCCTTTCTTCCGAGGTGCGGCACGATGTTCTTATCATGCCCTTTCCTCCTTGAAATTTGTTCGCCGCACTGCCGCGCATCCTCTGCCGCGATACGCAAAAAGAGCGCACGAAGACATAATTCCCTTATGCCTCAATTATAATATCGGCAGATGTTTCCAAAACTTTAGCGTTTTTTATAATTTTTTTCGGGAATGCGCGAAACGCCGAAAATACTGCGCGAAATAAAGAAAAGAGCCGTTTTTCGGCAATTTTCGGTCCGGATCAGCCGAAAAAAACGCTGTCGCAGGAAAAGAGAGCTTCGGACTTGACAAACGCGCATTTTTTCTGTACAATCATATATACATATAATACTAAATTCAGTCCTATCTGTAAACATCTTGACGGCTATAATCTCGTCAAACTGCGTCACCCTCCCTTGACTTGCGAAAGCAAGCCTGCGGTCGGGTTCCTTGTTTGGCGGAATTCTATCTCGCCAATATGTCCACAGATAGAACTGAAATTAGTATAATAATAATCTCAAGGAGATATAGATGGATCTGATCGCGGAGATAATACAGAAAACAGATGAATTTATATGGGGAGTCCCGCTGATAGTGCTGATACTGTTCTGCGGAGTGCTGCTGACGTTCCGCACTGGGGCGGTACAGTTCAGAAGGCTCGGCTCGGCGCTGAGGTATATGCTCAGGGACGAGACCGACGGACACGGTGAGATGTCGTCGTTCGCGGCGCTTTGCACGGCTCTGTCGGCTACCGTAGGCACCGGCAACATCGTCGGCGTGGCAACGGCAGTCTCGGCGGGCGGCGCGGGAGCGTTGTTCTGGATGGAGATAGCCGCTCTCTTCGGTATGGCGACCAAGTATGCCGAGGGGCTGCTCGCGATAAAATACCGCGTTACCGACAAGCACGGCAGCATACTCGGAGGCCCCTTTTACTACATCGAAAACGGCATGGGCAGAAAATGGAAATGGCTCGCGAAGTTTTTCGCGGCTGCGGGAGTTCTCGCCGGACTGCTCGGCATAGGCACGATAACGCAGATAAACGGCATAACTGGAGCTGTTCAGGGCTTTTTCGACCCCGATAACGCTCACACTCTGAACTTACTCGGACGGGAAATCAATCTTTCCGCCGCGATAGCCGGAGTAACAGTCACCCTGCTTGCGGCGCTGGTCATAATCGGCGGAATAAAGCGCATATCCGCCATAGCACAGATAGTGGTCCCGGCAATGATCGTTATATATGTGTCCCTCTGCCTCATCGTGCTGGCTTTTCATATAACCGAGATACCCTCGGCGTTTGCCGAGATATTCGAGAGCGCGTTCGGACTGCGCCCGATAGCGGGAGGCGCTGCCGGGATAACGGTCGTGCTCCTGTCGGCGCACAACGGCGTGGCGCGCGGGATCTTTTCAAACGAGGCGGGGCTCGGTTCCGCGCCGATAGCCGCGGCTGCCGCAAGAACGAACGAGCCTGTTCGTCAGGGACTTGTTTCCATGACGGGGACATTCATTGATACTATCGTGGTCTGCACTATGACCGGGCTGGTCATCGTACTTTCGGGGAGCCATAACAGCGGATTCGTCGGCGTTGCGATAACCGCGGACGCCTTCTCCAAGGGTCTGCCGTTCCCGGGAGCAATATCCGACCTGCTGCTCATGGCGTGTCTGGCTGTTTTCGCCTTCACTACGATACTGGGCTGGAACTATTACTCCGAGCGCTGCCTGTCATACCTTTTCGGTTCAAGCAGGGTAAGGACGGTGGTTTTCCGCTGGATATACATTGCCGCAATATTTGTGGGGCCGTACATCACGACCGCCTCGGTATGGGCGATAGCCGATATAATGAACGGTCTCATGGCTCTGCCGAACGTGACGGCTCTGATAGCGCTCTCGGGCACAGTCT
>JAIKZF010000068.1 GCA_024682455.1 Ruminiclostridium sp. | reverse complement strand
TTCGTATCGAACAAGAACAATTGTAAGGTCGCGTTCAACGCGAGACAGGGCGACTCGACCTTCTGCGGTTATCTCTACGCCCCGAACGCCACGTTCGACGGTTGGCAGTCCAAGAGCACAATGCCTATATTCGGCGGAATGATAGTTTCCGATTACCGCGTAAAGCTCGGCAGCTACCTTTACGGTGAGCCTGATCCGAAGCTGATAGCGGCGCTCGGCAATACCCTCAAGAGCAAGAATTCCCACACACCGACCCCCGCAAGCACAGAGACAACGTGGGGCCTCAAGCTCGGCAAGAACTACTTCGGTTAATAACAGATACCCTTCCCCGCCGTGTGAACGGCGGGGAGCGGTAAAATGAAACGAAAGGAAAGCAACGTTATGAAAAAAATAAATTTTTATAACAAAAAGGGCTTCACGCTTGTAGAGTGTATCGTTGCGATCGCTGTTTTCGCTGTTATGACCTCAATGGTTATGATAATCATAAGCTCGGCTATACAGACGACAAGACAATCCGTGACCGGACAGAGCGACCTGAACCAGATGGTCGAGGCGGTCGAGAACGATCAGTCGATAAAAATGTATGACAGCTCGACATCTCATAACCTGAAAATGAAGTTCGGCGGCGACACCGAGAATTTCTCGATAACCTACGATACCACGGACGGTTATATGAGCTATATGACCTGCAAGTACTGCGATTATTACGGTCCCCGCTACGAGTTCATAAAGCGTATCGCCGATTCCTCCACATATCAGAACGCGGATCCCGCTATGAAGGCGAAGTACCCCTTTACCTACTGGTTTGACCCGATCCTTCCCGGAGAGACGAACGAGGAGACCACATACTCCGTACCGTGGCCGGACAATCCGGACGGCTCGGGCGTACAGAAAATGGATCACGCGGACACGAATGAGAGTTCAAGACTCGATTTCGGCACGACAAGCCAGAATAAATACATGACCTATCTGAGACAGTTCTGCTGCCCGAAGTGCGAGCACCTTCTCGAACCCGCGGACATATTCCCGCTCCACTGCCTTATCTGCGACTATGAAGCCATTCCGCAGAAGGTCGCCGATTACGTGGACACAGCCAATCCCTCCGCGAGCACGGGCTTCCATTGGGATAATGCCACCTCGTCCTTCCGGTGCAATAAGTGCGGAAGCTACAGAGTCATCGAAAAGGGCATGAACGACAAGGTCGGCGCGGGCGCGACGTTCGAGGTCGGCGGTATGTACTCCAACGCGATCAGATACGGCAACGTGAAGACACCCGACGATGATGAGGTCAAGACGCTCATCACCGGAAAGAAAAAGACGGACAATTCGGACGTTAACAATTTCAAGTTCGATATGACCGTTACATCGTTCTCCTCCTATATCCCGCATAAGTACAAGGTAACGCTGAGCAACCTGAATAGCGCTACCGGCAATAAGGACGCAGATTTCAAGATCAAGCTCCCGCCCGGATATAAGGTGAATAACCTCAAGATCACGAACATAAGCAGCCCGTCCGCCAGCGAATACGCGGTGGGCTGGACATCCGAGGACGGCCTTGAAGACTGCTCCAAGGGCTCGACGATAACGGCGTTCGTCATGGGCGGAAAATCTCAGCTCTCGTTCGCCTTTGAGCTCGTCAACGTCAAGAACAAGAACTCCTTCGACGCCGATTACGCGGGCGAAGGCGGACTTGCGAAATACTGGTTCAGGCTTAAGGTCGGCAGCGGCGGAACTATCCCGACGCTCACCCTTCCGCGTGACCTCGACCCCACGACAGGAAATGTATATTTCCCGCCGAGCTCATAAGGAGGTGCGGTAATGCAGTATTTAAGACGTTTAAGGCGTAAAAAGGGCTTTACCATCACCGAGCTCATCGTGGTCGTTGCACTCGTAGGCATAATGATGGCGACCCTCACGGCGTTCTCGGGGCCTGTCCGCGATATGGTGGGCAAGACGAGAGCGAAGAACGAGGTGCTCCAGATAAACAACATCATAGGCAACTACCTTGAGCACAACCTGTCCTACGCAAGCGAGGCGATAGTGTGCGCGGGCTGGGATCTGACGACCCACAGCTCGGCTCTCGCGGATCTGAAAAAGGATCTGAGCGACACATGGAACACGTCCATGGACGATCCCCGCGTTATGATAATCCACTATGAGGACAATGTCGACACCAAATTCGGAAACGGCTTCCGTATCTACGAGTACAAGGCATCGGAGACGCTGCCGACGACTACCGGATCGGGGCTCGACGTGGATCATCTGGTATTCAACAGAGATTTCTACGCGGATTACAGCTTCCTGATAACAGCCGACAGCATCAAGATCATCAACGACTTCTACAAGAAGGCTTACCTGAAATTCAGCGTAAAGGCGTATGAATTTGACGGCTCGATCATGAAGACAGCGACTAAGGAAGCTTATATGGAAGCCGGCGAGGCAAAGTCGCACTATCAGAACATCAGGGGCGAAACGGCCCCCGGCTCGACTACTCCTATTGCCGACCTCACGGCGGAAAACTGCTACACTTCGAGCCACATCGGAACGGAGAACGTGTTCTTCCCGCTCCAGAACTACTACACGGTGGAATCGAAGCCCGAATATTTCGATGTCATCTACGGTTATTCCTCAGACCCCGCTACGACACCCTATACGTACGGCGATGATATCATCATATTCTACAACATAAGGACTTACGATTACACAAAAAGCTCATAAAAACAATAGCCCCGCGGTTTTATCCGCGGGGCAGGCGTTGAAGAGGGCGCACCCGGCGCTATAAGGGAACTCCGACTTTAAAGAGGGAACCCGATGTGCGCTCCGTTCAATGCCTGAAATAAAAAACCGGACGACTTTGCAGCCGCCCGGGGGATATACGGTTCAGCGTAACAGCCCGAGATACCACGAGATGATCTCGGTGCCGAACAGGAACGATGTGAAGACTCCGACCGACAGATACGGTCCGAACACGACCTGGCGCTTGCAGGTCACCTTTGTGACCTTGTCGCCGGCGATGACGATCGAGATACCGAACTTGGTGATATCGGTGAGCTCCTCGCCGAGCATGGAGTTGAGAAGCCCGATATCGGGCGTCCCGTTCCAGAGCTTCGCGTCGACACATTCCTTCTCGATATCGGACTCGCCCTTGAAGATGCTGCCGAACAGAGCCTCGGTCTTGTCGGGGAGCACCGATACGCCGGCTTCCTTCTGGAGCTCGTACCACTTCTCGGCGACCTCAAGCGACTTTGTGCGCGCGGTCTCCTTGGCTCCCTTCGGAACGGTCATGAGCTCGATAAGACCGCCTATCGCGCCGAGGATTATACCGATACCCGCCGCGGGTATTATGTTCCTCCAGCCCAGCAGGAGCCCGGACGCCGCCATGAGCTGCACATCTCCGCCTCCCATTGCTCCGAACATCGCGAGCACGGCGAAGGGGACTGCCACGGCGACAGCGCCGATAAGATGATCGTACCACGGCATATCGTTCGTGAAGACCGACATCACGGTAGCCGCGACGCCGAGAGCAGCCACAAGTATGCTGCATCCGTAGGGAATCTCCATACGGTCGATGTCAATGCCGCTCGCGACTACGAGAGCTCCGATGAGCACGAACGCGATGAGAAGGCTGAGCGAAAGTCCGAGGAAGATGACCGACAGAGTGTAGGCTATCGCGGTGACCGTCTCGACGATCCAGTAGCGCGGAGAAATGCGCTCCTTGCAGTAGCGGCACCTGCCGCCGAGGAATATGTAGCTGAATATCGGCACAAGATCGAGAGTGCCGAGCTGATGCCCGCAGCTCATGCAGTGACTGCGGTTGTGAGCGCCGGAGATTGGCTCCTTGCGCGGGACACGGATTATCACCACATTCAGGAAGCTTCCGATCGCCGTCCCAAGTATGAAGGTCAGGATCAGGAATATGACGGTGTAATACGTCGGGAAGCGGTCGTCGAATATACTTATCATAATATACTCCTTATAAAAAGTTCTTTAGCTTATTTTAGCACAAATCTCATACAATATCAACAGTTTTCCGATATTATTTCAGAAAAATTCCCTCGGGCGCACGATATCGCCCGAAAAATATACAATACACCGCGCGCGGGAAGGAAGGATACCACGCAATGCGGAAAGCGGAGGTCTGCAAATGAAAAATATCCCCATAGGACAGATACTGCTTGAAAGCGGTTACATCACCAAGCAGCATCTGGAGGACGCACTCGTCAAGCAGAAGGAGACCGGCAAAAAGCTCGGTGATATGCTGCTTGAACTGGGTTATGTCTCGGAGACACAGCTCGCTCAGGCGCTGTCACAGAGACTGAAGGTGCCGTTCATCGATCTGACGACCACAAAGATCGAACCGGAAGCCGTAAAGAAGATCCCGGAGGCGGTCGCAAAGAAGAACTGCGTTATCGCCTATAAGATCAACAACGGCAGACTTTATGTAGCAACCAACGACCCGGTCAACTTCTACATATTTGAAGAGCTGAAAATCCAGACCGGTATGGAGATCAATGCTCAGCTCGCCACAAGATCGTCCATCAATGAGGCGATAGGCCGTGTGTACTCACAGGCTACCGTTACGAACGTTATGGGCGATATCGAAAAGGAATACGACGCCAACGCCGCTCTCATGGAGCAGCAGGACAACGGCTCGGAAGAGCGTATAGATAACGCGCCGGTAGTTAAGCTCGTAAATACGATCATCGAGTCCGCTTACCGCGACAGAGCTTCCGATATCCATATCGAGCCCTTCAAGGACAGAACGCGCATACGCTACCGTATAGACGGCGAGTGCGTTGAGAAAATGGCTGTAAAGCCCGCCGTTCATTCCTCGCTCATCACACGTATCAAGATCCTCGGCGGTATGAATATCGCCGAAAAGAGAATACCGCTCGACGGACGCTCCAGCGCGGTCATCGACGGAGTCACACAGGATCTTCGTATCTCGACCATACCGACCGTCTACGGCGAAAAGTGCGTTATCCGACTTCTCGCTACCGGTGACGAGAAGGCAAGAAAGATCACCGACCTCGGTATGACGGACTACAACTACGAGATGTTCAAGCAGATAATCCGCTGCCCCAACGGCGTTATGCTCGTTACGGGACCTACGGGTTCGGGTAAGTCCACTACCCTGTACGCTACTCTCGGCGAGCTCTCGAAGCCGAACGTTAACATCGTTACCGCCGAGGACCCTGTCGAAAAGAAGATCGACGGTGTAAACCAGTGCCAGATGAACGAAAAGGCAGGCATGACCTTCGCGGCGGCTCTGCGTTCCATACTCCGTCAGGACCCCGATATAGTCATGGTCGGTGAGATCCGTGACGGCGAGACCGCCGATATCGCTATCCGCGCGGCTATCACGGGACACCTTGTGCTCTCGACCCTGCATACGAACGACGCCGCTTCGACTATCCTGCGTCTCGTTGATATGGGAGTCGCGCCGTACATGGTCGCGACCTCGCTTATCGGCGTTATCGCCCAGCGACTTGTTAAGCTCCTCTGCGAGGAATGCCGCGAAAAGGTGCTCCTTACAGACGCTGCCGACCTCAAGCTCGTCGGGAAGACCGAGCCTGTGGAGATCTATCAGCACCACATCGGCGGCTGCCGCGCCTGCCACAATACGGGCTTCAGAGGCAGAACCGCTATCCATGAGATCATAGTTTCAAACAACAGCATCAAGGAGCTTATCGCCGCCAACGCCACCGCCGAGCAGATCGGCATAAAGGCGCGCGAGAACGGCACAAGGCTTCTGCGTGACAACGTAACCGACATGGTGCTTGCCGGCAAGACCACCATGGATGAGCTTGTAAAGGCAACATATTCCGTATAATAATCATAGGACAGGAGAAAAATTATGAGCAGCAATCTCACGATCGACATTAACCAGATTCTTGACGAAGTAAGAGCCATGGGCGCGTCCGACCTTCACTTTACCGCGGGTCTGCCTCCTATCGTAAGACTTCACGGCAATATCAAGAAGGTCTCCGGCTATCCCGACTGCACCGAGCCGATCATCGTAAACGTAATAAACCAGATAACTTCAATAAAGCACAAGCAGACCATTCAGAAGGGTCTCGACGCCGACTTCTCGTATGTGTCGAACTCCGGTCACAGACACCGTGTCAACGTGTACAGACAGCGCGGCTACCACGCTGTGGCTATGCGTCTGCTCCGCAACGATATCCCGACGCTTAAGGATCTGTATCTGCCCGATATCCTCGGCGAATTCGCTCTTAAGCCCCGCGGACTCGTTCTCGTAACGGGACCTACCGGTTCGGGAAAGTCCACAACTCTCGCGGCAATGATAGACCACATCAACCGCCAGAAGAACTGCCACATCATCACAATCGAGGATCCTATCGAGTATCTGCACAACCACAAGCAGTCCATGCTCAACCAGCGTGAGATCGGTGTCGATGTCGACAGCTTCGCGGGAGCTCTCCGTGCGGCACTCCGTGAGGACCCGGACGTTATCCTCGTCGGTGAGATGCGTGACTTTGAGACTATCAACGCGGCTGTTACCGCAGCCGAAACGGGACATCTCGTTCTTTCGACTCTGCACACCACCGGCGCCGCGGATACGCTTGACCGTATCATAGACGTTTACCCGCCTCACTCACAGGGTCAGATACGCTCGCAGCTCGCGAACTCGATGGTCGGCGTTGTTTCGCAGACACTCTGCGCGACGACCGACGGCAAGGGACGTGTTGCGGCTCTTGAGATCATGGCGGCTACCGACCCGATCAGAGCTATGATCCGTGAGGGCAAGATATTCCAGATACCCAGCTCGATAGCGACGGGACGCAAGGACGGAATGTTCTCGCTCGACCAGGATCTTGCGAGACTTGTCCGCAACGGCCGTATATCCGATGAACTTGCTCTGTCCCGCTGCCAGGATCCCGGCGAGTACAAGCGCTTCTTACAGATGGGCTAAGCCACTCGGTATTATAAAAATAACTGCGCCTTTTGTTGCTTAAAAGGCGCAGTTTTTTTATGCTTTTGCTTATCTTTTCTCTGTAAAGGCGTACTACCTATCCCCGCTGCAAGGCGAAGCGGTCTGTTTTAGGGTCCAGCCCTTTTTTCAAAAGGGCTGGCCGCCGGAGGCACTCGAGCGTAAGCGGCTTCTTTGACACTCTCAAACTGCGCCTTTGACTACCAAAGGCGCAGATGTTTTTATGAGTGGTTTAGCCCATCTGTAAGAAGCGCTTGTACTCGCCGGGATCATGGCAGCGGGACAGAGCAAGTTCCTCGGATATACGGCCGTTGCGGACAAGTCTCGCAAGAT
>JAIKZF010000067.1 GCA_024682455.1 Ruminiclostridium sp. | reverse complement strand
TTTAACATCATTTTGGCGATTTGTCGCATTTTTGTCGCATTTTATATTTTTTCAGAAAATTTAAGACGGTAGGCTTTATGTGCTTACCGTCTTTCTTTTTATCCTATCTTGATTTTCTTTTCGGCGTTTTTGGCAGGAGACAGAATGTCATTTATAACGCCTGCTGCCATAGCGTCAGCGAACTGTATATATCACCTGTGGCAATCGGACCGGCATGGCCTGACCGCGCGAACACGGTCCCGAGCGATATTCCGTACGCGATCAAAAGCTTAGGCTACTCCTGTATCTCGTTTATGGTACCTCTGACATTCCTGCCCTCGTCGTAGGTATCGAGGAAGTGATGATACTCGGTGCCGAGGTGGTATGATATCAGGGTCTGGAGATTGACGTTCTCGACGCTGCGGAAGATATGCATATCCACCGCCGGATCCTCGGCGCGGAGCATTTTCAGCAGGCTCTTTGTGCGGGCTCTCGCGGACTCGCCGTCGCCGTTGACAGCCACGTTCTGCGTCACGCTGCACGCGCACTGTATAAATTCCAGCCCGTTATAGTCGCGCCACTTTATGATGTCCTCCTCGCGCACCATATACAGCGGGCGTATGAGCTGCATACCCGGGAAGTGCTCGCTGTGGAGCTTGGGCATCATGGTCTGCATCTGCGAGCCGTACAGCATTCCCATAAGTATCGTCTCTATCACGTCGTCGAAGTGGTGCCCGAGCGCTATCTTGTTGCAGCCCAGCTCCTGCGCGTTCTTGTACAGGTAGCCCCGCCGCATACGGGCGCACATATAGCACGGGTTTTTTCCGATATGCTCCACCGCGTCGAATATGCGGCTCTCGAATATCCTTACCGGTATATCGAGAGTACGCGCGTTTTCTTCTATCTTCCGCCTGTTCGCGGGAGCGTAGCCCGGGTCCATCACAAGGTATTCCGCGGTGAACGGAACGAGGCTGTACTTCTGGACCTGCTTCACGCAAGCCGCCATGAGCATCGAGTCCTTGCCGCCCGATATGCACACGGCTATGCGGTCGTTCTCCTTTATAAGCTCGTAATTCTTTATCCCTTCAAGGAATTTGCCCCATATCGGCTTGCGGTATTTCCGCACTATCGAACGGGTTATTTCTTCTGCTCTTGTCTGCGGTCCCATAATTCTGTATCATTCCTCAACATATCTGTATATCAGACCTCCGCGCTTATATCACATAGAACCAGCTGTCGTCGGCGTCGACGCTGTTGACGGGCTTCGACTCGCCGTAGTTGTACCGCAGCTCCTGATTGACTACGCTGACCTTAGCTCCCGCGGGCACGGATTTCGTGATGAACGCGTTGCCTCCGATGACCGCGCCCTGCCCGATAACGGTCTTGCCGCCGAGGATAGAGGCTCCGGAATATATGGTCACGTTGTCCTCGATAGTGGGGTGGCGCTTCTTGCCGTGCAGCTCCTGACCTCCGCGGGTCGAGAGCGCGCCGAGGGTCACGCCCTGATAGATCTTTACGTTGTTGCCTATCTCGGTGGTCTCGCCGACTACTATGCCCGTGCCGTGGTCGATGAAGAAGTACTTCCCTATCGTCGCGCCCGGGTGAATGTCGATACCGGTGAGGCTGTGCGCGTACTCGGTCATCATTCGCGGAATGAGCGGCACCTTCAGTAAGAACAGCTCGTGAGCCATGCGGTTGACGAGTATCGCGAACAGTCCGGGGTACGAATAGATTATCTCGTCCTTGTTGTAGGCGGCGGGGTCGCCGTCGTAGAACGCCTGAACGTCCATTTCGATGTACTCGCGTATCCTCGGGAGCTTCCCGAGGAACTCAAAGGTGATGTCCTCGGCGCGCTTCGCGAGGTCGGTCTCGCTGATGTCGTACAGCTCCTCGTCATAGCGGAGGACTATGGATATCTGGCGTATCAGCTTGAATATCACGTCCTCCAGCAGCATTGAGATGTTGTTGCGCACCGTGTACACGCGGTAGGACTTATTGCGGAAATAGCCCGGGAATATTATCCTGCGCAGGCTGTATATGATATCGACTATAACGTCCTTGTCCGGGTGGTCGAAGCTCTTCACCTCGTCGATGACTCTGCCGTTCTCGAAGTCGGAGAGCATTTCCTTTACTATCCCGTTTATCCTGTCCTCTATCTGTCTCATGGCGTTACCTCCGAAGGTCGCAATATCTGCTTAATGTCTGCTCATCAACCGTGGATCAGCTTCATAGCGCAGCTTGAAGCTGATTCGCGGTTGCAAAAGTGCAAGGAAGATCGCTTAAAATTAAAATCTTCCTTGCACTTTTGTTCGCCCGAAGGGCGAAATGAGCTTGACATCAAGGAATGTGTCCGCTGTGAAACACGCTGAAAGCGCGTTTTACAGCGATCCCAAATCCTGTAAAACAGGATTTGGGACAACAACTGCCGAACGGCAGTTGTTGAGGACACATTACTTATATTATATTCATTATATGCTTTTGCGGAGCTTTCGTCAATGACGGGCGGCTATTTTCGTGTCATTCTCCAATTTTGAAAAAAGCCTGCACCGGCATTTGGTACAAAATGCCAAGCGGCATCGCGGAAAGCCGCGCTTGACAAAACCGCTAAAGCGTATTATAATAGGTATATTCTTATATCTAAAAAAATTATTGATAGGATAATTATGGTATTCTCCAGTCTTGTATTCATTTTCCTGTTCCTGACAGGAACTCTCACGGTGTATTATATAGCTCCGAAAAAGCTCAAAAACACCGTCATACTGCTCAGCGGCCTCATCTTCTACACATGGGGCGAGCCGGTGTACGTCATAGTGATGATAATATCCACGCTGATAGACTACTTCGCGGGGCTGATAATATGGAAATTCGGCGCGAACAAGCATATACGGCGCGCCTGTCTTATCGTGTCGATAGTGATGAACCTCACGCTGCTGTTCACGTTCAAGTACAGCGGCTTCATAGCCCGCAACATTAACGCGATAGCGGGAAAAACGCTCGTCGACATATCGAAGGTCTATTTCCTCGGCATCGAGTTCCTGCCCGTGAACCTGCTCCCCATAGGCATAAGCTTCTTCACGTTCCAGTCCATGTCCTACACGATAGATATGTACCGCGGGGAGATAAAAGTACAGAAAAACCCGATAAATTTTGCCGCGTTCGTGACGCTGTTCTCTCAGCTCGTGGCGGGTCCTATCGTCCGCTATACCGACATCGCCGGGGAGCTCGACCACCGTGAGATAAAGCTCGACATGGTATACGAAGGAGTCGTGCGCTTCATAACCGGCATGGGCAAGAAGGTGCTGATAGCAAACAGCGTCGGCTCGCTCTGGGACACGGTGCTTGCCTACGACCGCGCCTCGACCTCGGCGGCGACCGCGTGGATAGGCATAATCGCCTACACGCTCCAGATATACTTCGACTTCTCGGGCTACTCGGATATGGCTATCGGCCTCGGGAAGATGATGGGCTTCACGTTCCCGGAGAACTTCAACTACCCCTACCTCTCGAAGAGCATCGCCGAGTTCTGGAGGCGCTGGCACATGACGCTGAGCCAGTGGTTCAAGAGCTACGTCTATTTCCCGCTCGGAGGCAGCCGCAAGGGGCTTGCGCGGACGATATTCAACACGGCGGTCGTGTGGCTGCTGACGGGTATCTGGCACGGCTCCGACTGGACGTTTATCCTGTGGGGCGTGATGTACGGCGTCCTAATCATCATGGAGAGGCTGTTCCTCGGGAAGGTTCTGGACAGGCTCCCCGACTGGATATGCTGGCTGTACACGATGCTGCTGGTAATGCTGGGCTGGGTGCTGTTCGCGTCGCCGGACATCGGGACGGCGTTCGCGTATATGGGCAATATGTTCGGTTCAAGCGGTATCGCCGCTGACGACCGGGCGCTGTATCTGCTGAAAAACTACGCAGTGGTGCTGATAGTCGGAATATTCGCGGCGACCGACGCCTGGAAGATAATAGTCGAGCGCACGGAGAAGAGGCTGCCCGGGCTCGTGCATTGGGCGACCCCGCTCTGCAAGACCGGAGTTTTCGCGCTCTGCACCGCGTACCTCGTTGACGCGACCTATAACCCGTTCCTGTACTTCATTTTCTGATACGATAAGGATAAACATGAAAAAAACAAAAAACAAAGCATACAAGATCGTCACCGTCGCGCTGTTCGCGGCGATGCTCATATCGCTGCCGGTGCTGACCTTCGTGTTCAACCCCTCCGACCCGGAGCCTTTCTCCGAGAACGAGAACAAGAAGCTCGCGAAGTTTCCCGAGGTGTCTTTTAACTCCTTCCGCGACGAGTCTCTGATGAACGGTATCGAGGACTGGTTCTCCGACCGCTTCTTCGGCAGGGAGGAATGGATAAGGGCAAAGAACGGCACCGAGCGTCTGCTCGGAAAGACCGACGTGAACGGCATCTACACCGCCGACGACCGCATGATCGAGATATGGGAGGGCTTCGACCCCGAATACGTGGGCAAGAGCCTGAACGCGGTAAATAAATTCGCGGCGAAATATCCCGGCAAGCCCATGTATTTCCTGCTTGCTCCCACCTCGCAGGAGGTGTATTCGGGGCTGTTCCCGCAGGGGGCTCCGATCGGCAGCCAGACGGCGCTGTTTGAGTTCTGCCGCGACAACCTAAAAGATATCACCGCCATAAACGTGATACCGACGATGAAAACGCACAGCGCCGACTACATCTACTACCGCACCGACCACCACTGGACCTCGTTCGGCGCGTATCTCGCCTACTACGACGCGGCGAAGGTAATGGGCTTCAAGCCGTCGGAACTGAACGAATTTGACATCGAGCACGCCTCGGACAGCTTCCGCGGCACGCTGTACTCAAAGACTCTCGACAACGGGGTAACACCCGACGTTATAGACTACTATCATCTGCGCGGCGCGGGGGATATCACCCTGACTATCGGCGATAACACCTACGACAGCCTGTATTTCAGAGACTTCCTGAAAGTCAAGGACAAGTACAGCTCGTTCCTCGGGCAGAATTCGCCGCAGATGGAGATACAGACCGGCGCGGAGGGACCCTCGCTCCTGATATTCAAGGACAGCTACGCGCACAGCATGATACCGTTCCTTACGGCGCATTTCAGCAGGATAACCGTGCTGGATATGCGTTATATCAAGGACGGCGTATCGAACCACGTCAATGTGGACGACTATGATTCGGTGCTGTTCATCTACAACGCCATAACATTCTCGCAGGACAGGGATATACGCACCATAAGCATTGGCTGACAGGGGGGCAGCGCCATGGAAACAAGGGTAGCCGTGATAGGCATAATAGTTGAGCGTCCGGACAGCGCCGAACAGGTGAACGCTGTTCTGCATGAGTACGCCGACCGCATAATCGGCAGAATGGGCATACCGTACCGGGAAAAGGGCATCAGCATAATCAGCGTTGCCGCCGACGCGCCGCAGGACGAGATATCCGCTTTGAGCGGCAAGCTCGGCAGAATACCGGGCGTCAGCGTCAAAGCCGCCTACGCGAAGGGCTATTGATTCCGCAGGGAGCGCCCCGCCGCGAATCCGTCTGATACTTTTCCGAAAGGGGCGGGTTTTCTGCCTCGCAGCCGTTAGTTTCATCTGATTGAGACCAGTTCTCTATTGTCAGTTACTTGTCAAGTCGTACTACCTCCCTCCACTGCAAGGCGAAGCGGTTCGCCTTTACGGAAAGAGAGAGAGGGTGGAGGAGAGAGGGGGTCCGGGGGAGAAAAATGTTGCAAAATTACAGGAAATGTGTTATAATTTAAAAAATAACGTTTAACGGAAAGGATTGATCCAAATGGCAGGTCTGATGCTTGGTAATCAGGCTGTGGCGAGGGGGCTGTATGAGGCGGGCGTTGAGTTCGTTTCGAGCTATCCCGGCACTCCCAGCACGGAAATTACCGAATTTGCGTCAACTTACGACAAAAACGAAATGTACAGCGAATGGGCACCGAACGAGAAGGTAGCCTGTGAAGCAGCTATCGGAGCGTGCTTCGCGGGGAGGCGGTCGTTCTGCGCCATGAAGCACGTCGGGCTCAATGTGGCTGCCGACCCGCTCTATACCGCGTCCTACACGGGCGTGAACGCAGGCTTTGTGCTTGCGGTGGCGGACGATCAGGGTATGCACTCGTCCCAGAACGAGCAGGATTCCCGCAACCACGCTATCGGCGCAAAGGTGCCTATGCTTGAACCCTCGGACTCGGCGGAATGCAAGGAATTCACGAAGCTCGCTTACGAGATATCCGAGCAGTTCGACACACCCGTTATCCTGCGCCTTTCCACCAGAGTCGCACACTCGCAGAGCGTTGTGGAGACCGAGGACAGAAAGACCGTAAGATACGACTACACAAAGAACCCCCGCAAGAACATAATGACTCCCGCCAACGCGAAGCCCAAGCACATCGTCGTTGAGGAGCGCACAAGAAAGCTCGTCGAGTATGCGGAGACATCTCCCCTCAACAGAACCGAGATGTTCGGCACCGATATCGGCATCATCGCCAACGGCGCGGCTTATCAGTACGCGCGCGAGGCTCTCGGCGAGAAGGCGAGCTACTTAAAGCTCGGCATGGTGAACCCTCTGCCCGTGAAGCTGATAAAGGACTTCGCCGCAAAGGTGAAAAAGCTCTACGTTGTGGAGGAGCTCGACGATGTGATCGAGACCCATTGCCGCAAGATAGGGCTCGACCCCATAGGCAAGGAGCTGTTCACGTTCATAGGCGAATATTCGCAGACCTATATCCGCGAGAAGATACTCGGCGTAAAGGACGAGTATGTCGAGCTGGAGGACACCATACCGGTAAGACCTCCCGTTATGTGCGCGGGCTGCCCGCACAGAGGCGTGTTCTACACCCTGAAAAAGCTCGGCGTGTTCGTCAGCGGCGATATCGGCTGCTATACGCTCGGGTCGGCGGCTCCCCTCGACGCTATGGACACCACTGTCTGTATGGGAGCGTCCGTCAGCGGACTGCACGGCTTCAACAAGGCAATGCGCGGTGAATACGAGGGCAAGGCTGTCGCGGTCATCGGCGACTCGACCTTTATCCACTCGGGCATTACCGGCCTCATCAATATCGCTTACAACCGCACCAATTCCACGGTGCTGATACTCGACAACAGCATCACCGGCATGACCGGTCATCAGAACAACCCCGCCAACGGTAAGAACATCTACGGCGACCCTGCAAGCGCCGTTGACCTGGAGGCTCTCTGCAAGGCTGTGGGCATCGACAATGTGTCGGTGGTCGACCCCGGCGACCTCGCCGAGACCGAGCGCGTCATCAAGGCCGCGCTCGCTGCGGAGGAGCCCGCTGTGGTCATCTGCCGCAGACCCTGCGCCCTGTTGAAGACCGTAAAGCACAAGCCCCCGTTCCATATCGACACGGAGAAGTGCAGAACGTGCAAGGCTTGCATGAGGATAGGCTGCCCGGCGATCTCGATATCGGACGGCAAGGCAAAGATCGACAACACACTCTGCGTAGGCTGCGGCCTGTGCAGCCAGATGTGCAAGTTCGACGCCGTGAAGGAATGAAAGGAGACGTACGGAAATGGCTGAGACTAAATCAATAATGCTGGTCGGCGTAGGCGGACAGGGCACCCTGCTCGCGAGCCGCATACTCGGAAACGTACTGCTCTCCGCGGGCTATGACGTAAAGGTGAGCGAGGTACACGGAATGTCGCAGCGCGGCGGCTCCGTGGTGACATATATCAAGTACGGCGACAAGATCTTCTCGCCCGTTATCGAAAAGGGCGAGGCGGACGTGATAATCTCCTTCGAGGAGCTTGAAGCCGCGCGCTGGCTGCCCTATCTGAAAAAGGGAGGCAGGATCATCACAAATTCCCGTCAGGTGAACCCTATGCCCGTTATCATGGGAGTTCAGGAGTACCCCAAGGATCTCACGGAGAAGATACGCGCAAAGGGCGTGGATATCACCGCCATAGACGCGCTTTCCCTCGCCGAGCAGGCGGGCAGCTCCAGAGCCGTCAATGTCGTGCTCATGGGTCTTGTGTCAAAGACCGCGGGCTTCCCCGAGGAGGCATGGCAGAAGGCTCTCGAGGCCTGCGTACCCGCAAAGGCTATGGAGATAAACAAGAAGGCCTTCGAGCTCGGAAGAGCCGTCTGACCCGTGGATAAGCCGAAAAAAGGCAACAGCATCGCCGCGCGCTGGTTTCTCAACAGCTTCAGCATCGTGGCGGTGCTGCTTATTATCATAGACATCGCGTGCTATTTCGTGTTACGCAACTACTACTACACCTCGGTGCGGCAGTACATCGAAACGCAGGCGAACATAGTCGCGGGCGTTGCGGACAGGTTCTATGAGCAGTCCGGCAGCAACTATTCGGACGAGCTGATAAACTCCGTCGAGCAGTTCGAGAAGAAGAATTACGCCGAGCTTATGGCGATCAACCGCGAGGGACGGGTGTATCTGTCCAGCTCCGGCTTCACGCCCGCGGAGAGCTACGATATGCCCGATTACTACGAGGCGAAGCGCTCCCCCGATCTGCGGGGCAGCTACGTCGGAGGCCTCGACGGCGGCGAGAGGATCATGGCTTTCACGGTCATAAACGGCGCCACCGGCATAGGCATACGCGTCATAACCTCGCTGGTAAAGACCGACGCGCGCGTAGTCACGCTGTCGCTGGAGGTGCTTGCGGTCAGCGCTGTGATACTGCTGCTCCTGCTGGTGCTGGGTATCACGTTCATACGAAGCATCGTGCAGCCGATACGCCGCGTGGGAGTCACCGCGCGAAGGCTTGCGGCGGGGGATTTCTCCGTGCGCATAAAGAACGAGAAGGCTGACGAGATAGGCGAGCTGTGCGATATCTTCAACTATATGGCGGACGAGCTGGAGACCTCGGAGAATATAAAGAATGAGTTCATCTCGTCGGTATCGCACGAGCTGCGAACGCCTCTCACGGCGATAAAGGGCTGGAGCGAAACGATAGACGAGATCGACGACCCCGAGACCCGCAAAAAGGGCATGAAGATAATCAACAAGGAGACGGAGCGGCTTTCGGAAATGGTCGAGGAGCTGCTTGATTTCTCGCGCATACAGAACGGGCATTTCTCGCTTCAAAGGGGGAACCTCGATGTTATCGCCGAGCTCGCGGACGCTGTGCTCGTCTATGAGGAGCGTGCCCGCGCCGACGGCGTGACCCTCACGTTTGAGGAAAACGAGGAGCTCGCCATAGTCTACGGCGATAAGAACCGCCTGAGACAGGTGTTTATAAATATTATAGACAACTCGATAAAGTACGGCAAAAAGGGCGGCCATACGAATGTGACCGCCTCGGTCAGCGACGATAAGAACAGTATAGTCCTGCGTTTCGAGGACGACGGCGTCGGCATAGCGCCCGACGATCTGCCCCGCGTCAAGGAGAAGTTCTATAAGGCGAACAATACCGTGCGCGGCTCGGGCATCGGGCTCGCCGTAGCGGACGAGATAATCCGCATACACGGAGGCTCCCTCAATATCGACAGTACCCTCGGTAAAGGCACCACCGTCAGCATTACCCTCCCCCTCGTCGTCAAGCAGTAAGTTCCGAGAACGAGAGAGAAGAAGAGTATTAAGAGTTGCCTCCGGCGGCCGTCTGTCGGTCAGCCCCTCTGTCACCTGCGGTGACACCTCCCCGCTAACGGGGAGACCACCTTTTAAAAAAGGGGTGGACCCTAAAACAAAC
>JAIKZF010000047.1 GCA_024682455.1 Ruminiclostridium sp. | reverse complement strand
CTCCCCCAGACCCCCTCCCTCCCTCTCCCCTCCCTCCCGCGGGAAAGGCCACGCGCTTCGCCTTGCAGCGGGGAGAGGTAGTACGCCTTTACACATAACTAACAATTAAGAACCGCCCTCAGTCAGATGAAACTAACGGCTGCGAGGCACAGATTCGCCCGCAGAAGAAAAGCCTCATACGGATTGGCAGCGCGGCTTCCGCGCCTGCGAGGCATATGACCCGCCCATAGCAGAAAAGTATCATACGGGTTCGCGGCGGGGCGCTCCCCGCCGCAGAGAAAGTAACAGACGAATAAACAACAAGCTCTCCGCCCGTTTCGTGAGCGGAGAGCTTGCTGTTTAAGAAGGACTTGTCTGTAAGGCAAAACAGAAGTGTCGGCTTTTTCGCGGCGGCAGCAGAACGGCGAAGCTGTTAAGATAAGGCAATGAAAGGCAATGGCAGACTATGTTTTGTTGAGGATTCTATATCTGAGGCTGCCGTCCCGCACCCGCTTTGATCTATATGATCTCCTTTATTTTGTTCTCTTTTCTCTCTGTAATTGCATTATATCATAAAATAACCCCGAATACAACAACAAAGCGGTTACAATCCGTTTACAATGTGGTTACAGTTTCAATCCCACAGGTTACAAATTGTTACAAACATGACCCGCCCCCTTCCGCAAACGAAAGGGGGCGGTCGGATTTCGGAGAATTAACGTTCGTTAAACCGTCAGCACGCCGGAAGAGCCTATTTTCAGTATCAGTATCTGCTCCTCACGGCCGGTCTCGGCGTTGAGATAGACGAGGATATTCTCGCCCTCCATGCCGGTGCAGCGCACCTCGTAGCAGAAGATCTCGTTCTTTCCCGCGGACGGGATAACGCACAGCCTGCTCGAAAGCGGCGTCAGGCTGCCCGAAACGAGGGTCATCGCATAGTCCCCGGATATCTTCGGCGGCGGGAGCTCCCGTATCGTGTGATTCGTGAGGTAGCCGCGCATATCGAAGGACAGTATATCGCCGTTATCCAGCGCCACGCCCACTTTTATCAGGTCGGTGTACATCGTCACGCCGTTCTGCACAGCGGCGAAGTTTATCACGCAGATCCCGTTCCTTATCTCATAGTAGGAGTCGGATATGCTGCGCACCCCGAGAGCCGCGAGAAATTCCTTCGCCTTTGTCATAGCCTCGCGCACGGTCACGGCGGGTCTGCCTACGGCGCGGTTCGCGAGCATATAGGAGTAGAGTCCTCCCACCTTCGTTACGGCTATCGTGCGGTCGTCGAGCCCGAACACATACGAGGGCATACGTCCCTCCTCCTCGGTGATGAGGCGGGGCTCGGCGCCTCCCGTCAGCTTCTTCGCAAGGCGCAGAGCCTCGTTCCTGTCGATCTCCTTCTCGTTTTTCAGCATCAGGGGCTCCTTCTCCATGATGTGGTCGGAGTAGGGACCGTCGTATATCAGGGTAGGATAGCTGCTGTCGCTGACGGCGAGATCGTTGAAGCCGCTGGTCACCGCGGCGGGCTCGCCGGTATCGAGCTTTGCCGAGGCGTAGAGGGAGTCGGCGAACGTGAACTCGCCGCTGCCTATTCTCTGCTCGATCTTCCACATATTCGAGCTGAGCGTCTGCGAGTAGGCGTACAGCTTCGCGATATTCTCACGCTCCTCGGCGGACAGGCCTCCTCCCTCGGCGCACTTCTCGGCGAGCGATTTCGAGTAGTTGCCGACCTGCGACAGGAACTTATACGCGTCGCTCAGGTCGAGCCCGTCCACCGGCAGCCGCGCGAGCGAGCTCTTGGCTGTGGCGGCGTCGCTGCTGAGCTTTTCGGACAGGTCGGCGAGCATGGATATGCTGTTGGTATACATACCCTTCTGGAGGTTGTTCTTTATGTTGTCGAGCCCCAGCGACAGCTCCTCGACCGCGTGCAGGTAGCTGTTCTCGACGGCTCGTTCGGCGTTCACGGCGCGTCCGTGGTTCATCAGCGCAACGGCGGAGAGGGTCAGCACCGCCGCCAGCGCGAAGGTGACGAGCCTCGCGAACGCGCGCCTTGACATTCTTATATCTGACATTTTTTCGTATTCCTTTCGGCAAATTCCGGAAATGCTCGTCAAAAGCGCTTCCGTTGAGATATTCTTGTGCAGGGATTTGAAAAATATACCGAAAGGGCGCTGTTAAAATGTGGATAAAATATGATAAGAACGCGGAAGCTCATGTTCCCGATAATTTGTCCCGAAGCAAATTAATAATTTTATACGCTTCTGCCATTGATTTTTTTTTCTTTATGTGATATAATATAGTATCTATGATTTTTGGGAGCATTTATGATATATCTTGACAATTCGGCAACCACGCGCCCCTTCGACAGCGTGATAAAAGCCGTTTCGGAGAATATGGCGGACAATTTCGGCAACGCCTCGTCCCTGCACGGGCTCGGCGTCGGAGCCGAAAAGGTGATAAAGGACGCGAAAAAGACCATTCTGGCGGCTCTCGGTGCGGACGGCGAGATCATCTTCACCTCGGGAGCGACCGAAAGCAGCAATACCGTGCTGTTCGGAGTCCCGAAAGCGCATAAGCACGACGGGAACCGCATAGTAAGCACCTCGTTCGAGCACCCGAGCGTAGAAAACCCGCTGAAAAAGCTGGAGGAGGCCGGGTATGAGGTCGTGCGCGTGAAGCCCCCGAAGCGCGATGAGCCGCAGGACTTCGAGCAGCGCATAATTGACGCCGTTGACGGCAGCACCGTCATGGTCAGCGTGATGTGGGTCAACAACGAAACGGGCTTCATCACCGATATGAGCAGAGTGTATGCGGGCGTCAAGCGTAAGAACCCGAAAACTATAGTCCACTGCGACGCGGTGCAGGGCTTCCGGAAGCTGCCCTCAAAGCAGCTGAAAGCCGACCTTATAAGCCTGTCCGCCCACAAGATACACGGGACAAAGGGCATAGGCGCGCTGTATGCCGGCAGGGGCATACGCTTCATTCCGCTGCTGTACGGAGGCGGTCAGCAGAAGGATCTGCGCTCCGGCACCGAGCCGGTCGACCTGATAGCGGGCTTTGCCGAGGCTGTGCGCAGCTACCCGGACTGCGGGGAGAAGTACGCCGCGCTCAGCGACAGGCTCATATCGAAGCTCTCGGAGCTTGAAAACATCGGGATAAACAGCTATCACAACTCGAAGAACATACTGAACTTCTCCGTGCGCGGGGTGCGCAGCGAGATAATGCTGCACCACCTTGAAGAGCGGGAGATATATGTGTCGAGCGGGTCCGCCTGCTCGAAGGGCAAGACCAGCGGCGTTCCGGCGGAGTTCGGAGTGCCGGACAGGGACGCGGACTGCGCGATACGGGTGAGCTTCTCGCCGTTCACGGAGGAAAGCGACATCGACGCGCTCGTGCAGGGCATAAGCGACGGTATAAAGAGATTCAGAAGATAAATACGAACTGTTGGGCTGCGGCAATGCCGCGGTATAAAAGAGGAGATCAAGTGAAGAACAACATAAACAAGAGATCGCTGATTTTCCCGATAATATGCGTTATAGGTATGCTGATACAGCTGCTGCCGAGCACGGTCGAGCATGACGCGGCATTCATCATCGCCGAGGTTTGTCTGTGCCTGCCGCTGCTGTCGGTGCTTTTCCTGAAAACGGACATTTCGGGACTACTGAAATATCAGATAATATTCACGGTGATAACGGTGATCACATACGGGTGGTATGCCCTGCTCATATTTACGCCGCTGGTACTGGTCAGCATTATCGGTATCGGCATTGTCGCGCAGAGCGTCACGATAACGGCATGCGCCGCGGTATACGCGGTGCGGGTAAGCCGCTCGGAGGGCAGCCGACTGCTGAAATGGCTCACGGTACTGCTTTCCACGCCTACGATATACATAAGTGCGAACATGATTACCGACTGCGTCAGATTTCTGACCGCGGGGATAAGCGGGCTCGCGTTTATAGGATAAACAAGGAACGGAGACATGAAAATGCAGGAAGTAATAATGGCAAAATACGGCGAGATCGCCCTAAAGGGTCTGAATAAGAACACCTTCGAGGATCTGCTCGTCCGCAACATAAGGCGCAGACTGAAAAGCTGCGGCGAATTTCACTTCACGCGCAACCAGTCCACGATCTACATAACCCCCGAAAACGACGATGCCGACATAGAAAAGGCTGTCGAGTGGGTGTCAAAGACGTTCGGAGTGGCGGCTGTGCAGCGCGCGGCTGTGCTGCCGAAGGACTTTGACGAGATAGTGAAGCAGGGTATGCCCTATCTTGAGGAAGCTCTCGCGGGGGCGAAAACGTTCAAGGTGGACGCGAAGCGCTCGGACAAGAAGTTCCCGCTGAAAACGCCGGACATTCAGCGCGAGCTGGGAGCCGCGATACTCGATGCGTACCCTCACCTGACGGTGGACGTGCATGAGCCCGATGTGACCGTGCTCTGCGAGATACGCGACACCAACGCCTATCTGAACGCGCGGCGCATCATCGGAGTCGGCGGCATACCGGTCGGCAGCAGCGGAACGGCGCTTCTGCTCCTTTCCGGCGGCATAGACAGTCCCGTGGCGGCGTACATGATGGCAAAGCGCGGCATAGGCGTGGACGCGATACACTTCCAGAGCCCGCCCTACACCTCGGAGCGCGCGCTGATGAAGGTCGAGGAGCTCTGCGGCGAGCTGGTGCCGTACTGCGGAGACATACGTTTTTATATAGTACCATTCACCGAGATACAGGAGGCTCTGCGCGACAACTGCCCCGAGGAATATTTTACCGTCATAATGCGAAGACTTATGATAAAGATAACCAACCGGATCTGCGCCGAGCACGACTACAAGGCGATAATAACCGGCGAGAGCGTCGGGCAGGTGGCGAGCCAGACGATAATGGCGCTCGGCTGCACCGACAGGGTCGCCGAGTACCCGGTATTCAGACCCGTCATAGGCATGGACAAGAAGGAGATCATCGAGATATCGCGTAAGATAGGCACCTTCGAGACCTCGATACAGCCCTATGAGGACTGCTGCACCGTATTCACGCCCAAGCACCCGCGCACCCGCCCCGTCATCGCCGACGTCGAAAAAGCGGAGGCACGGTTCGATTTCGGGCCGCTCATCGAAAAGGCTATAAAAGGTATTACGGTCAAGGATTTCAAGTTGAGCGAGGCAAATACTTGACTTTTGTGAAAATTATATAAAAATTTCAAAGGAATTTATTACAAAGTGGTAACAAAACTTGACAAAACAGCCGAAAATGTAGTACAATTATTAAAAGCGCACGGACTGACCGCGGCAACTGCCGAAAGCTGCACCGGAGGACTGATCTCCGCGGAGCTCACGTCGGTGTCCGGCTCGTCGGACGTGTTCGGCTTCGGAGTATGCACCTACGCCAACGAGGCGAAGATGAAGCTGCTCGGCGTGAAGGCGGAAACGCTCGACACGGTGGGCGCGGTCTCGGAGGAAACGGCGGTGCAGATGGCCGAGGGAGTCAGAAAGCTCTCCGGCGCGGATATCGCGGTGTCGGTGACCGGCATAGCGGGTCCCACGGGCGGCACAGCCGAAAAGCCCGTCGGCACGGTGTACATCGGCTGCTCGATGGAGGGGCGCACTTTAGCGGTAAGATACCTTTTCACGGGAAAGGTCTTCCCGGAGGCAAAGGACAGCCGCGAGGCGGTAAGATACGAAACGGCGCTGACAGCGCTTGATACTATCATAAAAGAGATACAAAAGCAAGGAGATAAGTAATGGCGGGATTTTCAAAAAGACCTCACCGCAGGAGCGCTCCGGAAAGCAAACTGGCAGCGTACAGCATGCCCGCGGAGAATGAGGACGAGAGCCCGATGAGCTACGCGAACGCGGGCTATTTCGACGACGATGACGACGGCAGCGATGACGAGCCCCTCGCCGTACAGCCGAGAAAGGCAAAGTCCAGAAACAGGGTCATATATGACGAGGAGGACGATTATAAGCCGAAAAAGAAGAAGGAAAGCTTCTTCGTCCGTGCGCTCCATGCCATATTCCCGACAAAGGGCGACGGTCTCGGCGAATCGGTGAGAAAGATAGTGTTCGACGCCGCGGTGGTCGCGTTCGTCATAACCGGAGGCACGGTGCTCTATCAGGTCATCGACGAGGCAAGGAACGATAAACTGATCGACCCCATGATACAGAGCTGGTATGAGGACTCCGAGGACGCAGGCAGCGGTAAGGACCGCGAGGAGCAGATAAAGAGCATTCAGGGCAAGCTCAATATGAGCGACGAGGATATAGCCAAGATCGAAAACGAAAGACCGGGCATACAGCCGAGCTTCATGAAGCTGTATTCCGAGAACTCCGACGTTGTGGGCTTCATAAAGCTCGGCAGCGATAAGGATCCTCTGGTGAACATCAGCCAGCCTGTCGTGAAGGCGGCGGACAACGACTACTACCTCACGCACACATATCTTAAGGAGGAAGCCCAGCGCGGCGCGATCTTCGCGGATTACCGCAACGTGTTCGAGCCCGGCAGACTCTCCGCGAATACGATACTCTACGGCCATAATATGTGGAACGGCGACACCATGTTCGCGAAGCTCTCGCGCTACTACGAGCCCAACGCGTTCAGCGACCCCGCAGAGTACAAGAGCGACCCGCTCCGCTTTTACAGAGAGCACCCGACGGTGACATTCAACACGATATACAACGACGCGGAATGGAAGGTCTTCGCCTGTGTGCTGTTCAATACGCAGGAGGAGCTCGGCGAGGTATATCCCTACCTCAACTACCGCGACTTCCCGAATGAGGCGACGTTCAATCACTTCATACTCGATATAATGGACAGAAGCGTCCTCTGGACGGACGTGGACATCACCTACGGCGACGAGATCCTGACACTCTCGACCTGCTACTATCCGTATACAAAGGAAGCAGCCGACACGAGAGTTGCGGTGTTCTGCCGCAAGGTGCGCGAGGGCGAGAGCTCCGAGGTCGATATCTCCAAGGCACAGCGCAACCCCGACCCGCTCAGGTTCGCCTATGAATATCAGGTCAAGGGCGGCTCATGGGGCGGCAGAAAATGGGACAGCTCGAAGCTGCTCAGCTATAACGGTACGAACGGGTAATACCCGAAACAATAATATCATAAATATAAAAGGAATGGAAAAGTTATGTCAAGAAGATCCAGAACCACAAGATTCGCCGCGCTCGCGGCAGCCGCGCTGATGCTGCTGTCGGCTGCTTCCTGCGGCGACAGCAACGCGGCGCAGACCGGAGATACCTCCGACTCGACCGCCGCTCCCTCGGAATCCGCGGCTCCCGAGGAATCCACCACCACCGCGGCAACGACCACAGCCATCAAGATCACGACGACAACGACCACTACCCTCCCGCCTCTGCCGGTAATGGAAGAGTATCAGGAGTGGGTCGGCAAGAACGACGATATCAAGGGCTGGATAAAGGTCGGAGGCACGCCTATCGACTACCCCTGCGTACAGGGTCAGGACAACTCGTACTACCTCGAACATGACTACGAGAAGAACGAGATCAGGAACGGCGCGTGCTTCATCGACTACCTCTGCGAGTTCACAACACGCACCAGACCCGCGAACATCATCATCTACGGCCATAACATGAGATCGGGTCCGAGCTTCGCGAAGCTGACCACCTACTGCCCGTGGTACTATTCGGGGTTCAACCGCTCCGGTACGGGCTTCCAGATCGACCAATATCTCGAGAACCCGACCATTACCTTCAACACCGTATGGGAAGAGGGTACATACAAGGTATTCGCGGCTATGTTCGTGAACACCATGGAGGAGCACGGCGAGGTATTCAGATACTACCGCCAGAGAACTATCACAAGCGAGGGCGAGTTCTATAACTACATAGCGAAGATACTCGACCGCAGCCAGTTCTACACCGACGTTGACCTTGAATACGGCGATGAGCTCCTGACGCTGTCCACCTGCTACTATCCGCTGGGCAACAACGTCGATACGAGATTCGTCGTATTCGCGAGAAGAGTAAGAGAGGGCGAGAGCGCCGAGGTAGACGTATCCAAGGCGACTATCAACTATGACCCGCTCTACTTCAAGTACTGGTACCAGGTATACGGCGGCTCGTGGGGCGGCAGAAAATGGGATACCACCAAGATCAAGGGCTTTGACGAATATGTGAAGGCGCATCCCGAGGAATTCGAGGACGCCGACACCACCGCCGTGGCTCAGTAATGACGACAGAAAGAACTGGAAATATAATGCCGGATATCGACAAGACTAACAATAACGAAAAGCCCGCGGCCGCTAAACGGCGCAAACCCAGGCGCCGCAAGAAAATGGGCCCCGCGGAGACCTTTTTCAGCGGCATACTGCCGTGGCGGGGAGATACGGCGGGCGAGGCGGCGCGCAAGATAGTGCTCCTTGTTTCCACGATAGTGCTGTTCGCAGCG
>JAIKZF010000046.1 GCA_024682455.1 Ruminiclostridium sp. | reverse complement strand
GGCTGCGACATCGACGCGCTGATGAACGGCGCTAAGGCGGCTATGGACGACTTCACCGACCCCGATATCGCGAAGAACGACTGCTATAAGTACGCGGCTATCCGCAATATCCTTTACAGAAAGGGCAGAGATATCGAAATGCTCGTTGCTTACGAGCCTTCGTTCGCCATGATGAACGAGTGGTTCAAGCAGCTCTTCGGCGAGAGCGAGGGCAAGGACGGCAAGGGACTCTTCCCGTCGAGCGCGGTATTCTCGACCGATCTGCACTCTCTGGGTCAGTACATACAGGACGGCTCGAACGTGATCTTCGAGACGGTCGTACAGTTCGGCAAGGCACAGAAGGACTTCTTCATCGAGAAGGATCCGGCAAACGGCGACGGGCTCAACTTCCTGTCCGACCAGAATATGTCGGTCGTAAACCGCAAGGCGTTCGAGGGAACTGTACTCGCGCACACAGAGGGCGGTACTCCGAACATCGTTCTTGAGGTGCCGGAGCTGAACGAATTCGAGCTCGGCTACATGATCTACTTCTTCGAGAAGGCGTGCGCGGTCTCGGGCTATATGCTCGGCGTTAACCCGTTCGACCAGCCCGGCGTCGAGAGCTACAAGAAGAATATGTTCGCGCTTCTCGGCAAGCCCGGCTATGAGGACAGAAAAGCGGAGCTTGAAGCCAGATTAGGTTGATTGAGACGGACGTCTCTCAGATACACAATAAAACTAATTCAATCGGAGGATGAAACGCTATGGTAAAAATTATCGCAGGCAAGAAGGGTGCCGGAAAAACAAAAATTCTTATCGAAGCTATCCACAAGGCTGAAAAGGAGAGCAAGGGCAACGTCGTTGCTATCCAGTACGGCTCATCTCTCAATGTTGATATTTACCACAAGATACGCCTTATCAACATCGAGGACTACAAGATCAACGACTATGACGATATGTACGGCTTCGTCGCGGGTATGCTCGCTTCCAATTACGATATCACGGATATCTTCGTTGACGGTACTCTCAGAATTGTCGGCCGCGATCTCGAACAGGTAAGCAAAATGCTTGACAGAATAGCACTTATTACCGAAAATGTGACCGTTACGGTGACAATTTCTGCCGATCCTGCCGATTACCCCGAAGGTCTGAAAAAATATCTTTAAAATACTATTGACAAAGAAGGATATTTATGGTATAATCTAAACCGTGCCAATTTTTACGCCCGAAAAAGGGCAGTAAAATCATAAATATCGCTGAAACTAAAGGGAGGTGCGAATAATGGCAGTTCCGAAGAGAAAAGTATCGAAAGCAAGACGTGACAAGAGACGTTCCAATGTCTGGAAATTATCTGCACCTGCTTTTTCACGCTGTGACAACTGCGGCGAGCTGAAGCTTGCTCACAGAGTATGCGGCAATTGCGGTTATTACAAGGGCAAGGAAGTCATCGCTCAGAGCGCTGAATAAGCCCTACAAGATCTTCGCAGACCGACAGCGGCGCCGTAAGGTGCCGCTGTATTTTTTTCATTGACGATCATTGATCGGTCAAGGGGGTGGGAAAATGGCGGTAAAAATAGAATCGGTCACTCCGCGTTCGCCGGCTGCGAAGGCGGGCGTTAAAGCGGGCGAGACTCTCGCCGCCATAAACGGCCACCCTATCAACGACGCGCTGGATTACGGCTTCTACTGCTATGAGCGCATACTGGAGCTCGACCTCGTGACCCGCAGGGTAAAGGTGAAAAAGCGCGACGACTACGACGACATCGGGCTGAACTTCGAGACCTATCTTATGGACAGCAAGCACTCCTGCCGCAACAAGTGCGTGTTCTGCTTCATCGACCAGCTCCCGCCCGGTATGCGCGAGACGCTGTACTTCAAGGACGACGACAGCCGGCTATCCTTCTTGCAGGGAAGCTACATCACGCTGACGAATATGACCGACAGCGACATCGAGCGCATAATAAAGATGAAGCTCAACGTCAATGTGTCGGTGCACACCACCAACCCGGAGCTGCGGAAGAAGATGCTCTGCAACCGGTTCGCCGGGGACGTTCTGCGGTATCTGAAACAAATGGCTGACGGCGGCATAGTGATGAACTGCCAGATAGTGCTGTGCAGGGGCTGGAACGACGGCGATGAGCTGAGGCGCACCCTCACGGACCTGCTCGCCCTGTACCCTGCCGTGCAAAGCATTGCGGCAGTACCGTTCGGGGCTACGCGGTTCCGCGAGGGGCTGCCGAGCATCGAGCTCCACAACCGGCAGTCGGCTGCGGAGGCCGTAGATATGATCGAGAGCTTCGGAGACAAGATGCTCGCGGAGCACGGCGAGCGCGTTGTATATCCCGCCGACGAGCTCTTCATCACTGCCGGGCGCGAGCCTCCGCCGAGCGAGTATTACGGGAGCTTCGACCAGTACGAGAACGGCGTGGGTATGTGGTCGTATATGCGGGACGGCTTTACCGAGGCTCTTGCCGGCACGCAGGGCAGCGACCGCCCGATACGGCTCTCCATAGCCACCGGAGTTCTCGCGGCACCGCTCATGGAGCTGCTTGCGGGAAAGGTTCGGCAGAAATTCCCGAACGCCGATATCCGGGTGTTCCCGATAAAGAACCGCTTCTTCGGCGAGACCGTGACTGTGGCGGGGCTGACCACCGGGCGCGACCTGACCGGGCAGCTCCTGCCGCTCAGAGACGAGCTCGGGAGCCGCGTGCTCATACCGAGATCCATGCTCAAAGCCGACGAGGACATATTCCTCGACGACATGACGCTTGCCGAGGCGGAGTCCGCGCTCGGCGTTCCGCTGATCCCTAACGGCGGCGAGCCCGACGAGCTTCTGGAATGTATATTATACGAATAATTGCCGTCTCCGTACCTGCGGAGCCGGCTTTTTTCGTTAAAATCGACAAATTTCGCATTTTTACACCGTTTTGTGGATTTTTACAAGCAAATATTACCGAAAGTATATTTTGACCTGCGTTTGCGCATATTATCAGCGCATCAATAATTCGGGTCATTTTATTTTTGTGAATAATGCATAAATTTTGCTGTGGAATTTATTTGACTTGTACAAAACAATTGGTTATAATCTGCGCTATAAGGCAATAATGATATACAGGCCGACAAATCGGCTGAATAGAAACTATCCTGCAAAGGAGGAACGGCTATGTTACTGAAGATATGCGGCAAAAACGCCGGAGCGCTTCCGTCGGCGGTCACGCTGCTGCTCGTGGTGTTCGTCATGGCGGCGGCAATACTGATAAGCAGCACGAAGAGCTACGCCGACACAGACGATGTCAGCGGAATGACCGTGCACATCTCGGCGGACGGCAGGAGCTTCACGGTACAGACGGGTGAAACCACGGTCGGCGAGCTTCTTGCCCGCGAGGACATAGTGCTCGATACCGACGACGAGATCAATGTACCTCTCACGGCGCGGGTATGCGAGAATATGACGGTCTCTGTGAGCCGCGTCGAATACAGGACGCGCGAAAAGACGACGTTTATCCCCCACGAAACGGAGTACACGGAAACGCCGCTTCTGAAGATCGGCGACAGCGAGGTCCGCACCGAGGGCGTTGACGGCAGCGTGACAATAACTATTGAGGATAAATATGTCAATGGGGCGAAGACCTCGTGCAGGGTGACAGACACAAAAATGACTGATCCCGTTACCGAGGTGATAGCCGAGGGAACTGCTCTCCAGACCCCGTACAGCAAGCGCGAGGGCAATTACAGGCTTGAAAACGGGATACCGACCGAGTATGCCTACAAACTCAGCGGAAAGGTCACGTCCTACACTGCTCCCGAGGGCAGCGGCACATACAGCGGCAGACCGCTCGTTATAGGCTCGGTGGGCGTTGACCCGAACGTGATACCGTTCGGCTCGGAGGTATATATTGTGACGCAGGACGGCTCGAAGGTCTACGGCTACGCCATAGCCTCGGACACCGGCGATATCACGGATATCATCGCTGATGCTTATATGGGAGTCACTTCGGAGCATTGGGACGACGCTATGAACTGGTGCGCCCAGTTCTGCGACGTCTACGTCCTCACCGTCGGCGATAACAGCGTAAGCTGGAGGTAGTAAGAGAAGAGAAGAGAAGAGAAGAAAAGAAAAGAAAAGAAAAGAGAAGTACCTTTTCCCCGGGGGAGGAAGAGAGAGGATAGGAAGGAAGCCCCTTTCCAAGGAAAGGCGCTCCCTCCCTCCCCTCTCCCTCCCTCCCCCAGACCCCCTCCCTCCCTCTCCCCTCTCTCCCGCGGGAAAGGCCACGCGCTTCGCCTTGCTATGGGGAGAGGTAGTACGCTTTAACAAGTTATAAGAACAGCATAAAAAAATTTTCTGCGTCTTTACAAGCTAAAGGCGCAGATATTTTTATATTCAGCGAAAGCACCCCGCAAAATCGAAATAATCGAATTTACGAATAAAAAAGAAATTTCCGGAGATAATATCTTTTGCGGGATAAGCCCGCAGACGATCTGAAAGGAAATGATATATCATGAAGCTTAAAATACTGATATTATGCTGCGCGCTGCTCGCCGCGATGTTCACGCTCGCAGGCTGCGCGGACAGAAAAAACGAGCCCGGCACTTCTACCACAACGACCCCTGAAATGACCGGTAACGGCGCGTACGACGCCGACGAACGCGGCATTGTCGACGACGATAACACAATAACGGAGAAAATGCCCGATACCACAGGCTCCGGCAGCAGCACCGACACGTTCGGTACCGAGGAGCCCGGGGACGTGACCGATAACGGCGTAGTGACCGGGACCTCCGATACCACAGGGGCAATAACTTCCGACGAGGCGGCTTTTGCCTCGTCATACATGAGCGCGTCGGCTCTCTCCGAGAGCAGCATAGGCTGGGGGCTCGGCAAGGAGCGCGACTCCGATGGCCGTCCTCTCGACGCGGTGAACGCCGAAAAGAAATACGCCGCGCTGGGAGCAAGATTTCTGACCTCCGGTGAGAAGCGTATATGCCTGACATTCGACGAGGGTTACGAGAACGGGTTCACAGCCGGTATACTCGACACGCTCCGCGATAAGGGCGTGAAGGCGGTATTCTTCGTGACAGGCGACTACTGCAAGTCCGCCCCCGAGCTCGTGCGCCGCATGATAGACGAGGGGCATACGGTCGGGAATCACACATGGTCGCACCCCTCGCTGCCGCACTGCACGCAGAAGGAGGTCTGGGCTGACATAACCAGACTGCACGACTACGTGAAAAGCGAGTTCGGCTATGAGATGAAGCTGTTCAGATTTCCTATGGGGGAGTTCTCCGAGCGCACGCTCGACGACGTGCATGAGCTCGGATATACGAGTCTGTTCTGGTCGTTCGCCTACGCTGACTGGGATCCGAACGCGAACACCGACCCTGCCGAAGCCCTTGCAAAGATCGAGGCTTCTACCCACAGCGGCATCTATCTCCTGCACGCCGTGTCAAAGACAAACGCCGACCTGCTCGGCAGCCTTCTCGACTACTGGCATGAAAACGGCTACACCGTGGGAGCAGAGCTATAACAAAACACCCCGCCGACGCTGTCGGCGGGGTGTCGTTCACTCATCGTAGAGTACGAAAATTTTATTGAAGTATTTATAGGTCTTGGGGGCGCGGACAGTCAGCTCGAACGGCGAGATTATATACATGGCGCCGGCCTCGGCGAAAAACTCCGAGGCAAGCAGGGACTCGTTCCCTGCCGCAAGACGTATGTTTTTGTACTCATCGCGGAACGCCGCATAGAATTCGCCGTCATTCGCGGACGGCATATCGTGCTCATGGTCATAGGCGTGGAACATCTCGTGAAGCACCACGTCCGCGCCGAAGCTTACGGTAGACACATAGACGGTATTGCCCTGCGTAACTCCGAGAGCCTGCCCGAAGCCCGTATCGTTCGCGGGAATGGGGAGCTCGCTGCCGGTAAAGTATATCCTGCCGCAGCACTCCGCAAGCTCGTCGGGCGCGTATTCCAGCATGGATATGTGCGCGAGGCAGTTGTTCTCGTTCACCTCGCCGCAGGTGTAGATATCTATGCCCTTGACGGTCTCACGGTATTCACGGCTGAACATATACCGCAGCTCATAGCTGCTGACCATATATCCGAGCACGATACCCAGAGCCGCCGACACAATGACGATTAGGGCTATCTTTATGCCCTTTTTAACTGTTTCCGTCATATCATACCGATCAGCGAGAAGTACAGATAAGCGAACGTTCCCGCGGCACCCGCCAGCAGCCCAATCACGATAAGGCACAGCGCGAGAGCTCCCCTGCCGAAGTATTCCTTCTCCTGCCCGACGGGCTGCACGACGGGAGCCTTATACTGCGCAGCCGTCGGAGGCTGCTGAGCCGGAGCCTTATAGAACGCCGCCGTCGAAGCTCCAGCGCGGTCGTTCTGCGTGCAGCTCATACCGTGCACCGCGGCGGGAGCGGAGTTCTCCGCCTCTTCCGGCGCGGCAGGCGTATCGGTCGTCTCCGCCGGGACAGCGACAGGCTTTCCGCAGGCGGGACAGAATTTCTCGTCGGGTTCAAGTATTTTTCCGCATCTTTCACAAGTCATATCAAGTGTTCCTTTCCTATTTCCGGACAGCAGCGCGCTTCCTGAAATATTCAAACAGGTATTGCTGGGCAATGCC
>JAIKZF010000028.1 GCA_024682455.1 Ruminiclostridium sp. | reverse complement strand
CGCGGTAGTCAACGCTGCGGCGCGTATGCCGAAGATACTGCCGATGATGGTAACGCCGTCCGGTACGATAAATCCGGCGCGCGCGTTCATAATAGGCGTAGGCGTTGCGGGCCTGCAGGCTATAGCTACCGCGAAAAGACTCGGTGCGCGTGTTGACGCGTTCGATACCCGTCCCGTTGTTGAGGATCAGGTAAAGTCGCTGGGCGCAAGCTTCGTGAAGATCGACCTCGGCGAAATGGGGCAGACCGATCAGGGTTACGCAAAAGAACTCACCCCCGAACAGCTCGCAAAGCAGAAAGAGGGACAGGCGAAAGTCTGTGAGCGCTCGGACATCGTCATCACGACCGCGAAAGTCTTCGGGCGCAAGGCTCCGAGACTTATCGGAAAGGATGTTCTCGACCGCATGAAGCCCGGCGCTGTCGTAGTTGATATGGCTGTCTCCACAGGCGGCAACGTCGAGGGCTCGAAGCTCTTTGAGGAAGTCGTCACCGACAACGGCGTTATCATAATGTCGGGCGATCTGCTCGAAAGACAGGTGCCGTATGACGCGTCGAAGATGCTCTCCGGAAACTTCACGGCGTTCCTCACGCACTTCTACAACAAGGAAACAAAGGAGCTCGACGTGAAGCTCGAGGATGAGATAATGAAGGGCTGCCTGCTCACGCAGGGCGGCAAGATAATACATGAGAGATTCAAGGGGGATAAGTGAAATGGCTGTAGGTGAAATATTACTGCTCGTATTCGTATTCGTGATCGCGGGATTTCTCGGCGTGGAGCTTATCTCGAAGGTCCCGTCGCAGCTGCACACACCGCTGATGTCGGGAACGAACGCGATCTCCGGCATTACGATAGTCGGCGCTATCTCGGCGACAGCCGTGGCGCTGCACACGGACGGACTTATCGGTGCGATATTCGGTTTTGTCGCGATCCTGCTTGCCGCGATAAACGTTATCGGCGGCTATATGGTAACGGACAGAATGCTCGAAATGTTCAAGAAGAAAGGAGACGATAAGAAGTGAACTGGGAAAACGTCAGCGTAATACTGACCACGATACTTTATATGGTCTCCGCAGTTTTGTTCATCAGGGGCATAAAGCTCCTCGGAAAAGCAGATACCGCGAGAAAGGGCAATCTCATGTCCTCGGTCGGTATGCTTATCGCGGTAGTGACCGTTCTGCTCGAAAAGAAGGTTACGGACACGCTGTTCAATGAGCCTCTGAAAAACGCGTATCTCTGGGCTCTTGCGGCAGTCGTGCTCGGCGGCATCATCGGTGCCGTATGGTCAAAGAAGGTCGAAATGACGGGAATGCCGCAGCTTGTTGCGCTGTTCAACGGCTTCGGAGGTCTGTCGTCGCTGCTCGTGGCGCTCACGCAGTATCTTACCGACGGGGAGATAAACGTGTTCTCGTCGATAGCTCTCGGGCTTACGATCGCGATAGGCGCGATAGCATTCACCGGCTCGGTGGTCGCCTGGGGCAAGCTCTCCGGGAAGATGTTCAAGAAGAATGTGAATATCCCGGGCAAGAACTTCATCAACGCGGTACTCGCGCTGGCGGGACTTGTCGGCGTGGGTATCTACGCGCTCAGCATTGCCGGACTGTTTGACGCGAATGTCGGAATGATCGGCGTAATCATCGTGACGGCGGCATTCCTTATACTCGGCTTCACAATGGTCATTGCTATCGGTGGCGGCGATATGCCCGTTATAATCTCGCTGCTCAACGCGTTCTCGGGACTTGCGGCAGCGTTCGCGGGTCTGGCGATAAGCAACTCGGTACTTGTTGTATCAGGCTGTCTGGTGGGAACATCGGGACTTATCCTCACACTCATCATGTGCAAGGCTATGAACCGCACGCTCGGAAGTCTCCTTTTCAGCAGCGGCACGGCAGCGAAGAAGAAGGGAACAGCCGGCGAGCAGAAGGAGCCGCGCTCGATGTCTGTCGAGGACGCATATCTTGTGCTCGAAGCCGCGAGCTCGGTGGTATTCATTCCCGGCTACGGAATGGCGGTAGCTCAGGCGCAGCACGCTGTCAAGGAGCTCTGCGACAAGCTCGAAGCGAACGGCGCTGAGGTAAGCTTTGCGATACACCCGGTCGCCGGACGTATGCCCGGACACATGAACGTACTGCTTGCCGAGGCGAATGTTCCGTATGAGCAGTTAAAGACCGCCGACGAGATGAACCCGCAGATGCCTAACACGGACGTTGCTATCGTTATCGGCGCGAACGATGTAGTCAATCCGTCGGCGATAAACGACGAGACATCGCCGCTCTATGGCATGCCGATAATCAACGCGTTCGAGGCGCGCACGGTATTTGTGCTGAAACGCGGCAAGGGCGCGGGCTTCTCCGGTGTTGAGAATCCTCTGTTCACGAACGACAACACGGTCATGATCTACGGAGATGCGAAGCAGACTGTCTCGGCGCTTGTGAGCGAGTTTGATGAGAAATAACCGATATAATTGTAAAGCACGGCAGTAAATACTGCCGTGCTTTCAGTCTGTCAAAAAAGTGCAGTTTTTGGTTATTTCTGTTTCTTTTACTATCAAAAGTCGTACTACCTACCCCCGCTGCAAGGCGAAGCGATTTATTTTAGGGTCCAGCCCTTTTTTAAAAGGGCTGGCCGCCGGAGGCACTCGAGCGTAAGCGGCTTCTTTGACACTCTCAGCACGGCAGTAAATACTGCCGTGCTTTTTTGCGCGGAGCCTGCGCTGACGGTATTGTTTCGGTAAGCTTTGTTTATATTTTTTTCGGTTGCTTTTTTCTTCTCTATGTGATATAATAAACAAAATCAATAAAACGAAACAAGAATATCTGACAGCGCGTAATATATAAATTAGGGTCGGCGGCGGAGTCCCGCGCAGCCCGTGGAGCCGGAGATGGATAATATGAGAGAGATCGGAGCAGATGAGGTCTATAAACTGAAAGAATGCCTGACAGCTTTGGCGGAGCACCATAACAAAATGTCGGTAAACTTTAAGGGCTGTTACCCCAAAAAACCTGTTGAGGATACAATGGAGCGTTTTGCCGATGATCTGAACGGCGGATATTCATATATAGCTGTTATTGAGAATGAAGAAAAA
>JAIKZF010000019.1 GCA_024682455.1 Ruminiclostridium sp. | reverse complement strand
TGAAGCGGCAGCTCACGACAAGGAAACGTATGAAGCGGTGATGTCCGGCGATACCGGACGGATAGAGCGTTTCACGAATTCCAATGTGGACACGCCGTATTGTCTGAGCACGTTCGTCCGGCTTTCCGAGAAACTCGGCGGGAATATCATACCGGCCGACAACGGCAATACCTTTACCGTCGGCAGCAAGCCATACAGCCGTTCGCAGTTCCCGGAGGGCGTGACAAGTTACTTTGTATTCCTCTGCGAGAGAGATTTTTGAGAGACTTTGAGAGATTTTGAGAGATTTGAGAGAAGGGGCTCTGAGTCTGTCGGTCAGCCCCTCTGGCACTTCGTGCCACCTCCCCTACAGGGGAGACACCCCTGTGACCCCGCCAGCCCCCTTTGAAAAAGGGTGCTGGACACCCTAAACCAATGCAGTATTTCAGAGCGTACAGCTATGGGCGGGCGCAGACTGAAATGCAGTGGGGTTGGCGAAGACTCCGTTTCCGAGAATAACAATAACAGCACAGAATAACGATCTGTGCTGTTTCTTTTACTATACAGAGCAGAGAATAGCTAACCGAGGTGGCGCACCCGCCCATAGAAGAGTGTCGCTACGCATTTTGCCGCGGCGCGTCCGCCGCCCGCAGCGTATCAGATGATCGCCCTGATCTTCTCCGCGGTCTCAGTCAGCATTTCCTTCAGCTCGGTGTTATGCTCGGCAATATACTCTCTGTCGTCATTCTTCGCGGCATTTTCGAGCGCCTTCGCAAGCTCCGATATGCTGTCCGCGCCCACAGTCTTAGACACGCTTTTGAGCGAATGAACAAGTATGCGGTAATTCTCCAGATCGCCGGTCTCATACGAACGGCACAGATCCGAGAGCCGGTTCTCCGCCGTTCCCGCGTAGTCGGTCAGCATCTCACAGTAGAACCCGAGATCTCCCGCGCAGTACGCAAGCCCGGACTTCACCGACAATCCCGCCCTGCTCAGCCCTGCAAGCACTTCATCGCCGCTTCCGGGGCTTTTTGCCTTGTTCTCCGCACCGTGAGCGTTATCTGCGCTGTCGTCCGCCGGTGCGAATTCCAGAATACCGTCCGTTTCTTCGGAGCTGTCTGCGGGCGCTTCGGCTGCGGCTTCCCGCTTGCCGGAAGGCTCGTCCTGTATTTCCGCGCACTCCTTCGGCAGATATTCCGCCAGCGTTTCTGCAAGGCGTGATATCTCGATAGGCTTGGAAAGATAATCGTCAAAGCCCGCTTCAAGATACATCTCCTTCGCGCCGTTCACCGCGTTCGCCGTCAGCGCGATAACATCGGTCTCGTCGGGGATCAGATGCTCCTCACGCAGCTTTTCCAGTGTTTCTATGCCGTCCATTTTCGGCATCATGTGGTCAAGGAAAAGTATGTCGTAGGTCTTGCTGCGCATGATCTCTATGGTCTCCGCGCCCGATACCGCCGTATCGGCTTTTATGCCGAACAGCTTAAGCAGGTTTATCGCGACCTTGAGGTTCATATCGTTGTCATCGGTGACGAGAATCCTCGCGCCGGGATATGACGCTCTCGCCTTTTCCCTGCGCTCCGCGCGGTTCGCGTGACGCTCAAGGATATTGCCGATAGGCTTGTCATCGTAAATTCCCTGCTTTATCTCAAAGGAGAACACCGAGCCGACGCCGTAAACGCTCTCGACTTCGAGCTTGCTGTCCATGAGTGCCAGCAGCTTGGTGACTATCGCCATTCCGAGACCCGTACCCTCTATATTGCGGTTTCTTGTCTCGTCAAGCCGCGAGAAGGACTCGAACAGCTTTTCCATGTCTTCCTGTCTTATGCCTATGCCGGTATCCTTCACCGATACCGCGAGGACTATCTCGCCGTCGGAACGGCTTTTGCCCGATACGGAGAAGGTTATGCTGCCGCGCTCGGTGTACTTGACCGCGTTCGTGAGCAGATTGGTTATGACCTGCGACACTCTCACGTCGTCGCCGTACATCACGCCCGGAAGCTCCGGATCGGCTTTAACGATGAATTCCAGTCCCTTCTTTCTTGCGCGTTCGGAAACGCTGTTCACAAGGTTGTTTATCATGGAGGCGGTATCGTATTTTACCGGGATTATCTCCATTTTTCCGTCCTTGATCTTTGAGAAGTCGAGTATGCTGTTGATAAGCGACAGAAGCGTTCTGCCCGCGGTCTGGATATTCTCCGAATATTCAAGGATATTGTTGCTGTCCGATTCCCGCAGTATCATCTCGTTCATGCCGAGTATTGCGTTTATCGGGGTGCGTATCTCGTGGGACATCTGCGCAAGGAAGTCGCCCTTTGCCTTGTTCGCGGCATCTGCGGCGGATTTTTCGAGCCGCAGCAGTTCCGTTTCGTAAGTTTTCTGCTGCTCGCTTATTTTGAGAGCCTCCGCCTCGCGTCCTATCTTCTGTTCATTGCGGTAGGCGAGGTAATAGAACAGCGCTATCAGCAGGAACACGACCGCATATACCACGACATTTACCGTCAGCTGCGAGTACATCTCCTTGAACAGCTCGTCGTTCCCGACGACAATAACGACATACCACCGGTTCATTACCGAATCCGTGAACACGGTGCATTGCTTGCCGTTGACCTTTGTCTCGAAGCGTCCGGTGCCTGTGCTTTTCAGCTTTTCCATAAGCTCCGCACCGCCGTCGATATCTCCGACGGACTCGCCGTTAAGTTCGGTTTCCCTGTGTGCGACCACCGTTCCGTCGCGGTCGAGTATCATTCCGTAGCCCTTGCCGTTTATGCTGGTGTTGTCTATCACGTCCTGTATGTGGTTTGTATATACATCGAGCGCGATAACGCTCTCATGGTCTGAAAGCAGTCTGCATACCGATATCACCACCGCGCCCGTCTGCGCATCGACATAGGGCGGTACGATGACAAGCTCGCCACGGCTCTCCTTCGCGAGGATATACCAGTCGCGCTTTGTAGGCTCATAGCCTTCCGGCGGCACCCAGTTCAGACCGTCGAAATACTTGCCTTCGATATATCCGTAAAGTCCGGTATAGTTCTCGTCAAACTGGCTTTTGTGCCGCTGCGTTTCCTCCACGATATAGTCGAGTATCTTCTCCTCGGACTCATTGTTCGCCATCATGAAGTCAACGGTGTCACCCGTTATCCACAGCACGCTTCTGGCTGTATCAAGATAGTTTCCGAGACTTGCCGAGATACCCGTTGTCTTGTCTCCGCCGACCTCATATATATTCGATACCGATATGCGGTAGAACAGACTCGACGTATAGATGATGACCAGAACCATAAGTATCAGCGTAGTGGCAAGCGGGAGTGTAAGATTCAGCTTGTTCCTTTTCACATTTCCGCTCCTTTCGTGGAGACCCGTACTCACACGGTCATTTATGCTTGAGAAGCAGTCCGAAGGTTCCCTCGCCGCAGTTTACCGCGACAGCCGGAGAAGCCTTGTGGAAATAGATATGCCTGAAATTCATCTTTTTTCCGGCATAGTTCCTGATCTCGTCAAGCTCACGCTTCGTAAGCCCGACATAGGTAACGAACAGGATATCGTCGTCTATATCGCTCTTTGCGCGCAGGACATTGTCTATGTATTGTTTCCATACCCGCTCCCTCGCGCCGAAGTAGATGCCGCCGACGGAGAGCCTGCCGTTCCTCATTACAAGAACGGGTCTTGCCATAAACGACTTCATTATATCGGCTATCCGTTTTCTTACCTGATGCGCCCTCGCGAGGTAGTCAAGATTATCTACCACGAAGCTGGTCTTTACCTTCGGTTTCAGCTGTTCTATCCGCTCTGCGATCTCGGCGGGCGTCTTTCCCGCTTCCGCAAGCCTGCAGGCCTCGATGACGAGCAGACCCTGACCGCTGGAGAGGTGTCCGGTATCTATTACAGTAACGTTGTCGAATGCCGCGGCCGCTTCCTTTGCGGCATGACAGCCGCTGTTCGTGACCTTCGACGATATGGATATGTGGATTATGTTGTTCGCCTTTGCGAGGTTCTCCGCAAAGAACTCCTCATGTGTCCTTACGTCCGGAGACTTGGTCATTACGCTGCGGGTATTGTCGCGCATATAGTTGAGCAGCCCCATTGTCTCGATCTCGCAGCCGTCAAGGAATACGCCGTCTTCCGTGCATACACTGTGCGGCAGAACGGATATGCCATACTCGTCGATAAGCTCCTGCGGCAGGTCGGCAACGCTCTCGGTGGTCACGATTATGTTCTTCTTCCGCTGGTCGGAGCGCATCCACGATATGGTCTCCTCCAATATCTCGCTGTCCTCGCCGTACAGGAAAACTATGTCGCTCGGCAGCAGCCTGCAAAGCTCGTTTTCAAGCTCGTTGCCGTTCACCGGCTTGGTGAGGTATCCGTCAAATCCCTCGCGTGCGTAGAGCGTCCTGCTGTCACTTCCCGCGTTTGCGGTAAGCGCGACGATCTTTGCGTCTCTGCACCTGCCGCCGACCTGCGTGCGGATATTCCTGTGGCACTCTATTCCGTCCATATCCGGCATAAGGTGATCCATAAATATAACGTGGTACTCGTTCGCCAGCGTCTTTTTGAGAGCCTCAGCGCCGCTTGACACGGTCTCTACCTGTACCTTAGTGTCGCGCAGCAGCTTTCTGATAACGAGAAGGTTTGACTCGTTGTCGTCAACGACAAGCACCTTCGCGTCCGGAGCCTCGAATCTGCGGTTGTAATTGACCCGTCTGCTCAGATCATGCCGCCTTTCGAGATTGAGCTCTCCGATGCTCTGGTCTCCCATAACCACCTGCGGTATCTCGACAATAAATGTCGAGCCCTTCATATAAACGCTGTTTACGGTGACCGTTCCGCCCATAAGCTCCGCAAGCTGCTTCACTATCGAAAGACCGAGACCCGTACCTTCGATATGGCGGTTGTGGTCCTCATCCGCGCGTTTGAACGCAGTGAACAGGTAGGGGATATCCTCTTTCTTGATGCCTATTCCCGTATCGGTGACGGTATATATGATGCTGAGGGTATTGCCGTCGCGCTCGCCGCACTGCATGGACAGCGACACGGAACCCTCCTTCGTGTACTTTATGGCATTGTTGAGAACATTTATCAGTATCTGCTTTATGCGCACCTCGTCACCTATCAGCTCATAGGGTATATCCGGCGCGACGTTCACGCGGAAGTCGAGGTTTTTCTGCTTCGCCCTTATCCACAGCATTCCGACGATCTCCGACAGCATATCGCCGGGGTGATATACGCCGTTGGTAAGCTGCATCTGACCGGATTCGAGCTTTGACATATCGAGTATGTCGTTGATAAGGTGCAGCAGCATCTTTCCCGCGGAGCCGATATTCGCAGCGTCCTCTGCGACCTCCTCCGAGATGTTCTCACGCAGTATCATCTCATTCAGACCGATTATCGTATTTATCGGGGTGCGTATCTCGTGGCTCATGCTGGAGAAGAAACGGCTCTGTGAAATATTGAGGTTTTCGATCTCCTTTTTCTGTTTCAGACTGATCTTGACCTCGCGGTCATACATCATATTCTGCAGCGTGACCATTACGGTCACGCATATACTGATAAGCACCAGCGCCGCGAAAGAGAACGAGTGCGCCATAAGCGGGCTGTTCGGGACGACAAGCTCCGGCATATAGTAGGATATCCCCCAGCAGGTAGCGGAAACAAGCGCGTCTATAATAATGAACATGACCTTTGCTTTTCCGCTCATGCTTATGTTTATCAGCACAACGCCGAACAAAAACCACAGCGGAGCGTCACCGTAAATGCCGCCGCCGAAGAAGAAAGTAACCGGCTGATAAACGAGAATGATACCCGTTGTTATTATCATCGCCCCGACCGTTATCCTGTTGAATTTGACCGAAAGCACAACGACTGCAGTCAGCAGCACGATACCGGCTAAAAGGAACAGTATATCCCTCAGTGTCCCGCCGATCAGTACTATCTCGACGAGCGTTACCAGCCACGAAACGATCGTTACCGACATTATCAGCACGAACAGGCGTTCATGCATATCTATCTCGTTGTTGAACAAGAATTCCCTGATCTTTTTGAGCTTCATGCGATCCTCCGTCCTTATTCCCCGTCTTCCGGAGCAAATTCCAGAACACCGTCGCTGTCGTTTTCCGGTTCAAATTCAAGCGATTCTTCTTCGTCTTCACCGCCGCTGTCCGGCGCGATGCCGCAGACCTGCCTTATCAGACCGGTAAGAGAGTCATACCGCACGATCACTCCGGCGTGATGCTCGCTTATATATGCGCTGTCTCCGTCCTTTGCCGCCTGTTCGAGCGCCTTTGCGCTCTCGGACAGACCCGTGCAGCCTATCATTCTGGAAGTGCTTTTCAGCGCGTGTACAAGTATTGCGTAGTTCTTGAGGTCGCCCTCCGCGAAATACTTCTCCATTCCGGTGCGCTTTTCGTCGGATTCGGCAGCGAACTGTACCAGCAGCGATCTGTAGAAATCCCTGTCATTCATGCAGTACTTCAGTCCCGCAGCTGTATCGACGCCCGCCTTTTCAAGCTCGGCATAAAGGTCGCCGCCGTCGGAGGATCCCTGCGTATGTTCCGGCGTTTCTGCCGGCTCCCGTACCGCTGCCGCGTCCTGCTCCGGCTCGTCTGCCGCGCCGTCATTCCGCTGTCTGCCGCCGGAGGTGTCGTAGGTTATCTTCGATGCGGGAAGCACCCTTTTCAGCACACGTTCGAGCTCCACAAGATCAACGGGCTTGCTGACAAAACCGTCAAAGCCCTCGGACAGGAACATCTCCTTCGCCGTGCTCACGGCGTTTGCGGTAAGCGCAACTATCGGAAGATCATGACCGGCGCGGCGGGAATCCGCACGGATGTGCTTCATAGCCTCAACGCCGTCCATTCCGGGCATCATGTGATCCATGAATACTATGTCGTACCTGTTGCTGCGGCACATATCAATGGATTCCGTACCGGAGGAGGCGGTATAAACGGTCATGCCGTAGCGTCCGAAAATGCTCTTCGCCACGATCAGGTTCATGCGCTCGTCATCGACCACAAGGGCGCTGACAGTATCGCAGCGCATTCTGCCGTTCTCTGACATATCGCCGTTGTGCTCTTCATTAAGTATAGAAGCGACCGGGAAGCAGTAGAACGGCTTTTCCATTACCCGGACATTAGAATTTCCGGGCGGCACAAAACCGCCGTTCGCCACAACGGCAACGGTCATCTTCTTCGCGAGCTCTTCCATAAGTCCGGCATTTTCCTCATACTCCTCCTCGGCAACGAAAAGGTGTGTGAGCCGCACATTGTGCAGCAGCTTGTCAAGGTTGACGACATTGTCAACTCTGTGCATCTGCACGCCGAGCCCCTTTACTATATTGCGGACGGTAATATTGTAGTATTCGCGTACCGAGGGGTGCGGGAATTTCTCAAAGTGAAGGAATCCGCCGAGACACAGCTTGCTCCTGTCGTTAAGCGACATACAGCTGCTCTCGTCAACGACCTTCTGCGGTATGCTCACATGGACGGAGGTTCCCTTGCCGGGAGTGCTCTCAATGCGCAGGAATCCGCCGAGGGACGAAACAAAGCCATAAACTACCGGCATACCAAGTCCGAGACCGCTGCTCGATCTCGTTCTGCCGGAATTTGCCTGATAGAAGCGCTCGAATATGCGCTCCGTCTCTTCGGGAGTCATACCTATGCCGGTATCGGTCACTTCGATGCACAGGTTTACGCCGTAGTCTTTTTTTATGGAGGAAATGCGGACATAGACACCCCCCTCGCGGGTGTATTTCAGTCCGTTCATTATCAGATGACGCAGTATCTTTTTCAGCTTGACCACGTCGGTGTTCATGACCGCCGGTATGGCGGGGTCAACGTCTATGATAAGCTCGATATGTTCGGGCTTGTCGGGTCTTATTTCATTCACAAGGTCGTTCAGCAGCGACGCGAGCATATAGTCCTCGTCGTTGCGCGCCAGCATACCGCGGTCTATCTCGGAATAGTCGAGGATATCGCCTATCTGGTCGGCTACGCGCTTGCCCGCGTTATAGACCGATATCATATCCGTGCGTACAGCATCGTCCTTCTCCTTGTCGGCGCAAACGCGTGAAAGTCCCATTACCGCGTTTATCGGCGTGCGTATCTCGTGGGATACGTTTGCAAGGAAGTCGTTAAGTCTGTCGGTAGAGTCGATGAGCTGCTCTATCTCCTCATGGGTATTTCCGAGCACGCTCAGCCACTTGTCTATGACCGACCTTGCTATCTTGCCGGCAATAATGATGATAAAGAAGTGCAGGACTATCCTTGATATGATAAGCGAGTCGAAAGCTTCTCCCGCAGATATCATGGCGATGACATCATACCCCATTGTTATGAAATATGTTATCTGGCACAGCAATATAAGCGGTTTATTCGCCGTCACCGTGAACAGAAGCAGCACAGCCGTCATAACGAGAGCCGCGTCGAACATACTCGTCGGATGTATGCCGTAAAAGAAGTAGGTACACATCATAAATATCGAATACATCCACAGTCTCGAATTGTCGGGGAGAGACTGTCGTATATGCATTATCCAGCTCAGGGCGACCGCCGCGGCTATAAGGATAAGCGCCCACAGCTCCCACGAAAGCAGCAGGGATTCGGCAATAAGCATAGCGGACAATACCGAATAGCTGATAAGTATAGTAAGATGAGATGTCTGAAACAGCTCGTTTTTACGCGTATTGGGCTTCATTTTATTTTTCCCTCATATTGTATCCGTCATCTTCGTCGATCATAGAAAGCATTATATCGGCAAACACGGGGTCAAACTGCGTTCCCTTGCCGTTTTCGATCTCCGAGCGGACGTGCTCCTGCGTGAGCACATCGCGGTAGCTTCTCCTGCTCGTCATTGCGTCGTAAGCGTCCGCGACCGCGATGATCCGCGCTTCCTCCGGTATCTGCTCACCGACCAGACCGTCGGGATATCCGCCGCCGCCGTAGCGCTCATGATGCCACCTCGCGCCCGTCACGAGCTTCGGCATCTCCTTGATGTTCTTGAGTATCCGCGCTCCGAGGACGGGGTGTGCCTTGATAAGCTCGAATTCCTCCTCGGTCAGCTTCGCGGGCTTGTTGATGACGGCATCGGGTACGCCTATCTTGCCGACATCATGCAGAAGTCCCATCATATATATGTCGTTCTGTTTCTGCGGGGAATATCCTGCGCGCTTTGCTATCTCACGCGAGTAGTCCGCGACTCTTCCGGAATGACCCTTCGTATATGTGTCCTTCGCGTCTATCGCGTCGGCGAGCGAAGCAACGACGTGTATAAACAGGTCACGGTTCTCGCGGGACTTTCTCTCTACCTCATCGCTCAGCGACCGCTGCAGCGTGATAAGCTCGATAGTGTTCCTTACCCTCAGAAGCAGCACCTCCGGCACAAACGGCTTTTTGATAAAGTCCATGGCTCCGAGCGAAAGCCCCTTGCTCTCGGCATCCGCGCTGTCCTCCGCCGTGAGGAAGATCACCGGTATATCGGCAACGTCGCGCTCCAGCGTTTTTAGCTTCTTCATCGTCTCGAAGCCGTCCATTACCGGCATATTGACGTCAAGCAGTATAAGGTCGGGCAGATGATTTTCGACATGATTGAGAAGCGCCTGTCCCGATTTCAGCGCGGTGACATAGTAGCCGTCCTTGCTCAGGATATGACCGGCGACCTGAAGATTTGCGATATCGTCATCGACAATCACTATCATTCTCGCAGCGGTAACCGGAGTATGCGCCGCCGAATTCGCGACGAACTCCGTCTCGTATTCTATTCGTATCGTCTCGCCGTTCTTTTCGTACCAGCCCTTGAGTATATTCTCAACGACCTTGTTCACCGAGTCCTCGCGGATATCGGTAAGCAGCGCGAAATAGCGGTTCACCCTGCTGCGCATGAAGATGTCGGATTTGCGCAGCGATACTCTTATATACTCTCCG
>JAIKZF010000018.1 GCA_024682455.1 Ruminiclostridium sp. | reverse complement strand
TGACGAAGTCGTCTATTGCTATCATTTCGTTGGGGTCGGTGATCTTGACGTCATTGACGAACAGGCCGCCGCCTGCGATAACGGTTCTGCCCTCGCGCTTGGAGGGTACGAGGCCTGTTAATGTGAGCAGGTCGAGAATACCGATCTTGCCGTCGGTGAACTTATCCGCGGGTATCTCGGTGGTCGGCATATCATCGGACACGCCGCTGCCGCCGAAGACGCTCTTTGCGGCCGCAAGAGCCTTGTTGGCCTCGTCCTCGCCGTGCACCATTTTTGTGAGCTCGAACGCGAGGCGCTCCTTAGCCTGATTGAATGCCGCGCCCTCGAGGTGTTCTTCCATTTCCTCGATCTCCTCGATCGGGATGAACGTGAGGAGCTTCATGCACTTGATAACATCCGCGTCCGCAACATTTCTCCAGTACTGGAAGAACTCGTAGGGCGGGGTCTTGTTCGGGTCGAGCCATACGGCGCCCTTTTCGGTCTTGCCCATTTTCTTGCCCTCGGAGTTGAGCAGGAGAGTTATGGTCATCGCGTAAGCATCCTTGCCGCGCTTCTTTCTTATCAGCTCTGTGCCGCCGAGCATCTTGCTCCACTGGTCGTCGCCGCCGAACTGCATATTGCAGCCGTACTTCTTGTACAGCATATAGAAATCATAGCTCTGCATTATCATGTAATTGAACTCAAGGAACGTAAGACCGCGCTCCATGCGCTGCTTGTAGCACTCCGCGCGGAGCATGTTGTTTACCGAGAAGCACGCTCCCACCTCGCGGAGAAGCTCCATGTAGTTCAGGTCGAGTATCCAGTCGGCATTGTTTACCATTATTGCCTTATCCTCGCCGAACTCGATGAAGCGGCTCATCTGCTTCTTGAAGCAGGCTATGTTGTGGTCGACGTCCTCCTTTGTGAGCATCTTTCGCATATCGGTCTTGCCCGAGGGGTCGCCGATAAGTCCCGTGCCTCCGCCGAGCAGCGCTATGGGCTTGTTCCCGGCGAGCTGCATACGCTTCATCAGGCACAGCGCCATGAAATGACCCACGTGCAGGCTGTCCGCTGTGGGGTCGAACCCTATATAGAACGTAGCCTTGCCGTTGTTGATGAGGTCGGCTATCTCCTTTTCGTCCGTGAGCTGCGCCAGCAGTCCGCGGCGCTGAAGTTCTTCAAATACTGTCATTCTTATGTTGATCCTTTCTTTCCTTTATTGTATTCTGTACTGCATTTTAAGGTTCTTTACGAACATTCCGTTTGCTTTGTAGAATTCCTGCGCGGAGGTGTTCTGCGCCTGTACGCCAAGCTCCACGAATTTAGCGCCCCGCTCCTTAGCGTAGGCCTTGACCGCGTCGAGGAGCGCCGTGCCGATGCCCTTTCTGTGGGCGTTCTCCGCCACGCAGAGCTCGTTCACCTCGACAAAGATGAAGGGCAGTATCTCGCCCGCGCCCTTTTCGGTATCGCAGACCGATATTGCCGCGTAGCCGTCTATAACGCCGTCGTTCTCCGAAATGATGATATCCTTTCCGTCATTCTGTATGTACGGTATCATGAGCGTGTCAAAGACCGGCTGCTCTATCGGCGCGAATATGTCCGGGCGGTAGCCTATGTGCTGGATATGGAGCTGTGCGTGCAGGACGTTTATCCCCACGAGGTCGTCCATTGCGGCTATTCTTATCATATAGCTGTTCCCTCATAGGAAATGAGATCGTCGGGCGATATCACTTGTATCACGACCCTTCGTAAGTATTGTTATCTGTTCTTTTTGTATATCGCGAGCATGCCCTTAAGGAGCAGGTCGGAATCATAGATTATATTATTTGTGCGGCAGTAGGGAATTACGAGAGGCGAATATCCGCCTGTCGCGATAAAGGTCTTTACCTCGCCCATTTCCGCGGTGAAGCGCTCGATGAAGCCGTCCATCATCGAAGCCATTCCGACTATCACGCCTGCGCGCATGGAGTCGACCGTGTTGGTGCCGATAGTGTGGGTCACGTCGCCGCCGGTTATCAGCGGCAGAGCGGCCGTCCCGCGTGAGAGCCCGGAGAAAGCCATCTCCACGCCCACGGAGATTATGCCGCCCAGAAAGTCGCCCCTGCCGTTTACGGCAAAGACCTTGCTCGCGGTGCCGAGGTCGATTATGATACCGGGCAGGGTGTAGAAGGTCTTGGCGGCGACGCCTGCACAGCACATATCCGCGCCGAGAGTCGCGGGGTCGTCGATGCGGATATTGAGCCCGGTCTTTACGCCGGGACCGACGATCATGCAGTCGATGCCGAACAGCCTGCGCAGACACGTGCGTATCTGCTCTGTCACGGGCGGTACGACGGACGATATTATCGCGCTGTCGATCTCGTTCGGATCGAGGCTGTCCAGCTCCATGTGGCTGCGCAGCAGAGATGTGTATTCGTCAGCCATACGCGCCGCGTTGGTCTGGACTCTCATTCCGAACACTATCTCGTCGTTCCTGTTGAATACGCCGAATACCGTATTCGTGTTGCCTACATCAATTGTCATCAGCATGGCGGTATACCTCTTATTTTACTTATTTGTATTTTCGGGACTTTACGAAGCGCCTTTGTTTTACGGGCCGTTCAGACCCATTTGCTGTCCTCGTCGCTGGGGGAATATATATCGAGAAGCCCGTCCTCATCGTCCTCGTCGTCCTCATCGGGGATCTCGGCGGGCGGCAGGGACGCCGTTATCGACGGGATAACGCGCGGCTGCTCAGGCTCGTTCGTGTAACGCGGTATCATCGGGAGCTCCGGCTCGTCGCCGTCCCAGCGCCCGCGGAAGAATCTGACATACAGCACTATCGCGGTGACGAACAGCAGGGTGCCTCCTATGCTGATGAAGATCGCGACCGGATAACCCGCGGTAGTGAACCTGAATTCTATCGTGTGCTTTCCGGGGCTGACCGGCACGGTCAGCAGAGCGTCCAGCGCGATATAGTAGTTTTCGGTCTTTGTCGGGTCGTCGGGATCCTTAAGCTCCGCCTTTTTGCCGTCGATGAACACCTCCCAGCCCTTCTCGTCGGGTATCGAGGTGAACAGGTATCTGTCCTTGTCCGCGTTGACCGTGACCTTCATCGAGGTCGGGGTCGGTCTTTCGGCGACGGTCTCGGCGTTCATGTCGAGCAGAGCCTGAAGGTCGCGCTGTATCGCGGCTTCGTTGATATAGACGAACTGAGCCTCCTTGAAGTAGAGGTCGCTCTTGGTGAGGGTAAGTCCGATGATGACCTGCTCGCCCTTCTTGAAATCGCCTATCTTCATTATGCTGTTGTTGTCGCCCTCGAAGTAGGTGCCGAGGAACTTCTCGCGGTTCAGCCACACATTGACCGTCCTCTCGTACCGTGAGGGCAGGAACATATAGAGCGGCGAGGTCTCGGGCATATTCAGGGTGTAGACGATCTCGGCGTTCTTCTTGCTGTCCACGACCTTGAAGCTGTGGTGACCGTCGGTGGTCTTGCCCTGTGTCACGTTGGTCTTTTCGAGATCGACGGGGGTCTTGTCGCTGTTGATTATGCGCTTGAAATAATCTCTCGGCTGAGAGAGCCCGATCATCGAGGAGAGGAGCTTGTTCTGGTTATCGAAGGGCTTGCCGTCGGTGAGCTCAAGCTCGGCGAACGACTCGTCGGCGAGATACGCCATCGGCAGGGCAAGCTCGTTGCGCGTTACCGTGATATCAGCCGCGGACCCTATATTCTTGGTGGCGTTGTCCGGGCAGGAGAGCTCATATTTTACGCCGAAGAGGCTCTTCGTGATCTCCGTCGCGCCCGAGTAGCGCGTATAGTGGCTGCGCGCCGTGAAGCCCAGGGACTCCAGCAGGGTTATGGGCTTTGAGTTCAGGGTACTGGAGCTGTGCGACAGGCCGTACATATTCACCGCCATAGGGTCGTTGACCGTGCGGAAGTAGGTCTTTTCTATGCGGTAGAAGCCGTCGTCCTTTTCCTTTATGTCGTTTACGACCTCGCGGGTCGGCTGTATCACGTTGTTATACGAGGGGCGCGTCGAGTAGACTATGTCGCCGTGCTGCTTGAAGAGCTGATATATCGTGTTGTAGAAGCCCTCGCCCAGCAGTACGATGCACAGCATCACGCACCACAGAGTCTTTTTGGCGGCTATCTTGTCCTTCATCTGCACCAGCGACGCGGATACCAGCATAAGTATCAGCAGAGCCGGCAGTATGACGGTCAGGCCGTCCATTATGTCGCGGTTTATGTCCGTGTTCACGGTGTCGGCGTTCTCTATCAGCAGCAGCACCACGAACCAAGCGAATGCCGACAGCGTGAGCCGCCGCTTCGATATGTCGCCGATGTTGTCGAACGCCTGCGCCGCGAAGGTCACCAGCATGAACGACAGCATGAAGCTGTAACGGTAGGGGAGCCAGTTCGGGAGCTGACCGCCGTGCCAGAGCATATCGACCTGCTTGATATACATACAGATGCACAGCACGGAAATTATCACGGCCGCGCCTATCCTGTCGCGTCCGCGTATCTTCTTCATGAAGAAGTAGCACGGCAGCATTATCAGCACTATCGTGCCGCAGTAGATGAACGGCAGACCGCTCATGCGGCAGGTGTCGTAGGAGCCGGGGAACATCTTGTCCAGCATCTCCACGAAGTGGAAGTTCGTGTCCAGCGAGGTCGCCTCGGACACGTTGGTCGAGAAGTCGAATTTTCCGTAGGACAGCGAGTGGTACACGGGCAGCAGCATGAATGCCGACATCATCACCGAGACTATCGCCACGCCGGTGAACGCCAGCCCGCGCCATATAAACAGCCTGTAAAAATTCTTCTTATGGGTGACGCAGCAGTAATACAGAAAGTATATCGCCGAGAAAATGCCTATCATGAAGCCGATATAGAAGCAGGTCGTGAAGGCGTATACCAGCGAGAGCGTCAGCATTATGAATTTGCCGTCGTTTATCAGCTTTTCTATGCCGTAGACCACTATCGGCAGTATCATCACGCCGTCCAGCCACATGGGGTTCATGGTCTGCTCCAGCGTGTAGGCGCACAGAGCGTAGCAGGACGAGAATATTATAGTCGTGAATCTTCCGAAGCCCCTGCCGCGGCTCAGGTACACCGCCGTGCAGAGCCCTATCGCACCGACCTTTGTGACCATCATGGTCAGCAGTCCCTCGGTTATGCACTCGCGCGGCCACATCCACACAAGGATATTGAAGGGGCTCGCGAGGTAGTAGCCGATTATGCCCATGAACTCGCCGGAGAGGTTGCGGTTCCAGGAGTAGAAGATGCTCTCCTTGCCTGCCAGAACGTCGTACATATGGTCGTAGTAATACACATACTGTCCGTTCAGGTCGAGAGAAAGCACCGATCTTTCGCCGCAGGGGAAGACTCCGAAATAGAAATACGATAACAGCAGAGTCAGGCACGGTACGACAAAGGATATCCATATCTGCCTGTCCTCAGTGAAGAAGCGTTTTATGCCGCTTCTCGCGTAACCGAGGTATTCGCGGATATCAAGCTTTCCTGTCATTGGTGTTGTCTTGTTCCTTTCTGTTCTTTGTATCTATCGAGATTATATATCTCGGTCTGAATTTTATTTCCTCATATATCTTCGACATATAGTAGCCGATTATGCCGAGACCTATCATTATCACCGAGCCCGCGAGCAGCACGAGCATATATACCGTGGTGAAGCCCTCCTGAGCCGTGCCGGAGAAGAACCGCACAAGGCTCTGTATGCCTATGCCGACCGCGAAGATGAGGAACAGCAGTCCCATTCCCGTGACGAGCTGCATGGGCAGGTTCGTGAAGCTGGTAATGTTGTTGAGCGCGAATATCATCAGCTTCTTGAAGCTCCACTTCGATTTCCCGGCGTTTCTCGGCGCGACCTCGAACTCTATCTTTGCCGCTCTGAAGCCGACCCAGCTCGAAAGCGCCCGGAAGAACGTGATGCGCTCCGGGAGCTCGTTCAGGGCGTTTATGACCTTTCTGTCCATGAGCTTGTAGTCGCTCGCGCGGTCGAGGTCTACGTTGGAGGAGTCGCGCATGATCTTATAGAAGGTCTTTGCGAAGAATCTGTAAACGAAGCCCTCCTTGCCGCGGTCGGACTTGACCGCCTCGACGACCTCGAAGCCCTGTCTGTGCAGCTCAAGCATCTGCGGTATGAGCTCCGGCGGGTGCTGCAGGTCGCAGTCGATGACCACTGCGCAGTCTCCGAAGCAGTTTTTCAGCCCCGCGAAGATAGCTCCCTCCTTGCCGAAGTTGCGGGAGAATTTCAGCCCGCGCACCGAGGCGTTTTTTCCCGTGAGAGCCTCTATCTTCTCCCAGGTCGCGTCCTTCGAGCCGTCGTCCACGAACAGCAGCTCGTAGCTCTCGCCCGTTTTATCGAGTATGCCGCCTATGACGGCGGCGGTGTTCTCTATGTTTTCCTGCTCGTTGTAGGCAGGGATTATTATTGATACCATAGCTTTTTCCTCAGCAGATATAAAGATCGAGATCTCCCGACGTTGTATTCACATTCAGGCGGTTCTTCGCGCCGTTGTACATCATAACGCTGTCGCCGTAGCGCGACTCGTCCGAGGCGTCAGTCCTGTGGGAGGTGAACGTCCCGTCCTCGGTAAAGAATTCCAGATATATCGAGCTTTCCGGGGACATTATCAGCTCGACGTTGCCGGAGCCGGCGTTGATGGTCATATCCGCGCTGTACGAGGAGAACTCGGCGTGTATGCTGCCGCTCTCGGTGCGCACGTAAGCGTGCTCGTCGATGCCGTACAGCGTCATATCGCCGCCCTTTGTGCTGAACTCCAGATCGCCGGCGTTCAGGCTGCGGGAGGTTATCGAGCCGCCGGAGCTGGAGAGGCTTATCCGCTCGTACGCCTTATGCGGGAGCGTTACGGTAACGCCCGCCTCGCGCGATCTCGGCGAGAACAGGTCTATCGTGAAGGTATCGTTCTGCGTTATGCGCAGGGTACCCTTGTCCTCGGAGAATATCAGCGGCAGGCTGCCCGTATAGGCGACCTTTACCGCGCTGACGTCGCCGTACTCGACGGTTATGGGCATGGAGCCGGTTATCACCACGAGCTCGCGCGGGGTCTCGAATTCCTCCTCGGCGCTGATAACGCTGCCGGTATAGCCGTTTTGCGAGCGCAGGTACTGCACCGTAACGCCCGCCGCCGTCAAGGCGAGGCCTGCCAGCGCCGCCGCCGTGCCGGATATTTTAAGAAGCTTCAGTCGTTTCATTGGATGCCTTTTTTCTGAGTATCCCGACCGTGCGCGAAATGCTTTTCAGCCTGTTTATCAGAGCCGAGCATATCGGTATTATGCACAGGCTCATTCCCGCTCCGACAAGCAGTATGCCGCTGCTTATGAGCATGAGCGCCGCCGGGGCGAGGTCGCTGGTGACCGTCAGGAGCCCCAGCCTGCCGAGAAGCACCGACGGGAACGCGATCAGCCCCAGCGACAGGATCCCGAGAGCCGCGAAGATATAACAGACCGTCAGCAGGAACAGTACAGCCCCGCCGATACGCGCCGCGGCTGTCCGCAGCCGGTAGCCGTGCTTACTTGTCATTCTTTTCCTCTATATCCATTCTGTCCAGCAGAGTTTTCTTGCAGTTGTCCGATATCAGGAAATATCCCCCGTCTGTCTCGCCGTAGGTGATGTAATACTCGCAGGGGCTTATGCTGTTTTCGAGCGTGTAGTTCAGTATGGGCTGTATCGTGGTGTAGTCCTTGAGTATGATATCGGTCTCGGTGCTCTGTATGATGTGCTCCGCGAGGCTCTGCGCCTGAGTGGTGGACATTCCGCGGAAGTTCTTGTTTATCATGTTCATTGCCGCCGAGCCCAGCACCGCCAGCGAGTAGTCGGCGCCGTGCTTGAAGTTGTAGGTCAGGTAGCCGTACAGCTCCTCGCCGTTCATATTGTGGACTCCCTCGGTATAGATCACGTTCTCGACCGGCACCTCGACCTGTCTTGTGACCTGCTGTATCTCGCCGTCCACCTCGACAGTCACCTTCCGGAGCTCTGTTTTCATCTCCTTCTCGACCACGTCGGAGGGAACGCTCACATAGACCGAGTCCTGCATATTCACGAAATCTATAAACGAGAGCCTGTCGAATTTTACATAGTGTATTATCTTTATGCTCAGCAGGTCCTCTATCCCCTTGCAGACCGCCTCGGCTCCGAAGTTGTCGTACATCTCATAGAGGCTGCCGCTGTTGCCGCCGTAGGAGACCTTTGTGTTCTCGCGCAGGGGCACGAATACGATCTTCTCGTTTCTCGGCTGATAGTTCATCAGCATATAGCTGGTCGGGGTCGCCGCCTTCATGTCCGAGAGCATGAGCAGCGAGGTGAGGTTTATTTCGGCGCTCGGACGGTAATCCGCTCTTGACACCTTATATATGCTGTCATCGTCGTCTTCCGGGAACAGCGAGGTCCATATACTGCTGACGAACAGTCCGAGCAGCGTGAATGACGCTATCAGCGCAATCAGGTATATGTACCAGTTGCTTTTTCTTTTGACTGCCATTTATATTCTCCTGTGGGAAACAAATTTAAAAAAACAGTTGAAATTATCGTGAGAAAAGTATATAATATTATAGTGGCAATATATAATATATATTTTATCACAAATCGTCATAAAATACAATAGGATTTTTTGAACCGATATAACAAAAAATTCCGGGCGGGCAGTTGTCTTTCTGTCCGTTTGTAACAATTGAAGGAGCGACCCCGATGGAAAAATTACTGCGCAGAGTGTGGGCGGAGATCGACCTCGACGCGCTTGACAGCAACATCAGACTTATAAAGGAGACTGCCGCGGGAAAGCCCGTCATGGCCGTCGTAAAGGCGGACGCCTACGGGCACTGCGCCGATATCATAGCCGCCGAGCTGTGGAAGGAGGGCGTTTTCAGCTACGCCGTCTCGAATATCCTCGAAGCCATAGACCTGCGCAGGACGCTCCCGGAAGCGCAGATAGTCATTTTCGGCTACTGCGACCCCGAGTGGCAGGACGAGGTCGCCGAGGGCGGCTTCGAGCAGACCGCCGCCAATGCCGGTCACGCCCGCATGATCTCCGACTACGGCGAAAAGCGCGGCATAAAGATGAAGGTACATATCAAGGTCAATACCGGCATGAACCGCGTCGGCATAGACACCGCCTCCGAGCTCCGTGAGATAATGGAAATGCCCGGGCTGGAGATAAAGGGCGTTTATACCCACTTCGCCGCGGCGGACAGCTCCGACCCGTCGGATATAGAGTACACCCGAATGCAGCAGCGCAGACTGGACGAGGTCGCCGCCGACGCGAGAGCCGCCGGCATACCCGTATATTCCCGCAACAGCGGCGGAATACTCTACCACGGCGATCTCGGCGGCGATATGGTGCGCAGCGGCATTATAACCTACGGCTGTATGCCCAATACCGCGCTTGACGTGCCTCTCGGGATACGCCCCGTCATGAGGCTGCGGGCAGCGGTGTGCCAGCTTAAGACCGTCCCCGCAGGAACCGCGGTCAGCTACGGACGCACCTTCGTCACCGACCGCGAGACCGTTCTAGCCGTTATCCCGGCAGGCTACGCGGACGGCTATTCCCGCGGGCTCTCGAACCGGGGAGCCGTCTACATAAACGGACAGCGCGCCCCGATAGTCGGACGCATCTGCATGGATCAGATGATGGTCGATGTGACGGGGCTCGGCGTACAGGTCGGCGATACTGCGGAGCTCTACTCCGACACCATTGACGAGATAAAGGTCGATAATATAGCCGATATGCTCGGGACTATCGGCTATGAGCTGCTGTGCCTTGTCAGCAAGCGCGTGCCGCGCGTTTCGGTAAAGGACGGAAAGATCGTTGACGTGAAAAACTATATATGAAAGCGGAGACAAAAGACGTGAACAATGAAGAAGCACTGAAACTTGAGACCTCAATGTGGGAAGCCGCAAAAAGGCGTGACAAAAACGCGTTCCTCCGGCTGGTAGACGACAGCGCGGTTATGGTGTGCGGGGGATATCGCTGCACAGGCAGGGAATATGCCGGCATCATCGCCGATTTTGACTGCCGGTCATATACGATAGAGCACTTCGAGATCGTATGCAGCGATACCGAAAGCGTGCAGGTGCATTATGTCATCGCAATGGAAGTGAAAAAGCCGATGAACAGCGACCTTGCCGGGAAATTCCATGTAACGACAACATGGCGCAGAAAAGACGGCAGGTGGAAGATCGTGTTCAATATGGATCAGCGCGTGATGCGCGAAGACGCGGAATAAACGGAGCTTTTTATGTATAAATACGAAACACACTGCCATACCGCAGAGGCAAGCGCCTGCGCGAGCGCTTCCGGCGAGACTCAGGCGCGCTTCTACAAGGAGCGGGGCTTCAGGGGCATAATAATCACCGACCATTTCCTGAACGGCAATACCCGCGCACCCGCCGATCTGACGTGGGAGCAGAGGGTCGATATACTCTGCTCGGGCTATGAGAACGCGAAAAAGGCCGGAGATGAGATAGGGCTCGACGTGTTCTTCGGCTGGGAGTACGCGCACTACGGCAACGATTTTCTCACCTACGGCCCGGACAAGCAGTGGCTTCTGAAACACCCCGAGGTCATGGAGCTGCACCCGAACGACTACTTTGATCTCATTCACGCGGAGGGAGGCTTTGTGAGCCACGCTCACCCGTTCCGCGAGGACTGGTACATTGATATGATACGGCTCATGCCGCGCAAATGCGACGCTGTGGAGGTGATAAACTCTCACCGCAAGCAGTTTGAGAACGACATGGCGAAGCACTATGCCGACAGCTACGGGCTGGTGTATACCGCGGGCAGCGACAATCACCACGCGAACCAGCAGCGGCTCTCCGGCATCGAGACCGAGGAAGAGATAAGAGATATCGGACATTTCATAGAAATTATCAGAAGCGGCAATTACAGGATATTCGACGAAACGCTGTAAACTCCGGGGCTTAACAGCGAAGCGATCAAAAGTTTTTGAAAGGGGGTCCGGGGTGATCTCCCCGTTAGCGGGGAGGTGGCGACGAAGGAGCCAGAGGGGCTGACCGACAGACAACTTTTTTTCAAAAAGTTTCCCCCCGGTCTCGAGCGCAAGCGACTACTCAAGCGGAGCGACAAATACTATGGCTGAAAAGAGAAGAAAAAAATTCATAAAGATGCGGGTCGAGGAGGAAGCGGTGATGAGCCGCGACGCTCTGGTGAGCAGGCTCGACGCGCTGATAGACACGCAGTACCGGCGGAACCTGAACAAGCTTAAGGGCTCGCCGCTGTGTTTATGGTCGAGGGCGGGCGACGACCGCTACAGGCTGAGATACTACCATTCCTACCGCGAGGATATGTGCGACACGATGATGACTCTCGACATCGAGAAGGGCATGGAGAGGTGCAGCCTGCACGGGTTCATACACAAGCCTCCGGCTATTTGGGCGGTGTTCATAGGCGTTATCGCGTCGCTGTTCATCGACTTCCTTATCATTTCTTATTCGCTGCTGTTCGTGCAGGGATTCGACCTGTGGAACGGGCTCGCGGTGTCCGCGTGCGTCAGCGTGGTGAGGGTGTTCATCTGCCTGTACCTGCTGGAGCTCGACCGCTCGAAGGTAAAGATACTGCGCGAGGAGCTGTACCGTGTGATACACGACGCGTCCGGGCTGCCGGAGGCTGACGAAGACGACGAAAGCGAGGAAGACGACAATGCGTGAGATAGATGTTTCAACAGTTACCGTGACAGTCGCGCGGCTCTGCGAGGACGCGAACCTGCACCTGCCGGAGTGTATGCGCGAGACCATAGAGGCTGCGGCTCCGAAGGAGGAAAGCCCCGTCTGCCGCGAGGTGCTGGGCGATATCGTCCGCAACATCGACTGCGCCGCCGAGCTCGGCGTGCCGATATGCCAGGACACGGGAATGGCGGTGATATTCCTTGAAATAGGGCAGGACGTGCATTTCACGGGCGGGAGCCTGTACGACGCGATAAATAAGGGCGTCGCGAAGGGCTACGTCGAGGGAAAGCTGCGCCTGTCCGTAGTCCGCGACCCCATACGCCGCGGCAATACCAACGACAACACCCCTGCCATAATACACACGACGATCACCGACGGGGACAAGGTACGTATCATGGTCGCTCCGAAGGGCTTCGGGAGCGAGAATATGAGCAGAATGAAGATGTTCACGCCCTCAGCCTCCGTTGATGACATCGTGGGCTTCGTTACCGATACTGTCAGCGCCGCAGGGAGCAACCCCTGCCCGCCGATAGTGCTCGGAGTGGGCATAGGCGGCGACTTCGAGCAGTGCGCTCTGCTCGCGAAGAAGGCGCTCTGCCGCGACCTGCGGCTCCGGAACCCCGACCCGTTCTACGCGGAGCTCGAACAGCGTATGCTGAGTGAGGCGAACAAGACCGGCGTGGGCGCGCAGGGCTTCGGAGGCACCGTGACCGCGCTGTACGTCAACATAGAGCAGGCTCCGACGCACATAGCCGGGCTCCCGGTCGCGGTCAACGTCGGCTGCCACGTCACGCGGCACAAGGAAGCCGTTATATGATTTTTTCGTTTTTTGCTAAAGTTTTCCCCCTTTCCGACGATATTATATTCAGATAATACCGTTCGTGAGGGGGATTTTTATGGATATAAGAACTGCCGGGGGGCAGCGCCCCGTCGTCACAGCGATAAACCTGAACCGCAGACAGCGCCGTGCCGAGCCGGAACAGCTTTTCGCGCTTACCGCCGGAGATGAGCGCGAGGAGCTCACGCCCGAGGAACTGCGCGAGCGCGAAAAGCTCGAAGCCGAGCAGCGCAAGGCCGCCGAGGCCGAGCGCCGCAAACAGGAGCATGAAGCGAAAATGCGCGAGAAGCAGAACGAGATCGAGATGCTGACGCAGGAGCTCGAAAACTCGAACAAGGAAGCGGAAGCCATGGGCGAGAGCTTCAAGATCTACTCGCGGTGCCTCAAAATAGCGTCGAGGATAGCGCGCGGCGACTCCGTGCCGATGAAGGATATGAAATATCTTGCCGAGCATGAGCCCGATATGTTCAAGCAGGCGATACTTCTGCGCGTGCCGAACGACCACCCGAAGAAGCACAAGAGCGTCCTCGACGACGAGGAGGAGAAGAAGCCCGAAAGCCCGGACAGCGGCGGGAGCTCTTCGCCCGAGATCGCTCAGCCCGAGGGCGCACCGGCTCCGGAAATACCCGAGGAGACAGCCTCGGCGGAGGGTGATACCGGAGAAAACGTATTGCATTAAAAGGAGCAGTTATTTGATATACTTACATTTAGAACATACTATTGGTCTTGATTCGCGTAACGTATTTCCGTGGTACGGTATTTATTTTAGGGTCCAGCCCTTTTTTCAAAAGGGCTGGCCGCCGGAGGCAACTCTTAACACTCTTCTTCTCTCTCGTTCTCGAGCGCAAGCGACTACTTTGGCACTCTCACGGCTCGCTTTAAAAGCGAGCCGCTTTTTTGTGCCGAAATCACTTGCATTTTTCGGAATATTATGTTATAATATATTGATTATACTGGGGAAGTGTCCACGACTCCCCGGAAATAACGACAAGGAGGAAATATATGGCTTCGCATTATCCCTTTTCAAAAGTCACGCCGGAGCTTGAAGAACTGGCGGCACTCTGCTCAAAAAGCGGCAATATCTCCCCCGAGCTTTACCTTGAACACAATGTTTACTGCGGGCTGCGTGACCTGAACGGCAAGGGCGTTCTTACGGGACTTACGGAAATATCCGAGATAGTATCGAAAAAACTGGTCGACGGGAAGGAGATACCCTGCGACGGCGAGCTCTATTACCGCGGGATAAATGTCCGCGATATCATCCGAGGCTTCATGAACGACGACCGCTTCGGATTCGAGGAGACCACGTACCTGCTCCTGTTCGGAGAACTGCCGAATGAGGCTCAGCTCGACGAATTCATAAAGATGATAAGCAGTTTCAGGCGGCTCCCGTCGTCATTTGTGCGGGATATCGTGCTGAAATCCCCCAGCGAGGATATAATGAACACCCTCGCAAGGTGCGTACTTTCGCTGTACGCCTACGACGACTATCCGAACGACCTTTCGATACCGAACGTGCTGCGTCAGTCGCTGGAGCTCATCGCGCTGTTCCCCATGCTGCTCGTTTACAGCTACAACGCAAAGCGCTACTATATAGACGGCGACGGGCTCATCATACACCGCCCGAAGAAAAATCTGTCCACAGCGGAGAATATCCTGTATATGCTGCGCGAGGACTGCCGCTACACCCAGCTGGAGGCACGCGTGCTCGATGTGGCTCTGGTGCCCCATGCCGAGCACGGAGGCGGCAATAACTCCACCTTCACGACTCATGTGGTCACCTCGTCCGGCACGGACACCTATTCTGCCATAACCGCGGCTCTCTGCTCGCTGAAAGGCCCCAAGCACGGCGGCGCGAACCTTAAGGTCATGGGAATGTTCGATGAGCTGAAACGTGAGGTGAAGAACTGGAACGACGACGACGAGATCACAGCGTACCTCCAGAAGCTCCTTGACAAGCAGGCTTTCGATAAGAGCGGCCTAATCTACGGCATGGGGCACGCGGTCTACTCGATATCCGACCCGAGAGCCCAGGTATTCAAGAAATATGTGGAAAAGCTTGCCGCCGAGAAGCAGATGGAGCGCGAGTTCGCGCTTTACAATGCCGTTGAGAGGCTCGCTGCCGAGCTGATAGCGAAGAAACGCCGCATATACAAGGGCGTAAGCGCGAACATCGACTTTTACAGCGGCTTCTGCTACTCAATGCTCGGGCTTCCGCTGGAGCTTTACACTCCGCTGTTCGCGGCGGCGAGAATGTCCGGCTGGTCGTCTCACCGTATCGAGGAGCTGGTAAACGCCAATAAGATAATACGTCCCGCGTACCTGAATATACACCCCAGGACGGATTATATACCGCTTTCGGAGAGAAAGTGAAACTGTCTCCGCTCGGAAAGGAGTGAGCACGCACGAATACCTCGGAAATGCTTTCCGATATATCGGATTACAAGAACTGGATAGATATAGTCCCGATCGACGAGGGAATGTCGGGGGAGAAAAAATTCCATATCACCCGCAACAACGGCGTGGAGCTCATTCTCCGCGTTTCCGGCATAGAGCGCTACAAGCGCCACTGCAAGAGCGCGCGGTTCGCGCAGTACGTGCATGAGAAGCTCGGACTGAACATGAACCTGCCGATAGAGGTCGCGGCGTGCTGCGGCGATACGCTGGTCTACACGCTCTACACGTGGGTCGACGGTGTGGACGCCGACACGAAGATATGCAATCTCCACACCCCGGAGCAGGCGAAATACGGCGAGACCGCCGGAGCTCTGCTGCGTAAGATACACACCATAGGCGCACCGAAGGATATCCTGCCGTGGGAAGAATATTACGGCAAGCGGCTCGACGAGCTGATCGGGCTTTACAGATACAGCGTCAATGGCTCGTTCGAGGGCGACGCACAGGCGATAGCTTTCATCGAGGAGAACCGCTCTCTGCTGGCGGGGAGACCCCAGACCGCTCTGCACGGCGATTTCCGCTCCGGCAATCTTGTGGTCACCCGAGGCGGCGAGCTGGGCATAATCGACTTCGGGCGCTGGTGCTGGGGAGACCCGTATATGGACTTTCAATGCATAGGCCGCTCGTGCAGCGCTCCGTTCGCGCGCGGGCAGATAAACGGCTATTTTGAGGGGAATATCCCGCATGACTTCTTCTCGCTCATGGCGTATTACACCGCCGCCGACTGCATAAGGCGCGTGTGCTCGGCTCACAAGTGCGGCGGGGAAGCGTACGCCGCGGCTCTGAAAGCCGCCGAAAAGACCGTCCGCGAGTACGACGGCTTCACCGCCCACGTCCCCGCATGGTATTAAAAATGCAGAATGCAGAATGAAGGTATCGCTTCGCGATATATCAGATCGTGACGATATCCGCACATTTCTTTTACCTTTGTCACAATTCAGATGATCCGCCGCAGGCGGACACAACAATTTTGCATTTTGCATTTTGCATTCTGCATTAAAAATTAAGGGGTTTATGAAAAATATCGTATTGATCGGGATGCCGGGGTGCGGGAAAAGCACCGTCGGCGTTATCCTCGCAAAGACGCTCGGTATGCGCTTCGTCGATACCGACCTGATAATACAGCAGCAGAACCACGACCTGCTCTGGCACCTGATAGAAAGATACGGTGTCAAAGGGTTTGAGAAAATGGAGGAGGAGGCTCTCCTCTCCGTCACCGACACCGGGGATACCGTCATAGCCACCGGAGGCAGCGCCGTTTTCTGCGAGCGGGGAATGAACTTCCTGCGGCAGACGGGGCTGTGTATATATTTAAAGGTACCCTGCGACGAGCTGGAGCGCAGGCTGAAAAACATAAAGACCCGCGGTATCGCCGCGGCAAAGGGCATGACCGTCGGGGAGATCTTCGCCGAGCGCAGCCCCTATTACGAGAAGTACGCCGACGTGACTATCGACTGCGGCGGTATGCACATCGAGGATATGACCGCGGTGATCGCTGACCGCGCGGGTAAGGAAAATGAGTGAAAAGATACAATACCGCCATGAACTGAAATACCGTATCAACGGCGGCACATACCACATACTGCGTCAGCGGCTCGGAGCGGTGATGATGCCGGATACCCACACCGAGGGAGGACTCTACCGGGTCACGAGCCTCTATCTGGACGACACCTACCGCACCGCCTACCGCGATAAGGTGAACGGCGCGCTTCACCGCAAGAAGTACCGTATACGAGTCTACGACCTCGGGACGGACGTGATAAACCTTGAGGAGAAGGTGAAGGACGACTGCATGGGGTACAAGAAAAGCACCCCGCTGACCATGGAGCAGTACAGGCTGTTGCTTGAAGGCGACTGCTCGTTCTTCGCGGACGAGAGATACGCCGATACAGCAGGAGGCGACCTGTTCGCGTCGAGCTCGGTGGTGAAGGTCATGCCCTCCGTGATAGTCGACTATATCCGCGAGCCCTATGTCTGCTATGCGGGCAATGTGCGGATAACGTTCGATATGAAGATAGCGGCGTGTACGAACAGCCTCGACCTGTTCGGAGCCGATAACGTATATGAGACCGTAATGCCGGAAAACGAGATAGTTCTTGAGATAAAGTATGACAGCTTCCTCCCCGCGCATATCGCGCAGGTCCTTACCGGCATATCCGCGTCCGAGGAGGCAGTCTCGAAATTCATTCTCTGTTCCGACAAGCTGGGCGAACACCGCCCTTTGAAATGACACTTTTACCGGAGGTAACGACCTATGCAGCCTAAGCTCATGAGCATTGTTGACGAAGCCATAACGCTTTTCGGCGACGACCTGAAATTTTCCGCTCTCACACCCGCCGCAATACTCGCGGCAATGCTGACCGCGCTTATATGCGGCATCATTATCTATCTCGTGTACCGCTTCTGCTACCGCGGAGTCGTGTACAGCGACAACTTCAACGTCCTTCTGGTAATGATAACCTCTATCACGGGCTTCATCATCATGACCATAAGCTCGAACGTGGTGCTGTCGCTCGGTATGGTAGGCGCGCTGTCTATCGTGAGATTCCGCTCGGCTATCAAGGATCCGCTGGACATAGGCTTTCTGTTCTGGTCGATAGCCGCGGGCATCACCGCCGGAGCGGGGCTTTACTTCGTCGCGATACTTGGTACTGTCGTTATCGCGGTGGTATACATACTGTTTTCGATGTTGAAGAAGACAAAGCGCAACTATCTGCTGATAGTGCATTATAACGATGCGGCGGAGGATAACGTAAACGCCGTGCTCGGCGGAATGAAATACCGCCTTAAGAACAAGACCAGGAACGGCGAACGCAACGAGCTCACTATCGAGATAAAGGTGAAGAACAACGACACCTCGGGACTGTCGCGCTTCAAGGGCATTGACGGCGTGACCTCGGTGACCCTGCTCGAATACAACGGCGAGTACATGAACTGAGCACGGAGTCCCTGTCCCCGGATAAATAAAATACATATATCTGTTGAAAATAGCTATTGACAAATGTGAGAAAAAGAGCTATAATATACTTTAGCGCAAAAAAGCACCATTACAAAAAAGCGTTTGCGCGAAAAAGCTTTAAAGGAGTATGTCATGCCCATTATAATCACGATCCTCGTGCTGTACATCGCACTTGCAGTCGGCATAGGGATCTATTGCAACAGAAAAGCGAACACGGTCAACGAATACGTGCTCGGCGGAAGAAGCGTCGGTCCGTGGATCACGGCGTTCGCTTACGGAACAAGCTATTTCTCCGCCGTTATTTTTGTCGGCTACGCGGGAAAATTCGGCTGGAACTTCGGTGTTTCCTCAACATGGATCGGTATAGGGAACTGCCTCATCGGCTCGCTCATGGCGTGGGCTCTCATGGGCAGACGCACCCGTGTAATGTCCAAGCACCTTGAGAGCTCCACCATGCCGGAATTCTTCGAGAGGCGCTATATGAGCAAAACGCTCAAGATAGTCGCCGCGATCATCGTTTTCATCTTCCTGATACCCTACACGGCGTCCGTATACAACGGCCTTTCCAGACTCTTTGAAATGGTATTCCACGTTGACTACTCGATATGCGTGATCGCTATGGCGGTAGTCACGGCTGTATATGTTATCCTCGGCGGCTACAAGGCGACGGCTTACAACGACTTCATCCAGGGCATAATAATGCTCATAGGCATCGCCGCTGTCGTTATAGCCACACTCGCCAACAAGGGAGGCTTCTACGAGGCTCTGAACCAGATGTCGCAGATACCCAACGAAAAGGGCGTTCTCGCGGGTATGCAGGGCGCGTACTCCAGCTTCTTCGGCCCCGACCCGATAAACCTGCTGGGCGTTATCATACTTACATCTCTCGGCACATGGGGACTTCCCCAGATGGTGACAAAATTCTACACTATCAAGGACGAGCGCTCCATAAAGTCCGGAATGATAGTTTCCACAGCCTTCGCGCTTGTAGTCGCGGGCGGCTGCTACTTCCTCGGAGGCTTCGGGCGCATTTTCGTCGCTCCCGACGCGAACGGAGCTCCCTCCAGCGGCTTTGACGGCATAATCCCCGCCATGCTGGAAAGTCTGCCCGATCTGCTTATCGGCGTGGTAGTCGTTCTGGTGCTCTCCGCCTCGATGTCCACGCTCTCCTCTCTCGTGCTCACCTCCAGCTCCTCGATCACGCTCGACCTTATCAAGCCCATGATGAAGGGCAAGCTCGACGAGAAGAAGCAGCTCCTTATCCTCCGCGCTTTTGTCGCGGTGTTCCTCGTAGTTTCTGTCATCATCGCGCTCAATAAAAACGCTCTCATCTCCGACCTCATGGGATATTCGTGGGGAGCGCTCGCGGGCGCATTCCTCGCGCCGTTCCTTTACGGCCTGTTCTGGAAGAAGACCACCCGCGCCAGCGTATGGGTAAGCTTCATATTCGGCATAGGCGTGACTGTCCTGCACCTGATAATGGCGTCTGCGGGAATGCTCTCCGGAACGTTCCTCGGCTTTACAGTCGCTTCGCCGGTAAACCTCGGCGCGTTCACAATGGTCGGCTCGCTGATAATCGTCCCGATAGTCAGCCTCGTTACCCCGAAGATGCGCAAGATCGACCTCGACTATATATTCAGCTGCTACGGCAAGAAGGTTGTCGTTAAGCAGAGCGAGGCTATAACCTCGGGCGAGGAGACCGTTGAGGAAGCCGTTCCCGCAAGAGCCTCGGCGCGCACCGAAGGCACAAGGCCTGCCAATAACGGCTCGAAAAAGAAGAAAAAGAAGAAAAAATAAAATTTTGATATAAAAGGAGAAGAAAAATGTTTTTTGACAAAGACGCGGAAACCATGCCGCGAGCCGAGCTTGAAAAAATACAGCTCGAAAAGCTGAAAAAGACAGCGGTCTACTGCTATGAGAACGTGAAGCTCTATAAGGACAAGTTCGATCAGGCGGGCTTCGATCCTTACAAGATAACGGATCTGAGCGACCTTAAGCGTATGCCCTTCACCACCAAGACGGACTTCCGCGACAACTATCCCTTCGGTATGTTCGCGGTGCCGATGAAGAAGATCGTCAGAATGCACGCTTCGTCCGGTACCACCGGCAAGCCTACCGTCGTGGGATATACGAAGCACGACCTCGAAATATGGAGCGACTGCGTCGCGCGTATAGTTGCCGCGGCAGGCGCCACCGAGGACGATATCGTGCAGATATGCTTCGGCTACGGTCTGTTCACCGGAGCTCTCGGTCTGCACTACGGACTTGAAAAGCTCGGCGCGGCGGTAGTCCCCAACTCCTCCGGCAACACCGAAAAGACAGTCATGATGATGCGCGATTTCGGCACGACCGCGCTTGTTTCCACACCGTCCTACGCCCTGCGCATAGGTGAGGTGATGCAGGAGGTCGGCATTAAGCCCGAGGAGATAAAGCTCCGCCTCGGACTGCTCGGCTCGGAGGGAGCTACCCCCGAAATGCGCGACCAGATCGAGAAGAGCCTCCATATGTTCGTTACCGACAACTACGGCATGAGCGAGCTCATGGGACCCGGCGTTTCCGGCGAATGCACCGAGCGCTGCGGTATGCACTTCAATGAGGATCACTTCCTGCCCGAGATAATCGACCCCGTCACCGGCGAAGTCCTCCCCGAGGGCGAGAGCGGCGAGCTCGTCGTTACGACTCTCGACAAGGAGGGTCTGCCCGTACTCCGTTACAGGACGCACGACATAACCTCGATGACCTACGAGAAGTGCCGCTGCGGCAGGACTCACGCGAGAATGATGAAGCCCACGGGCAGAACGGACGATATGCTGAAAATACGCGGCGTCAACGTATTCCCGTCGCAGATAGAGAGCGTTATCATGGTAATACCCGAGATAGCGCCGTACTATCAGCTCGTGGTCGGCAGAGAGGGCTCCGCGGACAATCTTGAGGTAAGAGTAGAGCTCGCGGACGCTTCGCTGCTCACGGATTACAGGAACCTTGAGGAGCTCCGTTCGAAGATACATCACAACCTTAAGACCGTTCTAGGTATCAGCACCAAGGTGTCTCTCGTTGAGCCCAAGTCTATCGAGCGCACCGCCGGCAAGGCTAAGCGCGTCATAGACAACCGCCCGAAGGAGACAGCCACTTTCTCCGTGGAGAAGTAAGGAGGAGCCGCTATGGACAGCATTTATGAGCGCCTTAACAACGTGTTCAGAGACTTTTTCGACGACGACGATATCGAGCTTGACGCGGACACCACCGCCGACGATATCGAGGACTGGGACAGCCTCAACCACATCACGCTGATGTCCGCCGTTGAGGAAGAGTTCGGACTTCGCTTCACAATGGGTGAGGTCTCGGGCATGAAGAACGTCGGCGAAATGGCGGAGATAATCAAAAAGCGCGGTAAGAAGCTGTGATTTTTGGTGATGTTGTCGGTTGACTTTTCCGCTCCGGCAGAATATAATATTAAATAAGAACAACGGCGTTCCGGCATTCTTTTTGTATGCCGGAACGCTTTTTTGCGCTATAAAGCGTTTTTCAGCCAATTATTTCATACTATACATCGAGGAGAAAATAGTATCAGGGAGGTATTCCGGAAAATGAACGAGACCATTGATGTAACAAAGATATTCGGCGAGGACGTGTTCGACGAGTCCACAATGCGCCAGCGACTGCCGAAGGAGGTGTTCAAGAAGCTCAAAGCGACGATGAACACCAACCGCGAGCTCGACAGCTCCATAGCCGAGAGCGTTGCCGCCGCTATGAAGGACTGGGCGGTCGAGCGCGGAGCCACGCACTTCACGCATTGGTTCCAGCCCATGACCAACATCACCGCCGAGAAGCACGACAGCTTCATCGCCCCCACAGGCGACGGCACAGTTATAATGGAATTCTCCGGCAAGGAGCTCATCAAGGGCGAGCCGGACGCTTCATCGTTCCCGTCGGGCGGCATACGCGCCACCTTCGAGGCGAGAGGCTACACCGCGTGGGACCCCACGTCCTGCGCCTTCATCAAGGACGGCACACTCTATATCCCGACGGCGTTCTGCTCCTACACGGGCGAGGCTCTCGACAAGAAGACGCCCCTGCTGCGTTCGATGGACGCTCTGTCCGATCAGGCCGTGCGCATTCTCCGGCTGTTCGGAAACACCACGACAAAGCGCGTAAACGCCACGGTCGGCGCGGAGCAGGAATACTTCCTCATTGACCGCCGCGTCTACGAAAAGCGCAAGGATCTTATATATACCGGCAGAACCCTGTTCGGAGCTCCTCCGCTCAAGGGTCAGGAGATGCACGACCACTACTACGGGGCGATCAATTCCCGCGTGTACGCCTTTATGCGCGACCTCGATCTCGCGCTCTGGAGGCTGGGCGTGACCTCAAAGACCGAGCACAACGAGGTCGCTCCGGCTCAGCACGAAATGGCGCCGATATACTCCGGAGCCAACGCCGCCGCCGACCAGAACCAGCTCACAATGGAGGTCATGCAGAAGACCGCCCTTAAGCACGGCATGGTCTGCCTGCTGCACGAGAAGCCCTTCAACGGCGTGAACGGCTCGGGCAAGCACGACAACTGGGGACTTGCCACCGACGACGGTCAGAACCTGCTCTATCCCGGCAAGTCGCCGACGGAGAACGTGCAGTTCCTTACCTTCCTCGCCGCGGTCATAAAGGCTGTGGACGATTATCCGGAGCTGCTGCGCCTGTCCGTTGCGACGGCGGGCAACGACCACCGCCTCGGAGGCAACGAGGCTCCGCCCGCTATCGTGTCGGTATTCCTCGGCGAGGAGCTGGACGCTGTCGTCGATTCGATAATCTGCGGCGAGAAGCTCGACAAGAAGTCCTCCGAGTTCGACCTCGGCGTAATGGCTCTGCCGCGCTTCAAGAAGGATTCCACCGACCGCAACAGAACGTCGCCTTTCGCGTTCACAGGCAACAAGTTCGAGTTCAGAATGGTCGGCTCGTCGCAGAACGTGGCGACTGCCAACATAATCCTCAACACCATAGTCGCCGAGGAGCTGCGTCAGTTCTCCGACGAGCTGGAGTTCAGGTCGGCTGCGGACGGCGAGGCGTTCAGCAGGAACGCGTTCGATGTCGCCCTGCACGACCTGCTCGTGCGCACCTTCCGCGAGCACAGGCGCATAATCTTCAACGGCAACGCCTACGACGAGGCGTGGCTGGAGGAGGCGGAGCGCCGCGGTCTGCCGAATCTCGTTTCCTCGGTGGACGCGATACCGCACTTTGAGGACGAGAAGAGCGTCGACGTGTTCACGCGCCACAAGGTATTCACCGAGCGCGAGATACACGCCCGCACCGAGATACTGCTCGAAAACTACTACAAGACCGTGAACATCGAGGCTCATACCGCCGTGGATATGGTGCAGCACCAGTACGCTCCCGCGGTCATGGCGTATCAGAAGTTCCTCTGCGAGACTGCTCTCGCGAAGAAGAACGTCGGCATCGACGCGGCGATAGAGCTTGAAGCCGCCGCAAAGGTGTCGGAGCTTGCCGCGGACATGGACAAAAAGCTCCGCACCCTCTCGTCTCTGCTGGACGAGGTGGGCTCGATGGCCGATGTGCGCGATACCGCCGTGTTCTTCCACGATAAGGTGCTTGCGGCTATGGATAAGCTGCGCGCCGTGGTTGACGGGCTTCAGGCTGTTGTCGGCGACGACTTCTGGCCGGTTCCGACATACGGCGATATCCTGTTCAGCGTTCAGTGATCTGAGCCGCGGAAACGCCCCGCGCAGGGTTCCGGCAGGTGCCCGGCTTCGCGGTTCCTATGACCGATAAGATCGTTTATATGATAATTCCCGCTCCGGAAAAGCTCCGGAACGGGAATTCTTTATTATTTCATGTGAACGTCGAGCTGCTGATAAGGTATCTCGATGTTCTGCGTCAGGAACTCGGCGCGTATCTGTTCGATGACGTCGAAATACACGTTCCAGTAGTCCTCGGTGGCGCACCAGACTCTCACGGTTATGTCTATGCTGCTGGAGCTGTGGGCGCTCATGCGGACGAAGGGCTTGCAGTCCTCCTCGCGCAGTATTTTCGGTATCCTGCCGATAGCCGTGTTGATCGCGGCGACAGCCTTTTCGTAGTCCGCGTCGTAGGAGATCGAGAATACGTTGTCCACGCGGCGTTTCGGAGCCTGTGTCACGTTTGTGAGCACGGAGTTCGCCGCCGTGCCGTTGGGTATGTATATCGCGCGGTTATCGTAGGTCATCAGCTTGGTGTAGAGGATATTTATATCCGAAACGAAGCCCTCGACGCCGGAAACCGTTATGTAGCTGCCTACCTTGAACGGCTTGGAGAACAGTATCAGAAAGCCTCCCGCAAGGTTGGAAAGGCTGCTCTGGAGCGCGAGACCGACAGCTACTCCGCAGGTGCCTATCACGGCGATTATCGAGGTCGTCGGCACGCCCAGAACGGCGAGTATGACCGTAACGAGCACGGTATACAGCACTATCTTGACTACCGAGCGCAGGAATTTGGTCACGGTCAGGTCGAGCTTCGACTTGTCGAGAGCCTTGCCCATGAGCTTTACGGTGATCTTTGAGATGATTATTCCCAATATCAGCAGTATTATCGCGAATATTATGGTGGGCAGCTTGTCGAGAAAGCCCTGCCACAGGTCGTTCAGTATCTTTTGCAGCCCGGAGATGTTTTCAACGAGCTCCTCGCCCAGCACGACGCTTATGGTATCGTCCGGAGCGGCGGGAGCGGCAGTTTCGGCTGCCAGCAGTATATTTGTCATCAATATGCCTCCTTTTTTTACTATTATAACATATCCGAACGGAGTTTGGCAATATGTTTCGGCAAAATACTGCAATAAAATGAAACCTCTCCTTTCACGATGAAAGGGGAGATTCAGTCTGTCAAAAAAGTTTAGTTTTTACTATCAAAAGTCGTACTACCTACCCCCGCTGCAAGGCGAAGCGGTTTGTTTTAGGGTCCAGCCCTTTTTTCAAAAGGGCTGGCCGCCGGAGGCACTCGAGCGCAAGCGACCACTCGAGCGCAAGCGACTTCTTTAACGCTCTCAACCTCTCCTTTCACAATGAAAGGAGAGGTTGTTACTGCTGTGTATTCGATTGGCGGGGCAGGCGGCTCAGCTTCTTTTCTCGCCCTTGACGAATACGCCGATGAAGCTTGTGCCGGCGTTGGCGGCTACGACGCTTCCGACGCTGTGTATCATGGCGAGCTTGCTGCCGGACTTCTGCTCGTACTTTTTGATGAACTCGTCCTCAAGCTCGTTGGCGAGCGAGCGCCCCACGATGAACGGGGTCTTAGGCACGGCTCTTGTCATCAGGTAATCGACGAGAGCGTCAACGGCTTTTTTCTCGCCGCGGGGCTTGGCGACCACCTTGGTTTCGACGTCTATCATCTGAACTATGGGCTTTATGTTCATGAGCTCGCCCATTACGGCTGCCGCTGCCTTGATCCTGCCGGACTTCTTGGCGTGGCGCAGGTTGAACAGCATAAGATAGAGCTCGCAGCTGTCGAACCAGTCTTCGAGGTAAGCGAGAACTATGTCCATGCTCTGACCGGCTTCAAGCTTTTTCGCAGCCTCGACCGCTGCATAGCCGTAGCCCAGCGAATATGTACGGCTGTCCAGGACATGAAAGCTCGTTTCGCCTGTTCTGCCCTCTTCCTTCATACGGGCGGCGGCGTTGACGGCATTCTGGTATGTGGCGCTTCCCGCGCTGTTTATCAGAAGGACGATGACGTCTTTGATGCCCTCCTTGACGCATTCCTCGAACTTTTCCTCAAAGCGGAACTCTGTGATCTGCGAGGTCTTGGGTATTTCCTCGGTCTCGGCAATGCGGTGCAGGAACTCCTCGCCGGTCATGTCAATGCGCTCTTTCATCGACTCGCCCGCGAGAGTTACATCAAACGGCATTATATCAATGCCGTATCTCTTCTCGTCCTCGGGCGACATATCGCAGCCGCTGTCTGTGATTATCAGGTACTGTCTCATAATTATTCTCCGTTTCTTCTGTTATCCGACCAGTCATATTCGTCGAGATGTCCGTAATTGGTGAGCTTCGGGAAGCCCCACTGCCTCAGCACCTCGTAGGTGCCTACCGCAACGCTGTTGGAGAGGTTCAGGCACCGTGCGCGCTCGTCGCCGAGCATGGGTATGCGCACACATCTCGGCTCGTTGCGCACCAGCATGAGTTCCGGGAGTCCGTGGGTCTCGCTGCCGAACACGATGAAGACCTTGTCGGGGTAGTCCGCCTCGCAGTAGTTGTTTACCGCCTTTGACGAGAAAAATCTGAACTCGTCGCACGGGTTCCTTGCGAACAGCTCGCCGATGCCGTCATAGTATGTCAGATCGAGAAGTCTCCAGTAATCGAGCCCGGCGCGCTTTAAGTGCTTATCGTCCGGCTCGAAGCCCATGGGCTTTACAATGTGCAGTCTTGCTCCGGTCACCGCGCAGGTACGGGCGACGTTGCCCGTGTTCGGCGGTATCTCGGGGTTTACAAGAACAATATTCAGCTCCACGCGAAGCTATACCTCCGATCCGTATGTTGCTTTACAGCAGCAGACGCATTATCTGCCTCGCAGTTGTCATTCCCTGCGCTCTCGGGCGTGGTTCATTTGCGTGAAGCTACCCCCCGATCATGATGCAACATTCGTTATATTATATCACTTATTTACATATAAGTCAAGTATTTACATGAAACCGCCGCTGTGCCAAGTATTTTCGGTAGTAGTGACCGTGGTAGTCTCGGCCGGGGAAGCTGTGGTCCCGGGCGTAGTTTCGGGCTCGGTGCTTTCCGCGGAGGTCTCGGCTGCGCTCGTATCCTCCGTTTCGGGCGGGAGCGTGGTCTCGGCGGAGGTGTCCTCGGTATCCGAGGTCTCCGATACTGCGGGCTCGGTCGTTTCCGTGGGAGCCTCGGTTTCTGCGGCGGTCGTCTCCGTCACCGCCGGAAGGGTCGTTTCCCCGGCGCCCGCGTCGGCAGCCGAATAGCCCTCGGACGCATACGAGATGCTGCTCCTGGCAAGATATTCCTTTATGCCCGTGACTATCGCCGCCGCGATGCCCTTGCGGTGAGCTGCCGAGGCAAGCGCCATAGCGTCGTCGACGTTATCGACGAAGCCCGTTTCGATCAGAACCGACGGGAAATCCTGCTGGAGCGTCACATGGTAGTAGCTGTACCGCGCGCCGCGGTTCTTGTCCGCGCCGTCGGAATAGACGCTGTTCTGATAGTATTTCGCTATATTTTTCGATATCGCCGCCGCGAGAGGCTGCGAATAGGACGTGAAGTAGTACGCCTCCACGCCGCGCGCGTCGCCGGTAGCCTTGTTCGCGTGAACGGACAGGAACATATCACAGCCCAGCCCGCGTGCCACATTCGGCCGCTCGCGGGTCAGCAGGAACTCGCTCTCGGTCTTTAAGCGTATCACGTTCGCGCCCGCGGCTTTGAGCTGTTCGGTCAGCTCCTTGGCGATCTCGAGCACGACCTCCTCCTCGACCACCTCGCCTATGGCTCCGGGGTCGAACACATCGGCGCGCTTTCCGTAGCCGTGTCCGGGGTCGACCACGATCGTCATGCCGCTCAGGGTGTTCACCGGAACGGGGAACGACAGTATCAGGTCTCCGTTATCGTCGTATCTCGCTTTGTGACCGCAGTAAACTCCGGGCTGGCGGAGCTCCAGGATAAGGCGGAACTTGGTGCCGTTGGCTTCCGTCACGGTGTCCCACTTGGCCGACCTGAATACCTGATTGTACTCAAAGGACGGGAGAGCGGTCACCTTGGTGACGTTCTCGAAGGTTATGTAAACGTGCGTGGCGTTGAAGCTGTCAAGATAGTAATCGCCGTCCCACGCGGTGTAGTAGTTGCTGCACGCGGCGCGGATATTGAAGCCTGTCCTGTGGTCGAGCCGCAGCTTTATGTACCCGCTGCCGTTCGAGGTCCCGACGGATTTGACGGTCAGCGAGTTCTCGGTTATAGCCTCACCGTCCTCCAGCGTCGAGGCACTCATGGCGATGCGCTTTCCGGACTCGGTGACATAGTAGCTGCCGGAGGTGGATTTGTAGATCTCCAGCGAGCCCGCCGGAAGCTGTGAGAACAGCGGCGAGGGGATATCGTCGGCGGTCTTGCCGTCGTAGGTAATGGTGTAGTCGTTGAGCACCCTGACGAATGTCACGGCGTCTTCGGAGCTGTGGGGGGCTTCCAGCGTGCCTATGACCTCGCCGCTGCCTGCCGAGGACTCGTCCTCCGTTATCACGGCCTCGTTGTGCTGTACGGGCTCGGGCTCGGCGTTTACGCGCACGGACGCGCCGACCGCCTCCATGGAGTAGCCCGAGTACGAAGCGAATATCTTTATCCTGCCCAGCTCCTGGATCTGTCCGACAATGCCCTTCGGCACGGTGTAATAACCCGTGAAGCGGCGGTAGGAGGAATTGACGTCGTCCTCGTCCGCGGTGCCCTCCGTCTCGGACATATTGACCGTCGAGCCGTTGACGGAAGCGTACACGGCCGCTCCCTTGTAGGCTCTGGCGGTGAGGGTTATCCTTGTGCCTCCGTCGACGCTCAGGGTCTTGTCCTCGCTGATGGCTGCGCCGATCTCGCGCAGGACGGTGATCTTGCGGGTGATGTTATAGGTGTAGGTCTTGGACTTGTGGCTTATGGTGAAGGTATTGAGCCCTGCCGAGAGCGGCTTCTCGAAGTAGAAGTTGCCCGCGTCGTTGAGCTTTATCGCCTCGCCGTTGAAGGTGACGGGGAAGTTGCTGTCGAAGCTCCCCATAAAGGTGACGCTCGCCTCGGTGGTGGTATAGGTGAGGCTTGCGGGGGAGGTCATTTTCAGATCCTCGAACAGCGACTGCTCGTTTATCTGCTCGCGGAAATACGCTTTCAGCGTGCCTGTGGTGCCGAGGGGATCCTTTTTCAGCGAGGAAAGGGAATTGAAGGCGCTGCCGGAGTACGCGGCTATATCCTTCGCGACGGAGAGCTGTTTCAGGAGCTGATCCACGCCTCCCCAGCCGACGGTCTCGGTGCCTATGTATTCATTGTGGTGCACGATATACATAGGTATGTCGTTTCGCGACGCGATATCTCCCCACCAGCCGGCGACCTTCTCAAACGGCAGTCTCTTCGAGGTGATCGAGCCGTAGGCGCGCACCATAACGAAGTCCGCGCTGCCGCTCTCTACGTAGCTCCTTGTGTCGGAATAGCCGTCATAGTATGCCTGGAAATAGTCCTCGGTATCGCTGCCGTCCTCTCTGGACGAGGCGTTCGCCCACATATCGTTTATGAGTATGCCTGCCGCGACGGTGTTGTCGGTCCTGCGTATCACGTCGGCGGCGGTGCGGAAATACTGCTCGGCGGTGTCGTAGAGGTAGTTGGTATATCCCACTCCGGAGCCGTTCTCCATATAACCCGCGTAGCTGCGGGTGTCGCGCTTCGCGTAGTAATCGTCTATGATAATGCCGGTGCAGGCGTATTTGAGCACGAAGCGGTGAGTGCGGGAAATGAGCGTGTCGGCGGCTTCGGCTCCCGGGCCGCAGTCGGACAGCACCTGCCCGAGGTCGAATACCACGAAAGGCGATATCCCGTGCTCATAAGCCGCCTTGACAGCCGCCAGCACAGGGTCGGGAGCGCCCTCGGACGCGCCGAGCGTGTAGTAGGCTTTCCCGTCGCATACGGTATTGATTATCACCGTATTCAGACCTGTTTCGGCAAATTCCGCGTAAATATCCGCGAGCTCCTCGTTCAGAGCGGCGGAGCTCACGGAGCTGTCGGTGAAGAAGTCCACCGACGGCGTTATGAACGCCGCCCGCATATCCGAGGGCAGCGAGTGCCTGTATGCCGCCGGGGTCACGGTCGCGGTCTCCGGAGCCGCGCCTTCCGCAGACGCGGGGAGCGCGAGCCCTGTTATCATCAGCGCCGCCGTCAGCAGCAGCGCCGCAATTTTACGTATCATTGTATCTCCTCATTGTATATAATATCGCATAATATACCTTATGTCGACAAGATTTGCCGTTTATTCGGTGAGCAGGGGCTTAAGATTGCTTATCTCGTTCCCAATGGCGGCGTTTGTGTACGACGGCGAGAACAGGTAGTTGTAGCTGTACAGGGCTATGCCGGAGCAGCCCGCCTTGTCTGCGTATTCCTTCTGGCGCCTGAGCATGGTGTCGGTGTTCTGCCATTCCGACTTTCCCGTGCCTGCCCACTTGTCCTCGGCTCCGCATTTGTATGCCGCGAGCCCGGTGATGAGCCTTATCCCCGTGCCGCGCACGATCTCCAGCCACTCGTCGACGTTCCCGGCGAAGGGAACTGCCCCGTTTTCAAAGCCGTAGTATATCTGCGGCACGAAGTAGTCGACGCAGCCGTTTTTTGCCCATGCCTTCGTGTCGGCGTAGAGAGTGTAGAGGTTGTTGTAGTTGTTGCCCTGCGGAGCCGCACCGAACAGCGCCGAGCCGCACTCGTGCGCCGCCGTGTGGATCTCCTTCACCATGGCGGTGCAGCAGTCCACCCTGAATGATTCGACGCTGCTGTATCCGCTCTCGCCGTATGCGGCGCTGTCAAAGGAGATGTCGGTCGTGGGGTAGAAGTAGTCGTCTATATGTATGCCGTCGACGTTGTAACGCGACACTATCTCGCGCACGCCGTCGCCGATAAGCCTGCGTACCTCGGGATAGGCGGGGTTCAGGTAATATGTCCCGTTGACGTTCACGATGTATTTGCCGTTTTCGGCTCCGTTATACCATTTCCCGACGGCATATCCCTGCGGCACGGACGGCATATCCGCCGCAACGCCCAGCCTGAGCGGGTTTATCCACGCGTGGAATGAGAGTCCGCGGCTGTGCGCCTCGGAGATCATTATTTTCAGCGGGTCGAAGTCTGTGCGCTTGTCGAGCGTGCCTGTGAGCTGCTTTGTGAACGGGTACAGCTCCGAGTAGTAGTAAGCGTCTCCGAACGCGCGTACATGGACGAAAACGGTATTCAGCCCGAGCGAGACGCAGTTGTCGAGCATCTGCGCGAACGCCTTTGTGAATTCCTCCTCGTTCTTTTTGTACATCACCGAAAGCTCGATGTACGATATCCAGACCGCCTTGACGTAGCTGTGGTTCAGCGCGGAGTATGTGTTTTTCGCGTAGCTGACGGTGCTTGCGGGTGCCGGAGCGGTCGTTTCGGCAGCCGTTGTCGTGGCCGCGGCAGTCGTTGTTGTTGTCGTGGCTGCTTCCGAGGTCGTCACCGGGGCCGCGGAAGTCGTGGTTGTGACCGCGGCAGCCGTGGTCGTTTCGGTTATGACCATGTCGGGAGCGGCGCTCGTCTGCTTTGTCGTGCTCGCCGTCGCTGACGCGGCGGAGGTTGTTGTATCGGAGGTCTGTTCCTCCGGGTCGGAGTCGGGCTCCGCAGTTTCATCGCTGTCGGAGAGATCGGGCTCTGCGTCGGTATCGGACACCGAGGTGCGGGTATAGGTCATTCCCGGCATAGGCGCCGCCGTAGCGGCAGCGGTGCGGCTGTCGTCGTAGAGTATGCCGCCGAAGTTCCCGTTTGCTATCGTGCTTGTCGCGGCGGGCGAGGTATTGTCGGAGGGCAATGAAATTTCCGTTTCCACGCTCCTGCACGATGAGGTATAAACTATGATAAATACTACCGAAAGTATAAGACTGACAATTTTTCTGTTACTCAAGCTCCCACCCCCGGATATGGTCTCGTATAATGATTATAGCACCCATAAACCGTTTAGTCAATAGGTTTCGCGGAATTTGTTCATAAATTTTATCTCTATGAAATTGTGCATTCTGACGCCAAAAACCCCGATAAATTTTTGACACCAAAATATTGACAAAATTCATTATATATAGTACAATATATAGTATAAAACAGTATTTCACGCTTTTAAGGAGGAAATCAAATTGGGACTTACACTTACCGAAAAGATCATAAAGGAACACATCGTTGACGGTGAAATGATAAAGGGCACCGAGATCGGGCTGCGCATAGACCAGACCCTTACTCAGGACGCCACCGGAACAATGGCGTACCTTCAGTTCGAGGCTATGGGCGTTGACCGCGTAAAGACCGAGCGCTCCGTGGCTTACATCGACCACAACACGCTCCAGTCGGGCTTCGAGAACGCCGACGATCACCGCTTCATAGGCAGCGTCGCAAAGAAGCACGGTATCTGGTTCTCGCGCCCCGGCAACGGTATCTGCCACCAGGTGCACCTTGAGCGCTTCGGAAAGCCCGGCAGGACCCTCATCGGCTCGGACAGCCATACCCCCACGGGCGGCGGCATAGGAATGTTCGCCTGCGGAGCCGGCGGCCTCGACGTAGCCGTGGCAATGGGCGGCGGCGCGTACTACATAACAATGCCCGAGGTAGTGAACATAAAGCTTACCGGAAAATTAAACGATTGGGTATCTGCAAAGGACGTTATACTGAAAGTATTACAGATCCTGTCCGTCAAGGGCGGCGTAGGCAAGGTAATGGAGTATACCGGAGACGGCGTTCTCTCGCTCTCCGTGCCGGAAAGAGCCACCATAACCAACATGGGCGCGGAGCTGGGAGCGACCACCTCGATATTCCCCTCCGACGAGACGACCCGGGCGTTCCTGAAGGCGCAGGGCAGAGAGCAGGACTATATCCCGCTGGCGGCAGACCCCGACGCGGTATACGACAAGACCGTCGAGATCGACCTTTCGACCCTTGTGCCGCTTGCAGCCTGCCCCCACAGCCCCGACAACGTGAAGACGATCGACGAGATCGGAAACATAAAGATAGATCAGGTGTGCATAGGCTCCTGCACCAATTCCTCGATGCAGGATCTTCTGAAAGTCGCGCACATCTTAAAGGGCAAGACCGTTCACCCCGACGTGAGCCTCGCGATAGCTCCCGGCTCGAAGCAGGTATATAACATGATGGCACAGTGCGGCGCGCTGTCCGACCTTATCGACGCGGGCGCCCGCATACTCGAATGTGCCTGCGGACCCTGCATAGGCATGGGTCAGTCCCCGAACAGCCACGGCATCTCGCTGCGCACGTTCAACCGCAACTTTGAGGGCAGAAGCGGAACAAAGGACGGTCAGATCTATCTCGTTTCCCCCGAGACCGCAGCGATATCCGCGATAACAGGCGTTCTCACCGACCCGCGCACGATAGGAGCTATGCCTCCCTACGTGATGCCCGAGCGCTTCATCATCAACGACAACATGGTGACCCCGCCCGCTTCTCCCGAGGAGGCTCCCTCTGTCGAGATACTGCGCGGTCCGAACATCAAGCCCTTCCCGATCAATCAGCCTCTGCCGGAGAGCATTGAGGCGGGCGTTACCCTGAAAGTCGGCGACAACATCACCACCGACCACATCATGCCCGCGGGCGCGAAGATACTTCCGCTGCGCTCCAATATCCCGGCTATCTCGGAATTCTGCTTCACGGTCTGTGACGAGACATTCCCGAAGCGCGCAAAGGAAGCCGGAAAGTCGATCATCGTCGGCGGCTCGAACTACGGTCAGGGCTCCTCGCGTGAGCACGCTGCTCTCGCTCCGCTCTACCTCGGCGTGAAGGCGATAATCTGCAAATCCTTCGCGAGAATACACAAGCAGAACCTCATCAATAACGGCATACTCCCGCTCACCTTCGTGAACGAGGCTGATTACGACCGCATAGATCAGGGCGACGAGCTTGCTCTGCCGGACGTAAAGACCGAGATAGAGAACGGCTCGAAGATAATCGTGAAGGACATCACAAAGGGCTTTGAGATAGAAACGACCCTTGAGCTCTCCGAACGCGGCAGGGGAATGATACTTGAGGGCGGTCTGCTCAACTATACAAAGAAGAACGGCTGAAAAACAGGAGCGTCGCTGTTATGAAAGAATATACTTCCAAAATTGTCGCGCTCGCCAGATTTATAGGCGACGCCAACATCTACAAGATCGACGAGGAGCTCAACAAGATGGCGAAGGACGGCTGGGAGCTGGCGAATATCATCACGCTGCCCAAGGAGAACGACGATCACCGCTTTCTTGTCACCATGAGCCGTACCGTGAAGGAGGAGAAGTGACCTGTGAAATGCCCGTTCTGCGGTAAGGAAATGGTTGCCGGTATACTCTCCGGCGACGGAAGAAGCGCCGTGACCTTCAAGGCAGGAGAAAAAAAGACGGGAGCCTTTGACCGTTTTATCGGCATAGACAAGCTCACCGCCGCGAAATATACCCTCACTGCGTTCACTATAGACGCGGACTACTGTCCCGACTGCAAAAAGATGATATTTGAAACGGATATAAAACAATAATACTGAAAGGATAAAGCAAATGGCTAAAATTCAGATGAAGACCCCGCTCGTCGAAATGGACGGCGACGAGATGACCCGCGTTATATGGAAGATGATAAAGGATAAGCTCCTGCTCCCGTATATCGACCTTAAGACCGAATACTACGACCTCGGGCTCGTGAAGCGCAACGAGACGAACGATCAGATCACGATCGACAGCGCCAACGCCACCAGGAAGTACGGCGTTGCGGTAAAGTGCGCGACCATTACCCCGAATGCGCAGAGAATGACCGAGTACAACCTCAAGGAGATGTGGAAGTCCCCGAACGGCACTATCAGAGCGATACTTGACGGCACCGTTTTCCGCGCTCCAATCATCGTCAAGGGCATAAACGCGCTCATACCCACTTGGACGAAGCCTATCACTATCGCGCGTCACGCTTACGGCGACGTGTACAAGAACAGCGAGATGAAGGTCAGGGACGGCTCGAAGGCTGAGCTCATCGTGACCGACAAGTACGGCAACGAGACCCGCCAGCTCATTCATGAGTTCAAGGGCAGCGACGGCATAATCCAGGGTCTCCACAATATCAACGCCTCGATAGCTTCGTTTGCGCGTTCGTGCTTCAACTTCGCTCTCGATACGAAGCAGGACATCTGGTTCGCGACAAAGGACACGATCTCGAAGCAGTACGACCACACGTTCAAGGACATCTTCGCGGAGATATACGAGACCGAGTACAAGTCGAAGTTCGAGGCTGCGGGCATCGAGTATTTCTACACGCTCATCGACGACGCCGTGGCGAGAGTCGTGCGCTCGCAGGGCGGCTACATCTGGGCTTGCAAGAACTACGACGGCGACGTTATGTCGGATATGGTGGCTACCGCGTTCGGAAGCCTCGGCATGATGACGTCGGTGCTCGTTTCCCCGTCGGGCGTGTATGAGTACGAAGCTGCTCACGGCACGGTAACGCGCCATTACTACAAGCACCTCAAGGGCGAGGAGACCTCGACCAACTCGGTGGCTACTATATTCGCGTGGACGGGCGCTCTCCGCAAGAGGGGCGAGCTCGACGGCATACCGGAGCTCACGGCTTTCGCGGAGAAGCTGGAGAAGGCCACAGTCCGCACTATCGAGGAGGGCGTGATGACAGGCGATCTTTACGTGCTGTCCACGCTTCCCGAAAAGAGAAAGGTCAACACCGAGACATTCCTCGACGAGATAAACGAAAGGCTCAGACAGACGATCTGACGGCATGCTCATGCGCGCTGCGCAGAAGGGGAACATCATGTCAAAGAATGAAAAGATCTCAAATTCCGTCATACGCAGACTTCCGAGATATTACAGGTCGCTGTGCGATCTGCTGAACGAGGGCATAACCAAGATATCCTCGCGTGAACTCGCGGAGAGAATGAATGTCACCGCCTCGCAGATAAGGCAGGATCTGAACTGCTTCGGAGGCTTCGGTCAGCAGGGCTACGGCTACAATGTCGCGGAGCTCCGTGACGAGATAGCCGCCATACTCGGCACGGAGAAGCGCCGGGGGGCTGTGCTCATCGGCGCGGGCAATCTCGGCAAGGCGCTTGCGAGGCATCTTGATTATGAGAGCTACGGCTGCCGCTTGCTCGGAGTGTTCGATATCGCTCCCGATGTCATCGGCGCACAGCTCGGCGAGCTCACGGTGCGCGATATGAACGGGATCGAGGACTTCTGCCGCAGAGAAAACCCCGTCATAGCCATATTGTGCATACCGAAGGAGGCGGCTCCCGAGGTCTGCGCAAGGCTTGCGGCTCTCGGTATCAGAGCGTTCTGGAATTTTTCGTACCATGACCTCACCAAGGAGGATACCGACGGTATCACCGTCGAAAACGTCCACCTCGGCGATAGCCTCATGGCTCTCTGCTTCGAGCTCGATTCACAAAGCGAGTGATACTCCGGCAGAGAGAAAAAGAGATTTTTTAAGAGTGCCTCCGGCGGCCACCCCTTTTAAAAAAGGGGTGGACCCTAAAACAAATCGCTTCGCCTTGCAGCGGGGGGAGGTAGTACGCTTTAACAAGCAATGGTGAGGTACAGACTTGTTCATTACTGAAAATTAAAAATTAACAGCCATATAAAAACCGCTCCTTTCGGACTCTCGAAAGGAGCGGTTTTGATTCAGAATGTAAAGTCAAGCGGCTCGCCAATGTCGTCATCAGGCTTGCCGGCAGGGGTAGGCGCAGGTTCCGGAGCCGGTGCGGGCGCAGGTGCCGGAGCAGGAATGGGCGCAGGTGCCGGAGCAGGCGCGGGAGCGGGTGCAGGCGCAGGTGCAGGTGCCGGAGCAGGAGCCGGCTCGGGAGCGGGTGCCGGCGTGGGCTCGGGCTCCAGAGGCTGTTCCTTGCGATCCTTGTTACCCTTGAACAGGAACTTGTGACCGCCCTTATCGGGCTCAGGCTTGGCTTCCGCCTTTGGCTCGGGCTTGCTCTCGGAACCCGGAAGCGGCTTCGAGTATGATATCGGGTCGTCGGCTATCGTGAAGCCGAACTGCGATTCATATTTCTCGTGCTTGACGGGAGTAAGCTCCAGACCGCCAGCCTCGGGCTTGAACACGGGTTTGGGCGGAGAATAGATAGACGGGGTATCCGGTTCGGTATAATTCTCGGCTTCGTATGTACGCTTGCTCCTGATAGGTTTCAGGTCAATGGCGAGGTCGGCTTCGTTGAACTCGGGCTTCGGCGGCGAATAAGGCACCGCTCTGTTGGGCTCCTTGTAGTCCTTGTTGCGATCCTCGGTCTTTGAACTCTCAAGAGGCTTGAAATCATCAAAGGAGCTGTCCTGCTGTCCCTTTTTGGGTCTTGCGAAGGGCTTGGCGTTTTCCTCCGGTATAGAGGACTTGCCCGACGAGATCATAGTCAGCGATATCTCGGGATCGTCGGGGATAAGCGGTTCGCCCATACCGTCGGGCTCGGAGGGGAGGATATCCATATTTTCGTCCGTCCCGACAACATTCTCGGGTATCTTGAAGATGTCCTCTTCCTTCTTGGGTATCTTGTTTATTACCGGGCGCTCTACCGCGGCGATCTGATCCATATTTTTGAGCGCGACGGTATGCTTGCTCGGCTCAACGCGGATATTCGGGTCGTTCTCCTCGTTCTTGTCCGACGCCTGCACTATATCCGTGACCAGACCGAACGTCTGTCCGTAGTACGCGTTCTCGCCGTGCTTGCGCAGGTAGT
>JAIKZF010000004.1 GCA_024682455.1 Ruminiclostridium sp. | reverse complement strand
GCACTTCGCTTATTCCCTCTGTGATACGGGAAATGCTTTCGCTCGACAGCTTCGGCAGTATCACGCCCACGAGCTTAGTCACTTTTGAACGTACTGTTCTTGCCGAATAGCTCGGAACATAGCCTGTCCGTTCAAGCGCGTTCTCTATCAGCGCGCGTTTGTCATCGGCAAGATAACCGTTGTTGAAATATCTGCTGACCGCCGATACCGATACTCCCGCTTCTTTTGCAAATTCCGAAATATTCATAGTCCGCACCTCTTATGTGATACCGATTTCATATATTATATCACATAAAATAGAAAAAGGCAATAGGGAGAAGAAAAATAAAATTCGCGAAAAGTGTTAATATCTCAATGATATGTTAACATTTTCCGGGAGGGCGAAAATTCGTGAAAACTATTTACAAGCCGACGGATTTATGATATAAAATACTATTATAAATTGTAACGGATCTTCACAGAAAGAGGCTTGACAGAGATGTCCGGAAGACGCTTACACTTCTATCAGACAGGCAGAGCAAGCTCTGTCCTTTTGTCATGCTCTTCTGACGGTGGTTTTATTCTCCGTGCCGCCGTGTAAGCGGCGATACGGGGCTTTTTGCGTTTTGTTTAGGAAAGGAAGGAACGTATGAAAACACTGAAAAGACGCATTTTAAGCGCGGTGACGGCTCTGGCAGTCGCGGCGGCGGGGATAGGAGCTGTGCCGGATATCGGCATAAAAAGCCCGTTCATCATCGCGGCGAGCGCACAGGGCGAGGTCAGCGTATCGACTTGGGCGGAGCTGAAAGCCGCCGTTGACAGCGCTCAGAACGGCGCGGTCATCAGGCTGACGCAGGACGTCACCAATAACACGGCTCTTGCAAATTCGTCGCAGTCGGTCATCAAGGTCGGCAGCGGAAAGAACATCACCATTGACCTGAACGGCAAGACGATGAACAGAAACCGCAAGGGCAGCCACGTTGACGGCGAGGTGCTGCTGGTGAACGGCGGTACTCTCACGGTAAAAAACGGCACTCTCACGGGAGGCTGGGCGTCTTCCGGCGGCGGAATATACAGCAACGGTACGCTGACCATGACGGGCGGAGCTCTCGACGATAATCAGGGCATAGACGCAGGCGGCATATTCAATAACACCGGAAGTGCCGCGCTTAAGGCAAAATAAAAAAGGACGCAGGGCGAAATGCTCTGCGTCTTTTGTATGCATAAATTTATGCTGCCCGGAATTCCCCGATCCCGGATGCAGCGGCTTCTTTGACAAACTGAAATGCCCCCGGAACGGGGGCATTACGACAGCTTTGTTTATCAGTCGAAGATATCCGGGAACAGATCGTCAAGATCCTTGAGGTTCTTCTTTAAAGTCGCCTCCTGCTCCTGGAGCTCTTTTCTGCGCTTGGGAGTGATAAGAGCCTTAGCGAGCTCAGCCTGCACTTCAAGCAGCGTCTTTCTCATGGGGTCGCGGCGGCGCTGGTAGAGCAGCTTGCGCTCCTCCTTCTCCTGACGGGCACGGCGCGCGCGCTCGATGGCTTCCTTCTCCTCGCGCTCCGCTTTCAGCTTTGCGTGCTGCTCGGCGATCTCGCGGCGCTCGTCCTCGATACGCTTTACTATCGCGTTATTGAGAGCCTCGTAGTGCGCCTTCTGCTCGGGCGACGCGAAGCGCAGAGCCTTCTTGAAATTCTTATCGTCGGTAACGGTCTGCGGCAGGGAGGCTATCGCTTCCTCATTGCGGAGCTTGCACTCGGCGAGGAGCTTGCCTATGTACGCTCTGGAATCCTCTATATCAATATCGAGTATCTTATCGAAGTAGGAATCGGCTGTATCGAATTCGCCGTCCTCCAGGAACATATACGCGCGCTTGATGAGGTTCTCCTTATTGGCAGCGGTGGCGGTAACGATGTCCTCGGGAACTATCGCGTTGACCTCGGGCTTGAGGATAGCCTCCACCTTATCGGAGATCTCTCTCATGAACTCGTCCTCGGAGCAGTCGAACACGTTTTCGCAGTAAACGAGACATTCGGGTATCTGCTGGAACTTCACTGCGGAGGAATCGAATATCGGGAACACAAGCTTATCCTTGGAGCTCTGCAGCTCTGCGCAGAATATCTTTACCGCGTATTCGAAGTAGCCGTCGTGGCAGTTGGACGACGTTCTGAACGATGGGAGCATTATCCTTGAATGTTTCAGCGCGAAGGTCGTCTGAGCGGCTCTTTCGGCGGCATCCGCTTCCTTTAACAGCTCGGGCGCGTAGAATACGCTGAAATTGAGGTTCGAGGTAAAGCGCAGATATATCTTATCGCCGTCGAGGTCGTCCTCCACGGCAACGCCCTCGGGGCTGAGAATGAACACGTCATAGCTCTTGTCCTGCGCGAGTATCGTTTTTGTAAGGCTCACCGTATCCTCAATTGTATCGGCGAGAGCCTCATACTTTGCGCGCACGTCGTCGGCTGCGTTTGCCGCGGCGCTCTTATAGGACGCGCTCTCCTTTGGTGCCGGGAGCGCGGAGATATCCTTTCTGCATACGGGTACACGCTTGCCGCCGTCACGGACATACTGTATGCCGTATTCACAGAGCATGAGAGCCCAGTATGCTGCGCTGTCCGCAGGATTTGCTTCGGTCAGTTTCTTCGCGAGCTTTTCCGCCGCGTCGAACTTAAAGGTATTTCTCAGATATGTTATTCTGTTGAATATTTTGATATCGCCTTTGGGGTACATTCCCGAACTTCCGCAGTTTACGCAGCTTCCCACAGCGCCGTTCTCATCCGGCTTTATATCGCCGCCGCATATACCGCAGACGAGTCTGATCTCATACATATTAACACCCTCCGTATCTGCATAAAATGATACATTACCATTATATAGCTATTTTATGGGGCTGTCAATATTTTAAAACCAATTTTGTTACTATTGACTTTTTTTTGACGGCTTTTTTATATGAATTAACCACACAGCGCGCCCGAGCGTACAGCCGGGCGCGCCGTATATATTATGCCGACATCATTATCTTTGAGAAATGCTCTTCGAGGTGGGCGAGAGCCGACCTGTGCAGCCTGTGGACGTGCCGGGGCGTGTAGTTCATCTTCTCGGCTATGGTCTCGAAGCTCTCGTGCAGCAGGTAATGTCTTTCGGTCACTATCCGCTCGTTTTCATCGGAAAGAGCCTTCACAAAGTACAGTATTTTTTCTTTCAGCTCCACCAGGCGGTCTATATCCGCGTCGATCTTGTTTTCGAGATCGGCTATTTTTGCTGCGTTTTTCCCGACCTTATCCGAATAGCCGCTCGAACGGCTCTCTCCCGTAAGGCGTATCGTGCTGCGCTCGGCAAGCGCACGGAGCTGGGCTATCTCCTCAAGCTTCAGGTCTATACCGCGGTCGATGTCTCTGTGTGATTCCAGCAGTTTCTTGATATCCATTTTATACCTCCGTTATACCATAATTTCTCTGACGCACTCCGGGCATACTGTCATATCTTTTACCTCGTAGGCGTCGTCTCCCTCATAGAGCGGCTCTCCGCACATTGCGCAGGATACCGTGCTTATCGAGATATCCTCGCTCCCGCAGGAACGGCAGATATCTGACGAGACACAGTCCTCCTCATGCAGCCGCCCGGGCTTTTCACCGCGGGCTCCGCATACATTACACCGGTACATATTCCTCCTTTCCGCTGCTGTCGGGGTTCATTGACAGCTTTCGTTGCATTTCTGGGACAACTATATAATAGCAGGAACTGTCCCGTTTGTCAACCCATTTTCGCAACATTATTAAATAATTTGTAGAATATGTTGCATTTTAGGGATATTTATGATATAATAAGGGATAAGAAAGGGAAAGGTGATCTTATGACCGCGGCGGAAAGAATAGCGAAAAGGCGGCGCGAGCTGGGTCTGTCGTATCAGGAGCTTGCCGACAGGACGGGGCTGAGCAAGTCCACTCTCCAGCGCTACGAGACCGGCAGCATCGGCAGTATACCGCTTGACAAGCTCGACATACTTGCGCAGGGGCTTGAGACCTCGGCACTTTTTATACTTGGGAAGGAGGAGTCCTCCAACGCCGAGATCATGCGCACCCGCATATATGATGTGCCGGTATTCGACAGCGTGAGCGCGGGCTTCGGCGCTTATGCGGACAGCCATATCGTGCGGCATTTCCCCACCTACATCGAGCATGGCGGCGACGACGGGGATTATCTGTGGATAAATGTAAGGGGAGACAGCATGTCCCCGAGGATCGACGACGGCGACAGGATACTTGTCCGCAGGCTTGACAGCGTCGCCAGCGGGACTGTCGCTGTCGTGATGATCGGCGAAGAAGCATTTGTAAAGAAAATCAAGTACGGGAAGAACTGGATCGAGCTCCATTCTTTCAATCCGTACTACCCCGTCAGACGCTTCGAGGGCTCCGACGCCGAAAACGTCCGCGTCGTCGGCCTCGTCGTAGAGGTGAGTAAGAAGTTGTAACAGAACGCTTTTCGGGGGAAAGAGGGAGAGGGGGAGGGAGGGAACCCCCTTTCTGAAGCAGAAAGGAGTTTCCCTCCCTCCCCCGCCTCCTCCCTCCCCCAGCCCCCCTCCCTCCTCCACCCTCTCCCTCTTTCGGGAAAGGCGAACCGCTTCGCCTTGCAGCGGGGGTAGGTATACTCCTTGACAAGTAAAAAGAACAGTATAAACCCAAAAAAATCTGCGCCTATACAAGCAATAGGCGCAGTTATTTGTTTTACTTACATTTAGAAGATACTGTTGATTTTAATTCGCGTATCGAATCTCCGTGGTACGGGATTTGTTTTAGGGTCCACCCCTTTTTTAAAAGGTGGTCTCCCCGTTAGCGGGGAGGTGTCACCGCAGGTGACAGAGGGGCTGACCGACAGACGGCCGCCGGAGGCAACTCTAAAAAATCTTCTTCTCTCTTCTCTCTTCTTCTCTCTCTCGTTCTCAAGCGGCTTTACGCTTATGCACCGATAAGCGACTGGTCGAAGGCGAACAAAGCCTCGTTTATCTCGAAAACGTCGTAATTGCCCTTTTCTATGTAATATTCGACGATTATATCGAACTTGCTGCTATGGGACAGCGCAAAACCCGCCTTTTTCAGCATTTCGGCAGTCTCGGAAAGATCAAGCTCCAGAGCGAGCGCGAAAGCTATCACTGTCGTTTTCTTCGGGTGATAGTGGATATCGCTGCGTATCTTGGAAAAAAGCTTGCGGTCAACGTTGGCGCGCTTATAGCACTCGGCGTCGGTCATGCCGCGCTCGTCGATCTTGCGGAGAAGCATCTGCGTGAAACTCTCGTCTATGCAGCCCAGAGCCTCGCCGAGCTCGCGCGGTATCGCAGCCTCCCCGCAGACCGCCTCGTCCGCGAGACATTCCCGCGCCGAGGACTCCTTTTCCCGCCGCCTGAACAAGCCCCGCTTCTTCTCGGGAGCCGGAGCTTTCTCCGCAGGTGCCGCGGGAAACGTAGGAGCGGCAGCCTTGCCCATAAAAGCCTGCGGCGCGGACTGTACCGCCGAAGCCGCCGCCATCGCCATAGGCGGCGGAGCCGTGAACATCATTATGCGCCCGAAAAGCTCGGGGTAGAGCCTGCCCGGGTCGCCTCCGGCAGGAACCACCAGCTCGACGGTCTTTTCGGAGCCGGAGGCTGCCGCCACCGCGTCATGCAGGAGCTCCGCGCTGCCGAGAAGCACGCTCACGTGCTCGCCCTCCCCGTTCAGCAGAGCGGACAGCTCCGCGGCGCTGTTTATGCGGGCGTCTGTGACCGCGGTATCGGTATATCTTTTAATAAGTACAGGCATATCTGTATTTGCGCCGGTAATGGGCGCATCTCCTTTGCTTTGATGTTATCTCAGAAAAATTATAACACAGCCTGCCCCGCTTGTCAAGGAACGCGCTTGTCGTATATACTGCACAAAAATGGAGCCGGTAAATGTGCGATATCAACAAAATTTGGAAATGCCCCCAAAAAATTGTCACAAAACCCCCTCCCGCGAAGTTTTATATTATAGAAGCGCAAAAAAAAGGCGCGTAATGCAACGGCTTTTGATGAATATAAAAGGAGGACATACTATGAAGCTTATCAGATCTTTCGCGGCGCTGACAGCGGCAGCGGCAGTCGCGGTATCGTCGATGCCGGCGGTATCGGCAGGAATGACCGCGTTCCTCACAAAGACGTCGGCGCAGACATCGGAACAGACGGCCGGGCAGACGAGCAGCGACCGCTCCTACGCCAGCCCGATGACAACGAACCGCCAGTCCGCGCGGTATAAGAATTTCATAAAGGCGACTCCCCGCCTGAACCAGGACGGCGATTCCTACTGGGACACCTCAATATCGTGGTCGCCGGTAAAGGACGCTCTGCTCTACTACGTTTACAGCAACAGGAACGGGCGTTTTGGCATCGAGGCAAAGACCACCGATACGACATACTGGTGCGAGGGCGGAGCTACCTATTTCGTGCGCGCAGTCACCTACGACCTGAACGACAAGCGCATACTCGGCAGGATATCCAACAAGATCACCGTCAAAGCGGACCCCTACCGCTGGGATGACGAGGAATGGGACGAGGGCGACTACTTTTACGATTACACCCCTATAAATTCGATAAGCGGCGCGGCTGCTCCCGCGACTGAGGAAGAAAGGGGGATCTCCAATTATGAGACCGACGGGGCGGATTATGACGACGATTACGGCTGGGAAGAGGCTCCCGACAACGAGGAATACAGCAAGTACGCGGTGGACGGCTTCAAGAGCGCCGCGCAGACGCCTCTCTCGACCTTCTCCGCGGACGTTGATACAGCCTCCTACGCCAACGCGCGCAGAATGATACTGAACGGCGGCAGGGTAACTCCCGACGCTGTGCGTATCGAGGAATTCCTGAACTATTTCGATTACGGGTACGCTCAGCCCGAAAAGGGCGACTTCTCCGTGACCTACGAATACACGGACTGCCCGTGGAACAAGGACGCGAAGCTGCTCATGCTGGGCGTTCAGGCGAAGGACATCGAGACCGAGCCTGCCTCGAACCTTGTGTTCCTCGTTGACGTGAGCGGCTCTATGTACTCGCAGGACAAGCTTCCGCTGGTGGTGGAATCGCTGAAAAAGCTGACCGCCGAGATGTCGAAGAACGACCGTATCTCGATAGTGACCTACTCCGGCGAGGAGAAGGTCGTGATAGCGGGAGCGCGCGGAAATATGCGCAACTGCATAGGCGAGCTCGCGGACACGCTTACTGCCTCCGGCTGCACCAACGGCGAGGCGGGCATCAATATGGCGTATGACATAGCAGCCCGCTACTACAAGAAGAACGGCAGCAACCGCGTCATTCTCGCCACCGACGGCGACCTGAACGTGGGCATCTCCGACAAGGACGAGCTCTCGGAATTCATAGCAAAGAAGCGCGGCTCGGGCATTTATCTGACGGTACTCGGCTTCGGCACGGGCAACCTGAAGGACGACCGCATGGAGGCTCTGGCGAAGGACGGCAACGGCAATTATCACTATATCGACTGCGCCGCGGAGGCTTCAAAGGTGCTTGTTGACGAGCGCAAGGCTACCCTTATCACGGTGGCGGACGACGTCAAGCTCCAGGTCGAGTTCAACCCGACTCTCGTTGACAGCTATCGTCTTATAGGGTACGACGGGCGCAGGCTCGCGAACGAGGACTTCACCGACGACAAAAAGGACGCCGCCGACATGGGCGCAGGTCAGAGCGTGACTGTTATGTACGAGATAATCCCCGCGAAGGACGGAGGCAGCTCGCTGCAATACCAGTCCTCGAAGGGCAACAAGACCGACATCTGCACGCTGAAATGCCGTTACAAAAAGCCCGGCGCAAGCGCCTCGAAGGAATTCTCCGTGGCTGTGAAGGCGAAGGACTACTGCACCTACGCCAAGACAGGTATCAGGTTTAAGTTCGCGGCGTGCGTTACCGAGCTTGCCATGGCTCTGCGCGGCGAGAAAACGTACGGGAACGTTTCGATAAAGAGCGCCAAAGCGCGCTTCGATAAGCTCTCCGACGATGAGCTCGCAAAAATAGGCTGGAGCGAAGACCTCAGCACGATCTTCGAAGAGCTCACAACCCGCCGATAGAGAAGAAGCCGCTTACGCTCGAGAACAAAAGAGAGAAGAAGAGTATAAGAGTGCCTCCGGCGGCCACCCCTTTATAAAGGGGTGGACCCTAAACTAAATACCGTACCACGGAGATCCGATACGCGAATCAAGACCAATAGTCTCTTCTATATGGAAGTAAAAAAAATAGCTGCTCCTTTTATATTACAAAAGGAGCAGCCTGCTTTTTTGTTTACTGACCGTTTTCTGCGTTTCTCTTCTTGGTAAGGTACGCAACACCCGCCGCCGTCACCGCGACAAGTCCTGCCGTCATGAACGGTATTCCGCCCGTAGACGGGTTGCCGTCGTCGGAATTGTCCTTATAGAGCTCAGCCTCGGCTATCTTGCCCTTATCGTTGAGGTCGTCGTCGGCCTCGTCAAGGTCTGCGGCGTCGTCCTCCCCGGTGACTTCGACGAGGTCTCCGTCCTTTGCCGTTATACCCTTCGGTACCGGTTCATCGTCAGCCGGCTCCGCGGCAGGGTCATCGACGGTATCTGCGCCGCCGGTGATCTCATCGACCGCGTTTCCCGCGCCGTCGAGAAGGTCGCCTGCCGCCTCGCCTATCCCGTCGGCAGCCTCGCTTATCCCGTCGCCGACGTTCTCTATCACATCACCCGCACCGTCCGCTATCTGCTCCGCGGGAGCCTGCGCATACGCCGTCGCGCTCATAAGCGCGCCTATGCAGAGGGCTGCCGCCATTGCGGTAATTTTTCTTTTCATACTGATCCTCCGTTCGTCTTTAGAACATAATCGCTTTGTTCGTTTATCCGAACATCGTTATTTTTTCCGCTCACGAACAGATTATAGCTGAAAAATAATGTAATTTTTTTCGAGCCCCGCCTTTCACATGATACGAAACTGAGGCAGAGCCTTTTTTTACTGACAGATAGAAGTTGCTTTTAAATTTGATTCGCGTATCGGATCTCCGTGGTACGGTATTTAGTTTAGGGTCCACCCCTTTTTAAAGGGGTGGCCGCCGGAGGCACTCTAAAAATTTTCTTCTCTCTTCTTCTCTTATCTTCTCTTTTCTTCTCTCTTCGCTGCTCGGTGGGAAGGGGAAGAAAATGACTTGATTTTTCATAGATATTGTGGTATAATAGGAGATGTATGTAAATATATAGTATATCATGTGAAAGGCTGAGCTAAATGGCGAAGATTTTTGAATTTTCCAACGAATACAACGGACTTGACGACGAGAAGGTCCGTGACAATACAGAGCTTTACGGCTACAACAGCGACACAAAGCTTGACGAAAAGGAAAAGGGCTACAGCCCCATTCAGGCGTTCGTCGATCTGCGGTTCTTCATAATGCTCGCTGCGGCGGCGATAAGCCTCTGGCACGGGGTCATCACCAAGGAGAACAGCATACCCGAGATATGCGCGGGAATAGTGCTTCTGCTGCTCTGCGGGTTCTACGCGGCCTCCGAGATAGTGAAAAACACCTACTGCGACAAATACTTCTTCAAGCTCAAGGACCGCTCAAAGGCAGAGTACCGCATAGTGCGCGGAGGCGAGCTGCGCGGCATCAGACGCGAGCACATCGTCCCCGACGACATTCTTGTGCTTGAAGCCGGAGAAAGCGTTCCCGCCGATGCTCACCTGCTGGAAATAAAGGAGCTCACCGTCGATGAGAGCATCCTCACCGGCAGCAAGGAGCCCGTAAAGAAGATCACCGGCGCAGACAACGTAAATGAGGAATTCAAGCGCAGCTGCATTTATAAAGGTACAAAGATACTTACCGGTCAGCTCGTCGCCCGTGTAACAGCCACAGGCGTCGACACCAAGCTGTTCAAGCAGTACGGAGCCGTCCGCGAGGCGGAGGTATACTACACCTCCCTCGAAAAGCTTGTTATGCGCGTGTCCGGCATATTCACCGCCATTGCCGCGGTAATGCTCGTCGCGGCGGCTTTCACCTTTATCCGCGTCAGCGTGAATATTCCGTTCTATGATACTATCTATAACGCGTTCTGGCCGGCGGCAGCTTTCGCGCTGTGCTTTATCCCTGCCGAGACCGCGTCGATAATAAGACTTTATTACATAAAAGGCTCGCAAAAGCTCGAAGAAAAGGGTATCTGGGTCAAGAACCTGCGCACCGTCGAATATATAAACGCCGTCACCTGCATACTTATTGATAAGAACGGTATGGTGACGAAAAAGAATATGCAGGTCGCCGACACCCTCACCGCCAACGAGACCATGCTCTCGAACGTCTCCGTGCTCGCCTGCGGCAGAACTCCCGACGACCCCTTCGATCAGGCTATCATACTGAACGCGTCCTTCAAGGGGCAGGATACCGCCGAGCTTACCTCCAACGAGTGCCTTAAGGAATACGCCTTCGACGAGAGCGAGGGCGCGGCGGGCAACCTCTGGATAGTCGGCGGGGCAAGGCTCCTCTGCATAAAGGGCAACCCCGAAAAGCTCCTGCCCCTGTGCGACGTGCCGAACGATATGCTCTACACCGTGCAGAACAAAATGGTCTCCTACGCGCAGACAGGCTATAACGTGCTCGCAGTCGCCTACGCCACCCTCCCCACCGACGCGGAGATCCCCGAGCGTATCGGAGCCGCGCATTATAACTTCATGGGGCTCATTGCCTTCGAGGAACAGACCAAGGACTATATCCCCGCAGCCATTATCGGCTGCCGCAAAGCCGGCGCACGCGTCATAATGACCACCGGCGACAGCGCCGAGACCGCTCTCGCCGTCGCGAAGAAGATCGGCATAAAGGGCGATAAGGCTGTCACCGGCGATATGCTCGCCGAGGGAGGCGACATCGACCTTGACGGCGTAGGCGTGTTCGCGCGCATAACCTACGATATGAAGCGCGACATCATCCGCCGCCTGCAGGACGCGGGCGAGGTCGTCATGATAACCGGAGAGTCCGCCACCGACAGCGACCTGCTGGAGCTCGCGGACGTGGGAGTTTCCCTCGCGAGCCGCGTCACCGGCGCAGCCTTTGAGGAATGTGACGTTATCGTGAACAACGACAGCTTCGAGACCGCCAAGGATATCCTCGGCGTAGCAAGACAGTCCCACATGAACATAAAAAGGTGTATTTCCACGGCAATAACCGCCCTCCTCGCGCTTGCGGGATTCGCCGTATTCAATTTCTTCATCGGCACCCAGCCCGTAGTCTCGCCTGTTATCGGTGCTCTTCTCACTACCGTTGCCGTGCCGCTTGCAGCCTTTATGTTCTTCGAGAACACCGCCGATCTGCGCACCATGACCGAGCCCTCGGTATTCATAGGACGCGGCAGGCTCCGCAAGGGCTTCTTTGTCCGTCCGCTCCTCCAGGCCATAGGTATCGGAGCCGCCGAGATCATCTATTACCTGATATCCTCCGGCTATAACGGCACCGACGCCCCCTCCGCGGACGGGCTCACCGAGCTCTCCCGCAGCGGATTTCTGCTACTGTTCGTGTTCGGCATATTATTTACCTGCCTCGCCAACCTCAGCGACCGCGGAATTATTGGTATCACCAAGTCCGGCAATACTATGTCGTGGCTCATCTCAGGCTGTATGCTCGCCGGAGCTCTCGCACTCGTGTTTGTTCCGTACGTCAATTCAGCCTTCGGGCTCGCCTCCCCGGAAATCCTCACCCTCCTCGTCGGCATAGCCCTCACCCTCATCTTCCAGCTCCCCGCCGAACTCATCGGGCTTTCGCTGAAGAAGTTAAAAGAATAGTAGAGAGAAGAAAAAAGAGAAGAAGATAAAACTTTCCTGGGGGAAGAAGGGAAAGGCCAATCGCTTCGCCTTGCAACGGGGAGAGGTATACTCCTTGACAAGTAACTGCCAACCCAAAGAAAAAGAACAAAACAGGAGAAAGATCATGCAATACTTACTCGCCGCGATATACGGGCTCGTGTTCGGTGTCGCGAATATTATCCCCGGCGTGTCCGGCGGCACAATGCTCGTAGTGTTCGGCTGCTATGACAAGGTGTGCGGGGCGCTGTCCCTGAACCTCAAAGCGATAAAGAAGAACATCATATTCCTGATATTCTTCGGGATAGGCGCAGTCGTGGGTCTGCTGGGATTTGCGGTCGTTATAAAGTGGCTGTTCGGCTCGTTCCCGACGGAGATGTATATGTTTTTCATGGGGCTTATCGCGGGCAGCATACCGCTGATACTGCGAAACGCGACGGTAAAGCAGAAATTCACGCCTGTGTGCGCAGTCCCGTTCGTACTTGCGCTTGCGCTGGTCGTGGGGCTTGCCATGCTGGAGCAGTCGGGAGCGGTAACGCCTCCGTCCGAGCTGGAGGGCATAGGAGCATTTGCGCTGTTTCTTGTCGCGGGGTTTACCGCGGCTGTGGCCATGATAATCCCGGGAGTTTCGGGCTCGTTCATCATGGTGCTGTTCGGCACTTATGAGATCGTTATTTCGTCGATACATCTGCACTCGCTCAACTTTGCGGTTATCATTCCCACTGCGATAGGCGTTATTGCGGGACTTGTACTTGGGGCGAGAATGATAACGTTCCTGCTGAAAAAATACCGTCTTATGGTATTCTCGGCGATAATGGGGCTTGTTGTAGGCTCGCTGTACGCGATATTCCCGGCGGGCTTCGGGCTGAACGCCGACACATTTATCGGCGCGATAGCTTTAGCGGTCGGCTTTGCGGTTGCCTTTATCGTCGGCAAGAAGACCAAAGTCGAGGAGGAGCAGTAAATTTGAGACACTTTTCCTTGCAATTACTCGTCAAGGCGTACTACCTCTCCCCGCTGCAAGGCGAAGCGATTAAAGTTTAGGCCAAGCCCTTTTTAAAGGGCGTCTTTAAAAAATTTCATCTCGAGCGCGTAGCGCGGCCACTCAAGCGCGTAGCGCGGCAAAAGGAGGTGTGGTGGGCTGAGGAAGGGTTACATTACGGCGTTGGCTATGGTACTTATGGTATCGGGGTGTTCGGGGGCGTCGGTGGAGGATTTACTGAGTCCGCCGAGGCTTGACGGCGAGCAGACGGAGATATATGCTGCTTTGAGGGCGTTCACGAACGACAGCATCACTCTGAAATATCCGCGGAGCGGTCAATACAGGAGCGCCTTTGTCATCAAGGACATAGACAACGAACCGACGGACGAGGCTATCGTCTTTTACGAGATGCCGAACGTATCCTCGGGCACGTCGCTGAGAATGAACTTTCTGGACAAGCAGGACGGCAAGTGGGTATCGGTCTACGACTTAGCCGCGTCGGGCAGCGAGGTGGAGAGCATACTGTTCACGGACTTCGGGGACGGGGCTGTGACGATACTTGTGAACTACCTTGTACAGAGCTCGTCCGACCGCTCGACGAGCGTGATGACCTACAAGGACGGCATTCCGAGCGAGCTTGTGAGCATAAGGAACATCTACACCGACATATTTGACGCGGACGGCAACGGCACGGACGATCTGTTCGCGATATCCACCGAGCGCGCTCTGGGCATAACGTCGGCTTCGATATACGGCAGGAACCGGGACAAGTTCACGCTGATAGGGGCGACGAACCTGAACTCGGGCTTTGCGGAGATACGAAAGGTCACCTGCGGCACGTGCAGCGCCTCGGGGACGAGGGGGATATTCATTGACTACGCGTCCTCGGACGGCTCTTACAGCACCGACGCGATAGTGTACAACGACAGGAACTTTCTGCTTTCTCCGGCGGTCACTCCGGCGAGCATAGTGCGCAGCTCGAACAGCTACACGCCGTACATCGACTGCCGCGACCCGGACAATGACGGCTGCATCGAGATACCGATGACTGTGCCTTTCATGCAGTATGAGGACTCGCCCCATTCCGAGCAGCTCTGCGAGACCGTATGGTACACCCTGAACCGTAACGGCACAGAGATCAACCGGAAATTCGGCAGCTTTGTGGGCACAAAGGGGGATTATATACTGCTGTTCCCCGCGGTGTGGAACGGCAAGGTCACAGCCTCGGCGTCGATATCCGAGGGCATAATCAAATTCAACCGCTACAACAGCATATCCGGCATTACGGAGGACAGCCTGCTTAAGCTTTACGGCGCGCCTGAGGGAGGCTCGGAGCGTTACGAGAACAGCGACGAGTATATACCGCTCGGGACGAGCTCCTCAACGGGCTGGTCGTACTATGCTCAGCTCGGCACGGGACCTCTCGTTCCCACCGAGGCGGAGCTTAAGCAGATGTTCAGATTACAGTAGAGAGGAGAGCGGACAATGGAAGAGAAAAGGATCCTGGTCTGCGAGGACGAGGACGCTATACGTGATTTTGTGGTCATTCACCTGCGCCGTTCGGGCTATGACGTGTATGACGTGGACAGCGGCGAGAAGGCTATCGCCGCGTGGAAGGAGGGCAGGCGCTTTGACGTTGCCCTGCTGGATATTATGATGCCCGGAGTCGACGGCACGCAGGTCTGCAGGTTCCTGCGGGACGAGAGCAGCACGATAGGGATAATCATGCTGTCCGCCAAGAGCCAGGAAATGGACAAAGTGAACTGCCTGATGATGGGAGCGGACGACTATGTGACGAAGCCCTTCTCGCCCTCCGAGCTGATCGCGCGCGTCGACGCCATTTTCAGGCGCGTGAGCGTATCGCGCTCCGCGTCGGAGCAGGAGAGCGAGCTTATTATCTCGGGACCCTTCCGCGTCGATCTCAAAAGCCGCCGTATCTCCAAGGACGGCGAGGCTCTGGATATCACACAGGTCGAGTATCATGTGCTGGAGTATTTCATCAGACACCGCGGAGTCGCCATTGATCGCCGTACGCTCCTGAATAAGATATGGGGCGAAAGCTATTACGGCGATGATAAAATCGTGGATGTAAATGTAAGACGTATCAGAATGAAGATCGAGGAGGATCCCTCCAACCCCAGATACATAAAAACCGTCTGGGGCTTCGGTTATAAGTGGGACGAAGAGTGACCCCGGGGGAAGAGAGCCCGGGGGAGGAAGGGAAAGG
>JAIKZF010000054.1 GCA_024682455.1 Ruminiclostridium sp. | reverse complement strand
TAATCCTGCTTGCTATCGTACCGGTAGTAGTAGTTTATCTCTTCCTCTCCAAGTTCATCATCGGCGGTGTAACCCTCGGTTCTGTTAAGGGTTAATGTTCTCTTAAATGAAACTTCTGCTCCCTTTCGCTTTAAAGGGAGCAGTTTTTTTATGCTTTTAGTGCTAAAAGGCGTACTACCTACCCTCGCTGCAAGGCGAAGCGGTTGGCCTTTCCCGCGGGAGGGAGGGGAGAGGGAGAGAGGGGGTCAGGGGGAGGGAGGGAGAGGGGAGGGAGGGAGCGCCTTTCCTACGGCAGGATGCCGTAATCAGTTGCCCAAAACGCCGCAAGGACGCGGCGATCAAAGGCAACTGGATTGGAACAGGGGCTTCCTTCCTACACTCTCCCTTCTTCCCCCAGCGCAGCGACGACTTTCTCGGTCATCTCGCGGCAGCCAATGGCTGCCGCGGCGAAGCTCCCGACGATATCTGCGGTGCGGAAGCCTGCTTCGAGCACGTTATCGACGGCCTTTTCAATTGCTGCGGCTTCGGCGGACAATCCGAATGAATATCGGAGCATCATTGCCGCCGAAAGTATGGTCGCTATCGGGTTCGCCTTATCCTGACCTGCGATGTCGGGCGCGGAGCCGTGGATAGGCTCATACATCCCGCGTGTGCCGTCGCCGAGCGAAGCGCTGGCGAGCATTCCGATAGAGCCGGTTATCTGCGAAGCCTCGTCGGACAGGATATCTCCGAACATATTCGACGTTACGATCACATCGAACTGCTTCGGGTCGCGTACAAGCTGCATTGCCGCGTTATCCACCAGCATATCGCGGTACTCAATATCTGTATAATTCTCCGCGAGCGAGTGCATCGTCTTTCTCCACAGTCTCGATGTCTCCAGCACGTTCGCCTTGTCGATGCTCGTGACGCGCCTGCCGCGCTTGCGGGCGATCTCAAACGCCGCTCTTCCGATACGCTCGATCTCCGTCACGCTGTACGCCTCGGTATCGAAGGCTTCCTCGCCGAGCTTTCCCTGCCTGTATCCGCGCTCGCCGAAATAAATGCCTCCCGTGAGCTCCCGCACAATCATTATGTCAAAGCCCGCTCCGACTATATCCTCCCGCAGCGGCGACGCGCCCTTAAGCGCGGGGAAAAGCTTCGCCGGGCGCAGGTTCGTGTACAGCCCCAGCGCCTTGCGTATGCCGAGCAGAGCCTTCTCGGGACGCTTGTCGCCCGGAAGTCCGTCCCATTTCGGGCCTCCCACAGCGCCGAGAAGCACGCTGTCGCTCGCGAGGCAGCCCTTTACTGTCTCCTCCGGCAGAGGCCCGCCCGTTTCGTCTATCGCAGCTCCGCCAATGATGTATGGTGTAAAGCGAAAGCTGTGTCCGTACTTTTCTCCGATCCTTTCAAGTACCTCGACGGCGCTGTCGATTATCTCAACGCCTATCCCGTCGCCTTTGAGCAATGCGATCCTGTATTCCATAAGCTGCTCCTCATTTTATTATCCCGTTCGAGACGGACTGCATGAGCCCGCCGTTTTCGATTATCTTCTGTATGAATTCCGGGAAAGGCTGAGTCCGGTATTCCTTCCCCGTGGTAAGGTCGCGTATGATGCCGCCGTCCATGTCCGCTTCGACCTCGTCGCCCTCGGATATCCCCGCGGCAGCCTCGGGACACTCGACTATCGCAAGCCCGATGTTTATCGCGTTGCGGTAGAATATCCGCGCGAAGCTCCCCGCTATCACCATTGAGATGCCGCTCGCCTTTATCGCTATCGGCGCGTGCTCGCGCGATGAGCCGCAGCCGAAGTTCGCCCCGGCGACCATTATGTCGCCCTCTTTCACGCGGCCGACAAAGCTGCTGTCAAGATCCTCCATGCAGTGCGCCGCAAGCTCCCTGTGGTCGCTGGTGTTGAGGTATCTCGCGGGAATTATCACGTCGGTGTCCACGTTGTCCCCGTATTTTATCGCGTTTCCCCTGTATGTCATTTCTTCGCCTCCTTGTCAAGCTCCCACGGGCTTGTGAGTCTGCCGGTCACCGCGCTTGCAGCAGCAACTGCCGGGCTTGCCAGGTATACTTCTGACTTCGGGTGACCCATGCGCCCGACGAAGTTGCGGTTCGTGGTGGAAACCGCTCTCTCGCCCTCGGCAAGCACTCCCATGTACCCGCCGAGGCAGGGTCCGCAGGTCGGGGTCGATACGACCGCTCCGGCTTCTATGAATGTGCGTATGAAGCCGCGCTCCAGAGCTTCAAGGTATATCCTCTGCGTTGCCGGTATCACGATCACACGCACGTTTTTCGCGCACTTCCTGTCTTTCAGTATCTCCGCCGCAGCGGCAAGGTCTTCGAGCCTGCCGTTCGTGCAGCTCCCGATGACGACCTGATCTATCGGGATATCGCCGAACTCCCCGAAGACCTTCGCGTTCTCCGGCAGAGACGGGAACGCTACGGTCGGCTCTATCGCGGAGAGGTCGATCGTGTATGTCTTTTCGTAGGAGGCGTCCGGGTCGGCGCTGTATATCTTCGGCTCGGCAGCGCCGTGCAGCCGCAGATATTCAAGCGTTATGTCGTCGACTTCAAATATTCCGTTCTTCGCGCCCGCTTCTATCGCCATATTCGCAATGCACAGGCGGTCGGACACGGACAGGTGCTTAAGCCCGTCTCCCGTAAATTCCATTGAGCTGTACAGGGCTCCGTCCACGCCGATCATACCGATGATGTGCAGTATTATGTCCTTGCCGGAAACGTATCTGCGGGGCTTGCCGGAAAGCACGAAACTTATCGCCGGCGGCACCCTGAACCATGCCTTGCCGGTCGCTATGCCGCACGCCATATCCGTCGAGCCCACACCCGTCGAGAAAGCTCCCAGAGCCCCGTAGGTGCAGGTGTGCGAATCCGCGCCGATGACGCAGTCCCCGGCGGTGACGAGACCCTTCTCCGGCAGCAGGGCGTGCTCTATGCCCATTTGCCCGACGTCGTAGAAGTGCGTTATACCGTGCTCCGCGCAGAAGCTCCGGCACATTCTGCACTGCTCCGCCGCCTTGATGTCCTTGTTCGGCACGAAATGATCCATTACCATCGTGACCTTGTCACGGTCGAATACCCTGTCCGTGCCGAGCTTCGCGAACTCTTTTATCGCCACGGGCGAGGTGATGTCGTTTCCCAGCACGAGATCGAGCTCCGCAAGTATGAGCTGACCCGCCGACACGGCTTCCGAGCCCGAGTGCGCGGCGAGTATTTTCTGAGTCATTGTCATTCCCACGGCGTTACTGCTCCTTTCCGAGGTCGCTTTCGAGCTGCCTTGCCTTAAGCATATTGTTCAGCGCGCTTACGAATGCCTTGATCGACGATGAGATGATATCCGTGTGCAGACCCGTTCCCCAGAAGCTCTTTCCTCCGCTGACGATCTCGACGTAGGAGACCGCCTGCGAGGACGAGCCCTGATCGAGGGCGTGCTCGGTGTAGGCGTTGATAGAGAAGTCAAGCTTTGTGAAGGCCTTCACGGCGTTGCTGACCGCGTCGAGACGGCCGTTTCCGGAGCCCTTCGCGGAACTCGTTCTGCCGTCGTGTATCACGGAGACCGTCGCTTCTATGCCGTTCTCCTGCCTGAAATGTACCTCGGGCAGGTCGATAGGCGAGGATATATTGACATAGTTCGCCGTGAATATCTCAAGCACTTCCTCGGGAGAGAGCTCCTTGTGCATACGGTCGGACACGCCCTTGACCAGATAGCCGACATTCTCGCGCATCTTTTTCGGCAGGTCGTAGCCGAAGCGGGTCTCAAGGATATAGCCTATGCCGCCCTTGCCGGACTGGCTGTTTATGCGGATAACGTCGCCCTCGTACTCTCTGCCGATGTCGGTGGGGTCAATGGGCAGGTACGGTACGTTCCAGAGCCCGCCGTGCTCCTGCCGCCAGTTGAGACCTTTGGCGATAGCGTCCTGATGAGAGCCGCTGAACGCCGCGAACACGAGCTTTCCGCTGTACGGCTGACGCTCGTAGATATCCATTCTCGTGACTCTCGCGTAAAGCTCGCTTATCGCGGGGAGATCGGAGAAGTCGAGTCCCGGGTCTACGCCCTGCGAGTACATATTCAGCGCGAGAGTCACGATATCGACGTTGCCGGTGCGCTCGCCGTTGCCGAACAGGGTGCCCTCAACGCGCTCGGCGCCCGCGAGCAGCCCCATTTCCGCGTCCGCGACCGCGCAGCCGCGGTCATTGTGCGGGTGTAGCGAGACTATGACATTTTCGCGGTATTTCAGATTTTCGCACATATACTCGACCTGATCCGCGTAGATATGCGGCATTGAGAGCTGCACGGTCACGGGGAGGTTGATTATCACCTTATCGTCCGCCGTCGGCTGCCAGACATCAAGCACCGCGTTGCATATCTCAAGCGCGTAATCCGGCTCGGTGCCGGTGAAGCTTTCAGGGGAGTATTCAAAGCGGTAGCTGCCCTCATACCTTTCGCGGTATTCCTTGCAGAGCCTTGCTCCGGAGACGGCTATCTCGGTTATCTCATCTCTGCTCCTGCCGAAGACCTGCTCACGCTGAGCCTCGGAGGTGGAGTTGTAGAGGTGCACCACGGCGTTTTTGCAGCCGCGGAGAGCCTCGAAGGTCTTTTTAATGATATGCTCGCGCGACTGGGTGAGCACCTGTATCGTCACGTCGTCGGGGATAAGCCTGTCTTCGATCAGTCTGCGGCAGAAATCGTACTCGGTGTCCGAGGCGGCGGGAAAGCCTATCTCGATCTCCTTGAAGCCGATCTTTACGAGCGCTTTGAAGAACTCCAGCTTTTCGCCGAGGCTCATGGGCACGATAAGAGCCTGGTTTCCGTCGCGGAGATCGACGCTGCACCACTGCGGGGCGTGATCTATGTACGGCTTTTCCGCCCATTTTCGTTTTGTGTCGGGCGGCAGAAAGAAGTGCCGCGTATATTTCTCTGTGTTTTTCATCTGAGCCCTCCCGTTGTTTCTTATCATAATCAATTATACAACATCGCGCTCCGAAAATCCATATCCCGGAAGGATTTTTCACAAAATTTTTAATTTTGTCGGCCTTCCGAAGAAGCCGCAGGATCAGTTCTTTTTTCTGACATTCAGAAGAAACTATTGGTTTTGATTCGCGTAACGGATCTCCGTGGTACGGTATTTAGTTTAGGGTCCACCCCTTTTTAAAGGGGTGGCCGCCGGAGGCAACTCGAGCGCAAGCGGCAACTCGAGCGCAAGCGACCACTCGAGCGCAAGCGGCAACTCGAGCGCAAGCGACCACTCGAGCGCAAGCGACCACTCGAGCGCAAGCGACCACTCGAGCGCAAGCGGCAACTCGAGCGCAAGCGGCTTCTTTGGTTCTCTCAGGCAAACTTTTAGATTTGCCATTTTCTTCCGCGAGATTGACAAGCCTGTTCCCGGGGTGGTATAATAATACTAACGTTTTCGTTTCATCATTTGTTTCGCGAGGTGGCTGATATGAGGGTGATAAATATTGTCGGAGCGGGGCTCGCCGGACTTTCGGCGGCGCTGACGCTGGCGGAGAAGGGCATACGCAGCCGCCTGATCTCGGTGCAGTATTCCGAGCGCGCACAGTCGGTGCTTGCGGAGGGCGGCATAAACGCCGCACTCGATACTGCGGGCGAGGACGACACGCCGGAGCTGCACTTTGAGGAGACCATGCGCGCCGGAGAGCTGCTTGCCGATCCGGAGGCTGTGAGGGCTCTTACCGGGAGCTCCCCGGACATAGTGCGCAGGCTCGCAGAGCTCGGAGTGCCGTTCAGCCGCGAGCCCGACGGCAGCCTTGCGCTGCGCGGCTCCGGCGGACAGAAGAAAAAGCGCACAGCCTTTGTGCGCGGCGGCACGGGAAAGATGATAATGACCTCGCTCATCGACGCGGTGAGACGGTATGAGGCCGACGACATCGTTGAGCGCCTGCCTCATCACACTATGATACGCCTGCTGATAAGAAACGGCAAGTGCGCGGGAGTGCGGGTGCGGGACGACTTCAGCGGCATACTGCGCGATCTCGCCGGGAACGTGATACTCGCCTCCGGCGGGCTGAACGGCTTTTTCCCGGGGCTTACGACAGGCTCCTCCTCCAACAGCGGCATGGCGGCAGCCGTGCTGTTCACGCAGGGCGTGAAGCTCGCGAACCTTGAAATGATACAGTACTGCCCCGTTACCTTCGCCATACCCGGCAAGCGCTGCCCTGTGAGCGCCGAAGCGCTCGCGGCGGGAGGCAGGCTCTTCTCGCTCAGGGACGGCAGACGGCGGTATTTCATGGAAGAAAAATACCCTGTGCTTAAAAACCTTATGCCCCGCGATGTCACGGCAAGAGAGATCTGTTCCGAGATCAGGAGCGGTGCGGAGACCTTTCTGGATATGACCGGGATACCCGCCGCGTCGTGGGAGGAGCGCTTCTCCGACCTGCGCGCCGGGCTCATGCGCGGGATGAGGCTCGACCCAGCGGAAAAGCCGATACCCGTCGAGCCGGGCATACATTACTTCATGGGCGGCATTTACGTGAACGCGCGGCACGAGACAAGCATGCCGGGGCTGTATGCGGCAGGGGAGTGCGCCTGTATATATCACGGGGCGAACCTGCTCGGCGGAAACGCCGTGCCCGGCGCGATATACGGCGGTATGACCGCCGCAAGGAGCGCCTCCGGCTATAAAGACGACCCGAGGCTGACGGACGGAGTGTGCCGCAGCCGCGACGAGCTCGACTGCGCACCGTCGGACGCGTTCTCGGCGAGCCTTTGCTACATACTGAGCGAGGGGCTCGGCATAGTGCGCAACGACAGCGGCATAAGAGCCGCGCTCGACAGTACGCAGATGCTGGACTGCGCGAATGAAGCCGAGCGCGCCAAGAAGGCTCTCGCCGAGGCTATGCTGTATTCGGCGCTCGGGCGTATGGAGAGCCGCGGAGCGCATTACAGGGAGGACTTCCCGGAGACCTTCGGCGGCTTCCGCAGTACGACGGTCGCCGTGTACAGCGGCGGAGCCGTGAGGATAACGTTTGACGATACCGGACGAAAGGACGGCGGATGACCTTGAGATTTGAAATACTACGCAGGCGGAGCGCTTCCGACCCGCCGTATACGCAGACGGTCATATACGACCGCGGGGAAGATACGACGGTAGCCGGGGCGCTGACCTATATCAACGCGGAGCTTCTCGCGGACGACCCCGTGATGTGGGAGCACAGCTGCGGCGAGCAGAAATGCGGAGCCTGCGCCATGCTGATAAACGGCGTTCCGAGGCTTGCCTGCGGAGCGTGGCTGAGGGAGTTCCCGGAGGGCGTGATAAAGCTGGAGCCCCTGAGCAGGTTCCCGCCTGTGCGGGATCTGGTCGTTGACCGCGGAGTTATTTTTGAAAACCTGAAAAAGCTCGGGGCATGGCTCAACGAGGAAGCCGTTCGCGACCCGAACGGTACTGCCCGAGAAACGTCCGGCTGTATCCGGTGCGGCTGCTGCCTGGAGATATGTCCGAATTTCGGCGCGGACGGCGATTTTTTCGGCGCGCCCGCTCTCGCCGAGGCATCAAGGCTGATCTCAGCGGCGTCGGAAGCCGATAAAAAGCGGATTTTCGGCGCGTATAAGAAGCATTCCTCCCGGGGCTGCCGTAAGTCGTCGGCTTGCCGGGATATCTGTCCGGCGGGCCTCGGCAGGGACAGGCTTACCGTGAACTCGAAGGCCGCCGGGCTGTGGAAGCGTCTGTTCCGGCGGAAATAACGGTTTCCCGAAATTGTTAACCGAAATTTCAATTAATGGTTGCTTTTTTGGCGTTTTTATGATATAATTAATATGTGGTTCCATAACCATACAGGCATTTGCTCCGAAGCGGAGCCCGACTTTTATTCAGGAGGAAAAAACATGAAATCAGGAAAACGTTTGTTGTCATGCTTTTTATCGCTTGCCATGATATTCAGCATGACTTTGGGTACGGTAACTTCCTACGCAGATTCCGAGGATGCTGCCGTTTCCGAGACACCGTGCTTTGATGCCGGCGACGCTTTGGCGGAATGCACATATCCTGTCGGCGGCAGGATAATGCCCGAGGCCATAATCCTCGACGAAGCCGAGACCGAGGCTCTCGACGCGGCACTCGCTCAGAGAGTCGAGACTTTCGAGGAAACAAACTATAAATCCGCAAGCTACACATTTTCATCCACATACTACTTCAATACTTTCAATGCTGCGGAGAGGAGCTTCTACAACAAATTAGACGCGAGCTGCAAGGCTGCTCTTTCGAGCACGACCAATTATTCCGAGTCTATAAATTCTTCCGACGGACCTTTGGGTGTCCTGGACAAGATAAAGTATCCGGGTCTCACGTACGACCGCGCAATAGAGGTATTCTGGGCGTTTTTAAATGAGAATCCGCAGTACTATTTCCTTGATTCGGCATGGGGCAAGACCTCGAACGAAGAATTCCTCGTGCTGTTAGGAAACCACAAGGGACACAACTTCTCGCTGTACTCCGAAAGAAAGACAGCCCAGACGCTGCTGGACAACCTTGTCAACAGCTGGATGCCCGAGATCGAGGCGCTCAGCAGCCCTTATGACAGGGAAATGCTCATCTGCGAAAAGATATGCAAGTACCTTACATACGACGATCCCGCTTTGTCCGACGATGACCTGCTGAGCTTCGACCAGTCCATCATCAGCGGCGTTATGCGTCAGACGACTGTATGCAAGGGCTACGCTATGCTGACCGCATTCTTTATGAACGCGGCAGGTATCGACTGCATCGGCGTTGACAGCGCGGCGCATGCGTGGAATGCCGTAAAGCTTTATAATAAGTGGTATCAGCTCGACCTTACATGGGGCGACGACGGCTCGACCGTTGATATGAACTGGGTAAACAAGAGCTATAACACCTTCCAGGCGCAGGATACGAATGGAGACCACAAATATGACACTATGTGGGACAACGTAACGATGCCTCCGTGCACTTCCGATACGATAGACTTCCCTGACGATCCGAACACCGCGAAGATAAATTCGGCCACCTTCCCGGATACGGCATTCAGAAACTATATCTCCTCAAAATTCGATACCAACTCCGACAACACGCTCTCCGCCGAGGAGATCGCGGCTGCCACCGATATGGTGATCGCCGGCATGGGCATTGCCAAGCTCAACGGTATCGAAAAGTTCACTGCGCTGAAAACGCTCGACTGCTCCGACAACAGCCTTACCGCGATAAGCCTTGTCAAGAACAAGGAGCTTGTTTCGCTCGACTGCTCCGGCAACAAGCTGAAGGCTCTCGACGTCAGCGACAATACCAAGCTCCAGAAGCTTGTATGCAGCGACAACCAGATAACCAGCCTTGATCTTGGCAGCAATACACAGCTTACCGAGCTGGCGGTACGCACAAACCTGCTTTCTTCCCTTGATGTCAGCAAAAACACGCTCCTCACGAAGCTTGACTGCGCGGACAACAAGCTCACCGAGCTTAACGTAACGAAGCTTTCCGCTCTTAAGCAGCTTCTGTTCGATGTCAACCAGGTCCAGGAGATAGATCTTACAAAGAATACTCTGCTTGAGACTCTTGACTGCTCTCACAACCAGCTCGTTTGCCTCAACCTTGGCAGCAATCCTTCGATAACCAATTTTGCGTGCGAGAACAACGAGCGCAACATCGGCGGCGTGACCGGTTCCTTCGCGCTTTCCAGCCTCTCCGGCTTCGACCCGTCCAAGGCTTCCGATTGGAACGGCGCTACATACGACAGCGCAACGAAGTCGATCAAGGACATCTCCTATGAAGGCGTTACCTACAAGTATGACTGCGGAAACAGCCATTCCGCTCTCTTCACGCTCATCGCGGGCAAGGTAAAGTCTATCGCGGTAAAGACCGCTCCGACCAAGACCGCTTACTACACCGGGGACGCGTTTGACGTTACCGGCGGTACCATAACGGTTACATTTGAGGACGGCAGAACAAAGGTCATCGACATGACCCTCGGCATGATCTCCGGCTATGACCCCAACAAGACCGGCAAACAGACTATCACTGTAACCTACGGTGAAAAGACAGCCACATTCAATATCAGTGTTACGGCTCTTACAGCCACAAAGCTTGAAATAGCCGTATCCCCCAAGACCTCTTACTTCCTCGGCGACGATATCGACCTTTCCGCCGGTAAGTTCAATGTTACCTATAACAGCGGCAAGAGCGAGACAGTTCCGATGACGGACAGCCGCGTCAAGGTGACCGGCTTCGACAGCTCAAAGACCGGCACAAAGAGAGTTACTCTCTCGCTTCTCGGGAAATCCGTTGTCATCAATATGGAGGTCGCGGTTGACCCGGCGAACGCTCCTGTCGTTATCAACGGCGCAGGCTACGAGACCATCGCGGCAGGCCTTAAGGCGAAGAATACCGGCGACCTTGATATCCTTATCAATGTAAACATCACAGAAAAGAACCTTAATATCCCTAAGACGGTTACCTCCGCAAAGCTCACTACCGCGGCAGGCAAGACCCTCACTCTCACCACCCCGAATATCAGCGCTAACTGCGACATGACATTCGACGCGGCGATAGCAGCCGAAAAGGCGAACGCCAAGACCCTCACGATCAAGGCTGCGGCTGACAAGAAGGTGACGATCAAGCGCTTAGACTCGGCGTTACCTCTCACACTCAGCGGCACGAAGACCTCTTCGTTTGTTCTGGATACAGGCTCGACGCTGAAGCTGCTCTCCGGAGCTTCCGCAAACTTTGAGATAGCGGCAGGCACAACAGCAAAGCTCGACGGCGGCAAGTTCACACCCGCAAGCCTCTCCGGCGCAGGCAAGCTCGACGTTTACAACGCTGCTGTCCTGAATATCGCGAACTCGATAAGCGCCGACGTTACTCTCAACAAGTATGTCAGAGTCGTAGGCAAGAACAATACGGTCAACCTCCAGAAGTTCACGCTCGGCACAGTAACCAAGCTCAACCTTACAGTCAAGGAAGCTGACGGCACGCTGTCGAACATCACCGGACAGACAGTTATCACACTTGCCAAGCAGGACGTGATACCCGACCTCGAAACAAAGATCACCATAACAAATACCGCAAACGGCAAGCCCCTCAGCGCGGTACAGTATAAGAAGGACGTCAGAGCCGAATACCTCGATGCCCTGACCCTCGTCGGCGTTAAGAACTTCTCTTCGTTCGACAAGGCGTTCGAGGCTATGACCGACCCGGCAGGCAGCTACACTCTCAGACTCAATGAGGACATCGCCCTCTCGAAGGTAACCTTCCCGAAGGCAGTCGACAGCCTCACGATAGACGGCAACGGCAAGACCCTTACCCTGAACGGCGTTACCACACTCTCTCCGAAGTTCGGCTTCTCGCTCAAAAATATCAATATCAAGAGCTTTACCAGAACGGGAGCTGCCGGAGCACTCACTCTTAACTTATCCTCCGGCGCGTCGGCGATCGACGGACTTGCATTTACAGGCACGGCTCTCAACATCAAGGGCGGCAAGGACAGCACGCTGACCCTCGGCGTATGCTCGCAGATAGCCTCGCTGGGCGGTTTTGCAGACACGGCTCTGACCGGCGTGACAACTATCGAAAAGGTCCTCACGGCAAACAACATCACCCTCGGCTCCGCGGCAGACCTCAGACTCCTGAGCGGAGCGCAGTTTACGGTCAACAGAGGCATGGTGCTCTCCGCAACGACCGGCGCGAAGATCACGCTGACAAAGGGCTTCAAGCCTATCATGCTCAACGGCTCGGTAAGCGGCGCGAAGATAAAGCTCGTTTCCGCGGTAACACTTGAGGATCAGCCGATATTCAAGACCAAGAGCGATCTCACCGGACTGTTCGATATCTCCGGCATCTCGCCGAGCAACGGACTGTCCTATGACCTGCTCACATCGAACGGCACGGTTTATCTGAAGGCGTTCACGATCGAGCTCAACGGCGTCAAGTACGCGTTCTGGGACGATGTGATCAAGGCAATGAACAGCAAGACCACGGACTACACGATCTCGCTGCTCGCCGATATTACGATAGACGGCGCTCTTAAGCTCCCGACAGCTGCAAAGTGCGGCAGCCTCACGATCAACGGCAACGGCCACAAGCTCGTATTCACAGGCAACTCGGTATCGCTGACCGTTCCGACTACGCTGAAAAATATCACGATCTCGGCGTACAACAAGAGAACAGGCGCAGGTGCCGTATGGAAGCTCGTCACAAACAAGAAGCTCACAAAGTCCGGCACAGTCAACCTTGTGAACTGCACGGAAAAATAAGCAAACAAACACAAGACCGCCCCTTCCGGAAATTCCGGAAGGGGCGGTCGTTTTTTCGTATCAGCCGAGCATATTGAAGTAGATACCGTTGATATTCGATACCTGCGTGATGTTGCCCGAGTCGGAGTATGCGCTGGAGCGCTGGTACAGGTCGGTCTGCGCGTAGGCGGCGAGCTGCTTTGCCTGACCCTCGATGAAGTCCGCGAAGGAGTCCTTCTCGCCGAACGCGTTCTCAAGCTCCTTGTCGGAGGCTTTCTCGAACTGCTCACGGTCGAGCGTCAGTTCGCCGTCCTCGTTCTGTCCGATGCCTGCTCTTTCGAGGCGCGGGCGGAACGATATCGTCATGCCGCTGATGAATTCCGATTTCCCAGCGACGGTATTGTTCTCCGAGCCGGCTATCTCGTTAGCGAAGGAGTTGTAGCTTTTTACGAAATCCTCCGCCGCGCTGTAAGCCCCGCCGCGGTCTATCTCCCCGGTCTCCGCGCTGCGGAAGAAGGACTGCTTGGTCTTCTGTACGGCTTCTATGGTCATGGCGGTTATGTTGTTCAGCTTTTCGTTGTCCGCAGAGACCTGATCCTTCTCGGTGAGCTTTCTGACATACTTCGCGAGGGTATTCTCGGTCAGGTCGCCGTCGTCGACCTCGTCGGTCTTGTCCCGTTCGTCGGTCTTATCGGTCTCGTCGACCTTGTTTTCGCGGGCGTTGTCGGTGATACTGAGAGCCGCCGCAGTTTTCTGAGTCTTCTGCGCGTTGTCGGCTGCGTCTGTCTCCGGGGGCTTCATAGCTCCGGCGACGGAGTTCACCTCGTCGGTGGGCTTTATGCGCAGATCCTCGAACAGGCGGCTAGTATTATCCACGGTGGAGGTCTGCACGTCCGAGAACATTTTTGTAATCTGTGAGAGCGGAGTATTTTCAAGATCCTCAAGGAGCTTCTTCGCTTCGCCGTCGGAGCGCTCTCTCAGCGAGTCAAAATACGATTTTACGAGGCTTTGCGTGGAGGCGGCCTCGTTTTCCTTTTCCGTCGCTCTTGTATTCGCCTGCACGGTAGCGCGAGGGATCTGGATATTGTTTGACGCCGCGGGATAAAGAATATTGATATCACTCATATAAATCGCCTCTTTCGTTATATTGCCTGAAATGACGGCTGCGGGGCAGAGTCCCGCGTTCCGATGTACAGTAACATACGGGTCGGGAGCGGCGGCACGCCGTTCGCCTCTTTCGTTATATTCCATAAGATGACGGCTGCTCGTCCTAAATATGGATTTCTTACCATATATTATATCGTCAGAATATTCGGAAACTTTAGCTTTTTTACATAAAAACCGATATTTTTGCCGTTTTACACAAATTCCGACGAGATGAGAGCGGCTTTACTGTCACAAAACGACATCATCCGCGGAAGAAAAGTGGTATAATCACCTTGAAAGCGGGTCGATCTGATGATAGTTTACATAGATGTGCTCATCGTTATAAACATATATGTCACATATTTCACTCTGCGCGCAGCCGCGCTGATGCTGCACACGCGTCTGAGCCTGTTCAGGCTGGCTGCGTCGTCGGTCGCGGGAGGGATAATGTCGCTGGCGGCGCTAATCCCTATCCCCGTGCTGCCGTCGCTGCTGCTGAAGGCTGCGCTCACGGTGCTGATCGTGCTGGCGGCGTTCGGCTTCGGCTCGCTGCGCGATATGATACTGCGCTCGGCGCTCTGCGTGACCGTGAGTATGCTGATATGCGGAGCCGCAGCTCTGATCCACGAGTTCGCGGGGACGGACTTCATATTCTCTGCCAACGGCTACGCGTATATGAACGTGTCGGCGCTTGTCCTTGTAATATCGTCCGCTGTGATATACGGGGTGCTGTCCCTGTGGAGACGCTTCACGGACAGCCCCGCCGACAGCGTGCGGGTAGGGCTTACGGTCACGCGCGGAGACCGGACAGCCGTGCTCTCGGCGATAACCGACAGCGGGTGCTTCCTGCGAGATCAGTTTACCGGGAGCCCCGTCATACTGTGCAGGGCTGCCGCCGCCGATCCGGTGCTCCCGCCGAATGTGCACGCCTACATCAGCGGCGGACGTATGGAGGATATCTCGGGGATACGACTGATACCGATGACGACCGCGGCGGGCACCTCGCTGGCGGCGGCGTTCCGGCCGGACTGCGTGACGGTGAAGACGCGCGGCGGCAGGAAGCGGCTCGACGCGCTTATAGCGGTCTCGCGCGAGGCACTGAAAAACGAGGACTTTGACGCTTTGATCAGCACAAGACTGCTGAAATAAATCCAAGGAGTAAGGCAATGAACGCAACAGTAAGGATAAACGAGATAATAAGGCGGATCATGGCGAGGAGCGGTACCAACTGCACCTATTACATAAACGGCTCGGACAATCTGCCGCCTCCGCTGACCAAGGAGGAGGAGGAGGAAGCCTTCGAGGGGCTGCTGAAGGGCTCGCAGGACGCGCGCGACAGACTGATAACGCACAACCTGCGGCTCGTGGTATATATCGCGAAGAAGTTCGAGTCCACGGGCATAGGGATAGAGGATCTCATCTCCATCGGCACCATAGGGCTGATAAAGGCAGTCAACACATTCAGTCCGGACAAGAACATAAAGCTCGCCACCTATGCCTCGCGCTGTATCGAGAACGAGATACTGATGTTCCTGCGCAAGGCGAACCAGTACCGCGCGGAGATCTCCATAGAGGAGCCGCTGAATATCGACTGGGACGGCAACGAGCTTCTGCTGGCGGACGTTCTCGGCACGGACGACGACGTGGTGAACGAGAACATCGAGAGCGAGGCGGAGAAGCGCCTGCTGCTGGAGTCGGTCGCGAAGCTGCCCGAGCGGGAGCGCTTCATAATGGAGAAGCGCTTCGGTCTGGTCGACGGCAAGGAGCTTACGCAGAAGGAGGTCGCCGACCTTATCGGCATTTCGCAGAGCTATATCTCCCGGCTCGAAAAGCGCATAATCAAGCGTCTGCGCCGCGATCTGGAGAAGATATGCTGATAATTCCCGGTCATCTGCTTATGACGCGTACTCTGCCGTCGGGAGCTATACGTATCTCGATATTGCGGTAATAGGCGTTGTACGCGCCCGGGTATTCCCTGTACCGCTTGTCGGAAAGAACGGTAACTCCGTTTATGTCATAGCTTTCGGAGCTTCTGAGGCCTCCGTATATGCCGATGTCGTGACCTCCGCAGTCTGCCGCCGAGGAGATATCCGTCATTATCACGGAGATCCCGTTTATCCGCAGAGTGACCGAATCCTCGTGTATTTCGGCGGAATATGCGCCTCCGATATCGCAGGTACAGCCGGTCTTTTCCGCAATGACTCTTTTTGCGGCGGGGAGCCGTGAGAAAGCCTCGGAATAAGCGTCGGAGCGTTCGCCGGGAGACAGCGCGCAGATAAGGTCGAAGGTGTTTGTGCAGCTTTCCGCGAAAATATCGTATGCCTTGCCCGACAGTCCCGGGCTTATTTTCGAGGCGAACAGCGAAACTCCGGAGCCCCGGCTCACCGCGGCGACGAACCCGCTGCCGTCGGAACAGACGGCTATCCTTGCGGTACCGCTGCCGGTCAGTCTGCCGGCGGTCTCAATGCCGATGAGGGCGCAGAGCACCACAGTGACCGAGTAAACGACAAAGCGCTTTCCCATGCCCCGGTAACGTACAAGCAGCAGAACGGCGGCGATGAACAGCCCGGACACCGCCGCGAATGCGGGGAACAGCTCGCTGTCCGGGACTATGTAGGCGTATTCAAAGGCCGACATAGCCTTTATCATGGCAATGACGGGCCTCAGAGCGGCTCCCGCGGGAATGAGCAGGAAGCCGGAAAAGCCTCCCGTGAGCGCAAAAGCCAGCGTGAATATCAGGGCTGCGGTGAAAAACGGAAGTATCACCGGCGAGGTGATCGGCGAAAGCACCGAAAACCCGCCGAATGCCGCCGCCGATACGGGTATGGTGCAGTATGAAGCGCAAACGCAGGTCAGGACGGCTTTCGCGGCGGAGGAGATCTTTCTGCGCTTTTCGATGAGCTCGCAGAGGGCGGGGGAGACTACTCCGGCTCCGAATGTGCCGCACGCCGAGAGAAGAAGTCCCGTGTCCCGGCAGGCATAGGGCTCGGCCAGCAGTATCAGCGTCAGAGCCGCGCCGAGCGAGTTCAGCGTCGAGCGTTCGCGACGGAAGAGCTCCGAGCCGTAGAAGAATATCAGCATAAGGCCGCTCCTGCGCACCGACGCGGTCATATTGAAGAACAGCATGAATACCGCCGTCAGCGCGAGGACTGCCGCAAAGCGCACGGCGCGTTTCTTCCCGAACGGCAGGGCTCCGAGCGCCGTCATTATAACGATGACGATGAGCGACAGGTGCATACCGGAGACGGCGGTGAAATGCGAGAGCCCGCACCTGCGTATCTGCGCGGAAAGGCTGTCCGTAAGCCCGCTCTTGTCGCCGAAGAACACCGCCCTGAGCAGACCGCTCTCCGGCTCGTCCAGCTCGGCGGAGACCGAGGCTCTCAGCTCTTCGGAGTATGCCGCGAGAGCCGCCGGCAGCGAGAAACCGCCGTTCTCCGTGAATACGGCGTTTTCGGCTGAGGCGCGCAGGAAGATGCCGCGGGAGTAGTTGTAGCTGTCGGTGTAGGAAGCCGTGCGGGGCATTTCCGTGAATGTGACCTCGGCTGTTACCGTGCTGCCGGGCGTGATGTCTGTGTCGGGAGCGTAGAACGAGAGCTTTACCGGGAGGCCGTCGGCTGTGCAGGCGGCTGTGATATACGCCGAGCCTCCGCCGGGTCTGCCGGAGGATATGACCGTACCGCCGATCTCCAGAGTTCTGTTCCTGAGCGCCGAGATCGGCTCGATGAAAGCCGCTGAATACGCGGCATAAATAAGAAAAGCCGCGGCACACGCAGTAAGAGCGAATGCCGCGGCTTGTTTTTTCGCCGCAAAGCCGGCTGCTGCCGCAGAAGCTGTCAGAGCTGCGCTTATGATAAATGAGAACGCGCTGCCGATCAGCGAGGAAACAAAAAAGCACACGAACAGACTGATCCCGATGACCGCGAATCTGTTGTGTA
>JAIKZF010000053.1 GCA_024682455.1 Ruminiclostridium sp. | reverse complement strand
GTCTCCCAGCGTTTCGATGACGCGCGCGTACACGTCGCGCTTCCAGGTGCCGAAATTCCCGAGCGTCGCCCGGCTCTCGTCCGAGTCGTCTATCGCGATGATCTTTATGTCCGGGCTCACGCCGCGGGGCTGCTGATAGAGAAGATCCTTTGCTTTCAGGTCGAGCTGGGCGAAAACGTCCCGGAAGGACGCTGTGAAGGCAAGTATCAGTATCAGCAGCGTTCCGGCCGCAAGCCGGAGCTTCTTCTTTTTATCCATACTAATTAACCCGGATTACTTACTTGGAAGCGTATTATCGGCGAATTATGAGGTGTGGAACCGCCGCTGTTCAAGACGATCTGCAATCCTGCGGTGACTGTCATTGCGGTCCCTAATGTCGGCTCAGCCTCGATTTCATTCCAACCTACAGTACAATTGAGCTCCACACCGTTTGAGGTGATACAATTTGGCATATTACTATCGGACCAACTTAACGTATATATCCATGCAGGAATATTGTTTGCGTTATCATAAGGACTGCCTGTTATTCCGATAGCCCAGATATATAATTCTCCATAGTTGACGTCTTCCGAACTAAGTACAAGATCGTCGCTCCAACTGTACGTGATAATTGCTTCTTTGCTCGTCGTAAATTTTGGCATTGAAACAGACCAGTTGACCTTTACCTGTTCCTTTTGCGAGTGTGCTACTATATTATTGTCGCTGTCAAAGAATACCATCTGCGCTACGCAGGAGTCTTTGAAAGCAATATAGCTCGGAACTGCTCCTAACGACCCCGGATTCCATGAGAAGAAGCTGTTAACCTCATAATCCTCGAGACCGATATTGTCAAGATACCAATAGCCTTCAGCTTCATAAACATTCTTATCGGTGTAATCACTCGTCTCTCCGGGTACCAGACAAAGCTTTGCACGCTGTGCCTCAGAGGGCAGATTAAACTCTGTCCATTGGAACGCCACAGACGGAGAGCCCTCATTATTTACAATTACTGACGATCCTTCAAATGAATTTGTCAGATAGAAGTATCTGTAGCTTACGGAAACCTCAGTCACTGTGGCAGGTATGCAGACCGAGTCGGAGAAGGTCTGTTCGTTGAACTCGCACCATGCGGAATAGATCGTGCCGTCCGACGTGGTCTGCGGCGTGTCGAGGGTGCAGGTCACATCCCTGGAGTGTCCGCACTTGTTCTTGCAGTAGAAGTGCGCGGTGCAGGCGGAATAATCGCTTGCCCACTCAAACTCATAAAAGAGCGTATCGTCAACGGTTATGTTGTAGTCATGCCAGTCATCTGTTATGCCGTAGCCGGTGTAATGCTCACCGTCGTAGACGAAATCCAGGACGTATTTTCTCGTCCCGTTGCCGGGGTAGCTGAATGTCGAGGAAACGGCTGTTACGGGAACCGTCAGCCCGCAGTTGCTGCACCACAGATTTGCGTTAAATGTCGCTTTGTCGCCGTCATGTGATACAAAGTCCACATCTTCTACCTGGAATACGTGGACGCACGTGTCTTCCGGACCTGTGGTGTCGTCGGGACCTGTGGTGTCGTCCGGACCTGTGGTGTCGTCGGGGTCTGTGGTATCGTCCGGACCTGTGGTGTCGTCGGGACTGGTAGTCTCGTCGGGAACGGTCTGGGTATCTCCGGTCGTATCTTCGGGAATCGTCGTATCGTCGGGACCCGTTGTTTCGTCCGGAACGGTAGTTTCGTCGGGCGTGGAGTCCGGCGGCGGTGTGTCGGGCGGCTGAGTGTCCGGCGGAGCTGTCTCTGTCGGGCTCGTATTGGTTGGCGAGGTGTCCGTCGGGCTCGTATTGGTCGGCGAAGTGTCTGTCGGGCTCGTATTGGTCGGCGAAGTGTCTGTCGGGCTCGTATTGGTCGGCGAGGTGTCCGTCGGGCTTGTGCCGGTCGGCGAGGTCTCTGTCGGGCTTGTGCCGGTCGGCGAAGTCTCCGGCGCGCTTGTTCCCGACGGTGAGGTATCGGGCGGGAGTGTATTCGGCGGAGGCGTCGTTCCGGAGGTCGATGTTGTCTCGGGCGGAACTGTGGTATTGTCGGGTACCGTGGTCACTTCGGGTGCCGAGGTCTCTTCCGGTGCCGAGGTCTCTTCCGGTGCCGAAGTATCTTCGGGCTCCGAGGTCTCGTCGGGCTCCGAAGTCTCGTCGGGTGCCGAAGTTTCGTCGGGTGCCGAAGTCTCGTCGGGTGCCGAAGTTTCGTCGGGTGCCGAAGTTTCGTCGGGCTGTCCGGGCTCCTCTTCTGCGGGGGTCGTCTCACCGGAATCCGGAGGCTCGGGGGGGTTCTCCGGCGGAGCGGGAGGCTCCAGCTCGCCCGGAGGCAGAGTGGTATCGTCCGTGCCGGGAGTGCCGGGAACTCCGGGGCCGAGCACGGTGTCCCCGTCAAAGCCTGCGGGAGGCGCGGTAGGCGGGGTCTCGCCGGGATTCTCGCTCTCTGTGGTGTCCTCGGTCTGTTCGTCGGAGGGAGTTTCCTCGGACTCGGAGGTCTCCGGGGGCTCTGCTGCGGGAGGATCGCCGGCGGGAGGAGTTTCGGGAGGGCTCATTTTCTGTCCGGTGCGGTAGGAGGTGAGCGTGGTCACGTCAACGCCGCGCTCCTCGAACACCTCGGCCATTTCCTGCTGTGAGAAGCATACATCGTGCCCGCCCTGAGCTGCGGCGTACACGAAAGCGAGGATATCCGTGTCAACGTCCTTGATGTTTATGGGGTCGACGTTATCGCCGGGCTCGTCGAGGGATTCCTCTATGTAATATGTTGTTTCGTCGGTCATTTTTATGGCGGCCTTGTAGCCCGCCTTTACGAGCACGTCATTGTCCGCTTTGGTGCCGTCGGGGAATATGCGGCGGCTCGCGACGGCTCCGCCGAAGGTGTACACATCGGTGAGCCACATACCGTCGGAGTCCTTGCGCGCCTTGGTTATGAACAGGGTGCCGCGCACGGAGAGCACGGCGTTCGGCGTGGTGACGGTATAGCCCTCTCCGGTGCGCAGAGGACGGACTATTTCGCTCGAAAGTTCGCCGTATTCGAGCAGTATCGAGGTCGATCTGCCGTCGGAGCCCAGAGCCTCGAAGCGCGCGCGGCTCTCCTCCTCCAGCTTGACGTACTTCTCGTCATCGAGGGACATATAGCTGTGGGATTTTACCGCTGTGGTCATGGCGAAGCCGTCGGTAAGCTTCATTTCCGGGTATGCCTTGTAGACGTCGCCCTTGTTCTCGACGGTCACATCACCGACGATCTCCTTCACGCTTATCGAGCTGTAGCTCTCGCTGCCTCCGCCGGACAGCAGTATGATGATGACGACTGCCGCGGCGATGACTACGGCTGCGGCTATGAGCGAGATAATTATTATATTTTTACGCTTTGCGCTTTGGTCTGCCATGGTGTTCCTCCGATCGCCGGAGCAGGATCACGGGAGCTCCGGGGGAAATCTATATTAATATTATACCAATTTCGTTAGTTTTTGTAAATGTGTGTCGGGTACCGCTTGCGCCGGTTTTGGTACCGCTTGTTCCGCGTCTGTTGAAAAGGATATGATTATTTTGTATAATTATACTTAACAGCAGTCTGTCAAAAAGTGCAGCTGTTTGTTATTTATGGTTCTTTTACTATCAAAAGTCGTACTACCTACGCCCGCTGCAAGGCGAAGCGATTTGTTTTAGGGTCCAGCCCTTTTTTAAAAGGTGGTCTCCCCGTTAGCGGGGAGGTGGCGACGAAAGAGCCAAAGGGGCTGACCGACAGACCTGGCCGCCGGAGGCACTCGAGCGTAAGCGACTTCTTTGACACTCTCTTATAAAAAGGGGAAAACTATGAGCTTCAAAATACTTATAACCGGCAAGAACCGGCAGATAATAGCCTCGGATATATCGAGGCATATCGAGAACGACGTGAACTGCGAGGTCATCGGCTGCCAGCCGCTGAAAAGCGAGCTTATGCACACGGTGCTGACCGAGAGACCCCGCGTGATACTGATACTGCTGCGGGACGAGTCCCCGACGGAGGTAAGGGTCTACGACCTGCTGCGGGACTATATGAGGGCCGGCAGCGCCGCCGTGATAGTGATATCCAACGAGGAGGACAAAAAGACCTTCATGTTCAATACCGGGCTGGAGAAAATGTTGTTCCTGCCGCGGCAGTTCTCGCTGTCCGTGCTTTGCGACAAGCTGCGCGAGTTTAAGAACGTGCTCGCCGAGGAGAAGGAGGAGTCGTACTTCTTCGAGTTCGAGAATACAGCCCCCGCAAGGGAGTTCGAGCGAAAGCACATACTCGTCGTGGACGACGATCCCCAGCAGCTCTTCCAGATAAAGGATCAGCTCAAGGAGTTCTACGAGGTGACAGCCATAACCTCCGGCACGCTCGTGGCGCGTGTTCTGGAAAGATACAAGGTCGACCTCATCTTCCTTGACTACCTTATGCCGAAGATGAACGGCCCCGAGGTCATGGCTATGGTGCGCGGCGATATGCGCTATGCGGATATCCCCATTGTGTTCCTGACCGGAGTTGCCGAAAAGGAGACCGTCATAAAGACCATAACGGAGTACCGCCCCCAGGGCTATCTGCTGAAGCCCACGAAAAAGTCGGAGATAGTCGCGAAGGTCATAGACATACTGGGTTAGGAGAGCGAAATGGAAGATATCGTCCGGATGCTGGAGAAAGCCGGTCTCGATACCGCCGGGGGCATAGCCTGCACCGGCAGCATGGAGAAGTACAAAGCGGCTCTGCGGAGGTTCGCGGATAGCTGCGGGGAGAATACCGCCGCGATTGAGGAGCTTGCGGCCTCCGGCGATCTCCGGGGGTATATGATACGGGTGCACGCCCTGAAAAGCAATGCGAAAACGATCGGCTCTCACGGGCTGTACGCCGCGTTCGGTGCTCTGGAACAGGCGGCGCTGCGTGAAGACGCTGACTTTGTCGCGGCGAATACCGCCGGGGCAGTTGAAGCCTGCCGCGCCCTGACCGGGGCAGTGCTGCCGCTTATCGGCGGCGGCGCGAAGCCCGACGCTCCCGCGATATCCGCGGCGGAGGCTGCGGAAACTGCGGAAAGCCTGCTTGCGGCGCTGGACGACTTCGACGACGAGCTGTCGGCGCGGCTCGCGGAAAGGCTGACGGGGTACCCGTTCCCGGAGGAGCGGAGGGAGCTTCTGGACTCGGCGGCAAGATATATCGCGGAGTTCATGTACGACGAAGCCGCCGCCGCTGTGCGGGAGCTGATACCGTACATACAGCCCGGAGCCCCGGACTGACGGACCGACCATACTTTATATATTATACATTACCCGACAAATATTGTCAAGCCGCCTGCGCCCATATTTGCACCGCCTGTGACAAAAGGCTTGATTTGAGCGGGATTATAGGATATAATTTCCTCGTAGACTTTTCAGGGAGGCGAAACGAAATGGGAAAGAACATAGACGAAATGATAAAGGAAGTCATGTCGGACAAGGCTCTGCTCAGCGAGCTGATGGCGGCAATGAACGAGCCCGCGCAGGTGGCGGCTTTTCTTAAGGTTCACGGCTGCGGCGAGAACGTGAACGAGTTCATAAAGCGCCTCGACAGCTTCAACGAATAATACCGATCCCGAAAGGAAACCAAAAGTGAAAGAGAAGGACAATATTATCCTCGCCGAATGTCCGCTGTATGTGTGCCGGATATGTCATACGAAAACGGGACACCCGCATCAGGGCTGGTGTACACTGGACAGGGACGAAAAGCCGGACTGCGGGAGCTGTATATACGGACGCGGAGCCCTGTGCCGGCATCCGTACAAAAGAAAGGGCGGTGAGGCGAAGTGAAGCGCATAAACATCAGATTTGAGCGGGACGAGACGCTTGAGAACATAGAGGTGCTCATACGCGCGTCCGAGGAGGACGCCGAGGTGCGTGACATCGCGGAGCGCATAAATTCCGCGGGTCTGCAGAGCATAGCCGTGACCGACGGCAGCGGCACTCTCGACATAGTGCCGGTCTCGGACATTATCCTGCTGTCCGTGAACGACAAGCAGGTGAGCATAATCACGGAGAAGAACCGCTTCACGGCGCGCCAGCCCCTCAGCAGTCTGGAGGGCAGCCTCGACCCGGCGCGGTTCGTGAGGATATCGCGGTATGAGATAGTGAATCTTACGAAGGTCGTGCGCTACGATTTCACGCTGGGAGGCACGCTTCGGATAGAGCTTGCGGGCGGTATGGAGACGTGGGCTTCGCGGCGGTGCATACCGCAGATACGCAGAAAGCTCGCGGGAAAGGAGTGACACCATGCTCAAGAAAACGCTTAAACGTGCGGGTATAGGCTTCCTGCTCGGTATCGCGGTAGGTAACCTTATAGCGTTCCTGTCCGTTGTGCCCTTCGGGAGCGGCGGCTCCATAGTATCGCAGAAATTAACGGAAATGTGCGGCGGGGAGGCCGAGGCTCTGCTTCTCCATTCGTTCCTGTCGGGGCTCATCGGCTTTGCGGGCTGCGCGGGCATGACCTTCTACGATATGGAGGAGTGGAGCCTGCTTCGCATCATGGCGAGCCACCTCGGCGTGATATTCGCGGTATTTCTCCCTGTATCGTACGTGCTGGACTGGTTCGGGAGCCTCGCCGATCTGCTGATAATGAGCGGTATGATGCTTGTGTCGTACTTCATCGTATGGCGCGTGATGTGCGTGATCTACGGCAGGCAGGTAAAGGAGCTCAACGAGATACAGCAAAAGTACAATGACGGGAAAAAGGCGGCATAAATACGTTACCCCGGCTTGTCGCTGAGACGGGCCTCATATAATCATAAGGAGCTGACATAATGACAAAGACAAGAATCAAGGGAAAAGCGATAGTAAGCCTGTTCCTCTGCCTTGCGATGATGATCGGGTTCATTCCCGGGTTCACCGTTCCGGCGGAGGCGGGTTCACTGCTTACGCTGACGGAATTTCACCTGACCAACAACTTCATCTATTCGGACACGACAAACAACAGCTGTCCGAAGGGCTCGGTCAAGTGGACGACCACAGGCATAAGCGAGACCATAACCGGCGCGAAGATATTCTTCTCCGATATGGGAGAGGCCGATTTCTTCAACAATGAGCTGACCGACCCCGACCCGTATCAGTTCAGCCGCGCGTGGTGCCTGACGATCTATGAGAACGACTGCGGCACGGTCACGAGCACCGGCGGCGAGGCTTCGGGCGACTTCCTGTGGCTCCCGACAGCCACCGAGCCGTCTCTTGGCGGCTATGTAAAGGGCGCGGCGCAGGTCGTGCTGTACTCGGGCACATGGAACGAGGTCTATGCCTCGCCGTGGTTCGACGTGCATCAGGACTGGGAAGTGGTCGACCCGTACATGAACACCGACTCGGAGCTGAAATTTGATTATCAGTGGAGCGCGCTCGATCAGCTTGCCGACCTCGGAGAGGACAACAACAAGTACGAGGCCGAGATCTACGTATGGCAGGGCTGGACAGCCTCCGACCCGTATGCGGTAAACGACTGCTGGATAGCGACCGTGCCTTTCGTCGCCGAGGAGGACATACAGAACGACACAATGCAGTTTGTCACGCTCACAGGCGGCTTCTACTATAACGAGCTGTACCCCGCCTTCTCGGGCACCGCGCCGACTCTGGCGGCGGGCGACAAGGTCACGCTCGGCGTGGAGGTATACTCCGACTACGGCAGCACGCTCGTAAAGCGTATGCCTCCGATCAGGTTCGAGATAGCGGGCGGCAGCAGCTCAAAGGCAAAGCAGCCCTCCGTCAGCCCCGCCGAGGCGAGCTGGTCGACGAGCGATACGAGCGGCATTACCGTCACAAAGAATGACGGCAGCTTCACATTCGATTCGATAACCAACGGCACGGCGACTCTCACGGGCGGCACGGACTACACCGTGAGCGGGAGCTCCGTCACGATAGAAAAGGCTTACCTCGCGACCCTCGCGGCGGGCGAGCATACCTTTACCTTCCATTACACCGGCGAGGTCAACGGCACAACTCCCACCGACCCCACTCTCACCGTCACCATAACCGAGATGTGCACTCCCACCCTCACCGTTACGGGCTATGAGGGCGCGGACATCACCGTCAGCTGCACCGTGACATGGAAGAACAGCAGAGGCATCACCCTCACCGCGCCCGTTTCCGTGGCGAGCGGCACGGTCCTCACCTACACCGTCACCCCGGGCGATACGCTTAAGATCGGCGGCGTGCAGTACTACGGCACGGCGACCGCCGAGGTCACAGTAACCGGTGCCGCGCATACCTTCACCGCGGCTCTCCCGCAGAACGGCACAGTCACCGTGACCCCCAAGGCCGGCGGCACAGCTATCCCCGAGGGCTACCGCGTCGAGTGGTACACCAGGGATAAGGCGGCAAAGCTCGCCGGAGGAGGCGGCGCGGACACCGGCGGAGATTACAGCTACATAGGCACCGGCGCGACATCGCCGCTCATGCCTGCGGGAACAACGCTGTACTGCGATATCACCATGTCCGGCAGCAACCGCGACAACTACCCCGACCTCGAAAAGCAGCCCGTTACCGTGGAATTCGGCAATAAGGCGCAGGACGTAAGCCTGACGGCGAAGAACAACATCACCCTCACCGTCACCGGCGAGGGCATAACCGCCGACGCTTACGACGTTTCGTGGTACGAGAAGAACACCGACGGCACCTTCAGACGCGTGAACACGGGCACACAGCTTAAGGATCTCGGCGCGTCCGTGGGCAAGGTATACTATTATGAGATAACTCCCCGCGACTATTACGACTACGGCGCGAGAAAGACCGTGTACAACTGGCTGCGCTTCAAGGGCGTGCCGCTGAGCGAGACCGCCACCAAGGTCACCGTGACCGAGGAGGCGCAGAATATCCCCGTGACTCTCGCGGCGGTGAAGAAGGTCACCCTCACCGGTACGGTAACAAACGGCGCTGCCGTGGGAATGAACAATCTCACGTTCACCGTGACCCAGAACCCCTATGACGGCTATCTGAGTGCGGGGAACTACTACTCCTACGGCAGCAAGTGGAACGACATACAGTTCACGCTGAACGGCGGAATCTTCACCGCGCAGGTCTACGATTTCCAGGCCACGCTGAAGGTCAGCGAAAAGACCGGCAACTTCCGCACATACTACAAGACCATAGCGGCTGCCGACCTCGGCACGCCCCTGAGCTTCGCTTTGAGCTCGGAAGAACTGCCGGGCGAGATACCGCTGACTATAACAAAGCAGTACCCCGACGGCAGAGCCGAGAACCTCTGCGGCTACAGCACCCTTTCCCGCGGCGGCTGGAACAGCGACGAGGGCATCTTCAACGATATGAAGTTCACGCTCGTGAACAAGACAAAGGGCAACGCTGTCATCGACCCGGGTCTCTACAATGTCTCGCCCTCCGAGGTTCAGTTCACCGACATGGACGCTATCGCGGGCGTTATCGAAATGGGCGACGAGCTGACGCTGTCCTATACCGTTGACAAGATCGACGGCGAGGTAGATAAAACATCGAGCACCGTCAAGGTACTCCGCAACTATTATGAGGCGGGGTATGACTGGAATTCCCGGCAATTCAGTCTTTCGTACAAGGATATGCCGAACGTGTATTTCACCTCTCCCGACGGATACGGCACAAAGCACACCATAGCTTTGTACAGCGAGGACGGCGGGCTTGCTGACACGGTGGAAGATACATATTACGGCTGGACGCACTCCGTACCTGCGGGAACTTACACGATAGTAAACTTCCGCCGGACAGACTGGCTGAGCGCACCCGCGACGCTTGAAGGTCTGCAGGCTATTCTTTCGCCGGGCGAATATCTGTCAGAGACCATTACATTGGAAAACGGCTTATGCACCGTTGTTGAATTCGGCGCTTCGCCGCAGGTAAAAGATCATAAGGTATTTACCGAAAACTCGAAGTTCGCGGACGAGACCGTAAAGGCAAATGTTGATGAATGGGCGCTTGTAAAGGTCGGTTTCGAGGTTGATCCGTCTCTCGCCAGGGCTAACCCTGGCGCGCAGTATGTCATAACCATACAAACAGCCAACGGCGAAAGAGGTACCGGAGTTGTATTGACGCGCTATGATACTGCCACTCATACGGTAGGTGTCGCGTCAAAGGATAAATACATAAGCCTTTACAGCGGCGGCAAGCTCGTGGAAAGCACGGTAAAAATAGGTGCGCGTGATTCGTGGCACATGCAGGCTATAAATTACTTCAAGCTTTATACGACCGAAACATCGGGCGAGATATGGTTCTATATTCAGGCACCAAAGGGCGGCGATTTCCCGATAACAGCCGCCGGCGCACGTGTTGATGCGAATGACAGGGAAGTTAACTCTCATTCTTTCGGAAAAATGACGCTTACCGTTACATCGGCGGGCAGTTCGCTGAACATCAATTCCGATTATCTGCGTACATCTGATAACGGTTCGGGGACAGGATACAAGAACGGTATCTGGCTCTATACCACCGCGGAAAGCGAAGTAAAGCTGTATATGGACGGCGTACAGATAGACAGATATCATGCGTCGGATACAGGTATCGCGTATTTTGACCCGATCATAACGGAAACAAAGGTCGGAGACGCAAATGTCAGCACGTTCAGAGCAAATGACCCCGGCTGGACTGTCGCGGGTATGCATGAGCTCTACGCGATAACCACAAAGGGCGATACCGAAATACGCTCCGCGACCACAAATATCGAAGTCCTGACAAAGGATAGC